>CBFIHB010000064.1:0-9609 GCA_965662415.1 Actinomycetes bacterium | reverse complement strand
GACGTAAGCATCAGGGCCTTGACGTCGGGCAGTTCCGAACGGATGTTCCTGCACACTTCTACACCGCTGCCATCGGGTAGACGCACGTCCAGCACCGCGACATCAGGCTTGGTCGCGGGGATGCGCGCCATCGCCTCGGCTACCGAACTTGCCTCGCCGACCACCTCGATGTCTGATTCGACACCGAGCAGGTCGGCCAATCCACGGCGCACGAGTTCGTGATCGTCCAGCAAGAACACCCGAATCTGCTCCATAGACCCACGCTACTCCCCCGCGAACTTGCTCAAATACACCGCGAACTTGCGCGTACGGGGCGCGAACTTGCGCGTACGGAGCGCGAACTTGCAGCGCTAGGGAGTAATAGCCATGGATTCGAGGAATCGCCTACCGAGGTCTTGATCTCCAACAACGACGACGTCCCTCGCGTAGTCCGTCTGTGTTGCTCGACCACCCCCGAGCATCACGAAGGACGGCCATGGAACGGTGACCGTCACGTCAGCGTCGCCGTCGGTCTCGTTTTGACCTATGAGTCCTGCCTTGCCGTCTTCGCCCATTCGCACCCAAAAATCACCAGTCAACCCGGGCTCGGATATCACGACATGTAGCACAGCCTTCGCGGGTGCCCCCACGCCCTTACCCCAGACCTTGGGTAGACCAGCTCCGAGATACTGCATCGCCTCCGCTGCACCCGGCCCATCGAGGTTGCCGACTACCCCCGCTGCCACGCGGGCATCTTGTTCGTGAACCCAGACATCGAAAGTACGCATTCCCAGCAGGCGGGGAATGGGAGTGTCGCCCCGCAGCCACGGAATCGACGCATCCGGTGGAAGCGATTCGATCCGAGCCACTGCCCGTGCGTGTGCATCCGTCAATTCAGCCAGCAACTCATCACGCGAACGCCCACGCCGGTAATCGACCCCGATCTCGGTGAATCGCCCGAAGTCGGAGTCGATATGAGGAAGCGCAGCCCAATCCGGAGAGTGTTCGGGTCTTGGGTCCGCGGCCAACATGGACTCCAGATCGATGGTGTGTGAGACGAGATCGGCGATCGACCATCCTGGGCACGGCGTTCCGATACTCCAGTCTTCGACTGACTCGGCCAAATCGTGGAAGTTGGTGATCGCCGCACTCCACGTCTGCAGTTGGCGCGACGTCATCTGTGAACTGTAGAGCCCTGTGACTGGCTGTGAGCAGGTTCGCAGACAATTTGCGCAAGTTCGCGCCCTATATGCGCAAGTTCGCGGTGTATTTGCGCAAGTTCGCGGTGTATTTCCGCAAGTTCGCGGGGGAGTAGCGTTAGGCGCGTGAGTTCATCCGGCGTTCGAGTGGCCCTGGTTCAGGCTGACTGCAGTTCGGACGAAGGATTCGACCAGCGTGTCGATCGAGTGCTCGCCGAGACCGATCGAGCCATCGAGCAAGCAGACCTCGCGATGCTTCCGGAATTGTGGAGTACCGCCGCCTTCGATCTGGATTCCGCACGCGAGAACGCCCAACCCTTCGACTGCGCGCTCGTTTCGCGGATGTCCGACATTGCGCGCAAGCACTCAACTTGGCTGCATGGCGGTTCCTTCGCCGAGATAACCGAGGATGGCCGGCACTTCAACACGAGCGTGCTGTTTGCTCCGGACGGCTCAGTAGCAGCGACCTATCGCAAGATTCATGTCTTCGGCTACGGCGGAGAGGCTGAATTGATGTCGGCTGGCGGGGACTTGGTGGTGGTGGAAACTCCCCTTGGTCCGACAGGCCTTGCCACGTGTTACGACACCCGCTTCCCCGAACAGTTCCGGGCACTCACCGACCAGGGTGCGACCGCATTCCTGATCACTTCCGGATGGCCGACCAAGCGGATCGAAGCCTGGGATGTACTTGTGCAGGCCCGGGCGATCGAGGACCAGGCCTGGGTGATCGCCTGCAACCAAGTGGGCATGCAAAAGGGTCTACAACTCGGTGGGCACAGCGCGGTGATCGATCCGATCGGCAACGTAGTCGCGCGTGCCGGTCACGAGGAGACCACATTGCACGCCACGGTGGAGCCTTCAGCAGTGAGCGAGTGGCGTGAGGAGTTCCCGGCGCTCAAAGATGTAGTGCCGCTCTAGGCAACGCGGATCACGATTACCGGATCCTTCTTCGGATCCAACCACTGCATGATCTCGCGCATTTCCTTCTTCTTGATCGCGATGCAACCCGCGGTCTTCTTTCCGTTGTCCACGTGCAAGAAGATCCCGCCCCCGCGTCTGGTGTCCGGTGGCTCCGCGGAGCGTCGAACACCCTTGGCGCCTGTGCTGATCGGTCCTTCGGGAAGGTTGTAGTCCAACACTGCTACGTAGTCGTACTGGTAGCCCATGTCCCATAGGTGTTCGACGTATCCGCCGTAGGACTTCCATGACCGATCGACGTTTTGGAAGACGTTGTAGGTGCTGGGGACTTTGGGGTTGTATGGCCAGGCATCGTTGCGATCGACCTGTGTGTAGTCGAGTTTCGTGCCGGGATCGGGCTTGCGCCCGAAGCCGTTGAGGATTTCATAAACGCCGGTGGGTGTTGTGCCTGTCCCTTGCCGACGCTTGTCTCCGCGTACGAGACCGCCGTATCCCAATTGTGTGCGCATGCTCGGTTGGACTACCTGCCAGGTTCCGCCGCGCTTCTCGTACGTCGCGAGGGTTCCGTCGGTGGCACTCCACTTGGGTGCAGTTACGACGATCACTTGGCGGGCATCGCCCACCTGTTCCTCGGGAATCGGCAGTGCGCTGGCTGCGGCGCTCACGCCGGGTAGTAGCGCGAGGGTGAATGCAACGGCCAGGCTCGCGACCGCGGTGCGGGGGAAGGTCACTGCACCAGGGTAACTACTGAACGAGCTGTTGCCCTTCGGATGTCCAGCCGGTGGTCCCGCTCTCGAGTTCGAAGATGCCGTTGATGCCCACACTGGCCATGCCGGCAACCGCGGGCTGGGAGCGGTTCCCGCTCCGGCAATAGACGGCGTAGGTTCCCGCGGTATCGAGTTCTGACACACGGTCGATGAAGTCGGGCAACTCCACGGGGATGTTCACCGCACCAGCGATGTGACCCTCGGCGAATTCTTCGGGGGTACGCACGTCCACGATGGTTACATCGGGGGAGGCGATCACTTCGGCGAACTCCGGAACGCCCACGCGGACCGGGGCCTCCGGCGCTGTGACGGGAGAGGCGGGTCCTTGGACCTCGGCCGAGTTCCCGGAATCAGCGGAGCCCTCAGCGGACGCGGAGTCCGACGAACAACCGGAGAGGCTGACAGTGAGAGCGAGGGCTGCGGCTGCAATTGCGGCGACGGTGACAGGGCGACGTTTGAACTTCATACCCCCTAGGGTATAACACCAGCGCATCAGCCGTAGCCACGAGGCGCCAATCGGCGAAACCTGCTCTCGAGCGTGCCTACCATGGGAAGCCATCCGTGCCCTGCCAGCAGTTAGCGAGTGATTTTCGTGTACCGACCCTCGGCTCGCCGGAGTCTGGTCGGCGCGGTCACGCTCCTCGTCGCGCTGGGTCTGTCCATCCCCGCGAGTACTGCAGCACCTGATCGGATCAACAAGGCCCCGAGCCTCCCGGCGCTGCCCACTCCGGACCGGGCTGAACTCGGCGTAGACACTGCCCGCTCGATTCCCGCCGCCGGATCGTCGGCGCAGGGTATGTGGATCACGTTGAGCCAGGGCGCTGCGGGCAATTCGCGTACTCGCATCAAGATGCCGGTACTCGAGGGGTCGCCCCTCATGGCCGATTGGAATGGTGACGGCGTAGCCACCCCCGGTGTGTTCTCCGGTGGGCAGTGGTTCATCACCAACGCCGCCATCGGGCGATCGACCTGGGAGGGTTTCGCTTCCTTCGGCTCCGTTGGGGATATCCCGCTCACCGGCAACCGAGATGGCGACGGCAAAGCCGACATCGCGACTTTCCGCGAGGGCATCTGGAATTGGCGGGACTCGACCGGCGCCCAAGAGACGTTCCAATTCGGCGAGGCCGGGGACATCCCCGTTGTGGGGGACTGGAACGGCGATGGTGTGGACGAACCGGGAGTGGTCCGGGGATCCACCTGGATCGTCCCGCGTCCGAATGGACAAGGAACACGCACCTTCTCCTTCGGTGCTTCTGGTGACACTCCCATTGCTGGTGACTGGGACGGAGATGGCAAGGACGGCCCCGGAGTAGTTCGGGGAAGTCAACGATGGTTTCTCGCCAACAGCGTGACGCGAACTGATCAGGTCGATTCACTGGTCTTCAAAGTAGAGGAGGGCGAGAGCGCCCTCCTCGGCCTTCAGTCCAGCGCGCCGGGGGCGTGCCCCACCGCCACGAGTGAGGCTGAACGATTCGGCAAAGTCGAACAGCGCAAAGTGCGTGCACCACTGCTGCCTCAAGGGACCAGACGGATACCCGGCTACCAGGAGATCAACGCGACGCTGCGCGATGGCATGCGGGGCGTGATGGTTACCGACCTCACGAATCGATTGCGCTCCCGCTCGATGATGTCCTACTACGACCCGCTAAGCACCGAGCGTTCGCGCGAAGAATCGATCAGGCGCTCAGCCAACGCAGCCTTCAGCGCCGCAGTCCTCTACAGCACGAGCAGTTACGTCAAAGACAACCGAATCACTCGGCAGATGCTGCTCGACTTCGCGCGCTGGCACATCAGGTCCATCGCCTGCGCGCACGGCGCCATCTCACCCGGCGGTTGGGGTAACGGATGGCAAAGCTCACTGTGGGCGGTTGTTGCTGGTCAAGCTGGCTGGATGCTGTGGGATCAACTCAGTCTTCAAGAGCGCGCCTACGTCGCGGCCATGGTCTACAGCGAAGCCGAGTACGCGGCGCTGCGCGGACCGCAGTACTTCCGCGATCGCGTTGGCATCGAGTTGACGCCCGGTAACTCGAAATCCGATGAAGTGTCCTGGGACCTCCTTGGACCGGCGCTCGCCTACGCCATGTTCCCCGGTCATGAGCGGGAAGCCAAGTGGCGCGATTCAATGATCGCCATGGCCATCGCTGCATTCGCAAGGCCCGGGAATCTCGGCGACAACACGTTCGTGAATGGAATCAGCGTGAGCGTCCGGCTTCCTGGAACGAATGCGAACGAGGATGGAACGGTCACCAACCACGGCATCGTTAACCCGGATTACACGCAAAACGTCCAGCACCTGTGGTGGGCGGCGACGCTTCTGCGTGCCGGTCGCCAGGCAGTACCCGAATCGTTGTTCTTGAACGCAGACATCGTCTACCGCGCGCTAGCGGTCGTGAACTTCGAAAGCCCGCCCTACGCACCACCTGGTGGAACCGTGTACGCACCGGGAGGTCAGATCTACTACCCGATGGGTGTCAGTTGGGGAATTCGCAGGCCGGCCACCTTCGTGGGTGTCGATTCCTTCGCGAATGTCTACGCAGCACCTGACACCAACGCGGGAGCCTTCCTGGCTGCGCATGCATACGACACCCGCGCTTTGCAACTGCGCTTCAAGACGGGGCAGATCTACGCACCCGGTCGGGAGGAGGAGTCCTACCGCCTAGGCAAGGAGGAGTACGCCTTGCAACAGGTTGCGCTTGCCTGGTGGGCGGGTGCGTGGAAAGAGAACGGTCGCAGCATGCAGGTGGACCGAAGCGCCTACCCGTGGGTCCGGCTACACACCGGTTATGAACTGGACGAAGTGGGGGGAACTACCTGGAACTAGGGGAACTCGGAGTGCGCGACTGCAGCGACTGCAGGTAGGCGTTGTACTCCTCGAGTTCCTTGTTCCCATCTCGATCCGCCGCCCGATCCCGACGCTTTGCTTCGCGCTCGTCGCTTCTCGACCACTGCACGGCAATAGCGATCAGGACGATGACACTCGGAATCTCGGACAGTCCCCACGCAACTTGTCCGCCCAGGAGAGTGTCGCGTAGAGGATCGGTAACCCACTCTGGTCGGACGATGCCGTACCACTCGACAGCCATGGGTGTCGTGCCCATCATCATGGCGACTGCGAAGAATCCGTGAACTGCCAGCGCAAGTAGGAGCAGCAACAGTCGCCCCCAGTAAGGAAGCGGCCGCGGACGTGGATCGATGCCGATCAGTACCCAGTAGAAGAGGTATCCGGAGATGATGAAGTGAGCCTGCATGACGACGTGACCGACATGCGAGCCCATCAGCCAACCGAAAAGCGGCGTCATATAGAGCCCGTAGAGACCGATCACGTAAACGATGAAGACGTAGAACGGATTGGTCAGCACACGTGTGATGGGGCTGTGCAGAAACCAGACCAGCCATTCACGCGGACCGCGCTCATTTCCTTTGGCGGGCTTCAAGGCACGCAAGGCCAAGGTTGCTGGTGCTCCCATGACGAGCAAGATCGGTCCGAGCATCGTCATGATCATGTGTTGAGTCATGTGCAGCCCGACCGACACCTGCGAGTAGATGGAAATGCCGGAGTTGGTGGTCCAGATGATCACACTGATCCCACCGAGCCAAGAGACCAGCCGCATGATCGGCCACTCGATGCCCGCGCTGCGGACGCGGGCGTACCCGACGATGTAGAGGGCAGCGGCAATGATGCTCGCGGTGAAGAACAGTGGATCGAACTTGAATCCCAGAGCTACCGATTCGAGAGTCGGTGAAGGAGGGTAAGCGAAGCCCAGCAAAGTCTCTCCGTACGTGGGTAGCAGTTGCTCCTCGCGTGGATACGGGCTCGATGCCAGAGAGACACCGAGTCCGATGGCGATCGCCATGATCGTCAGTTCGATCCCGGCCACTCGCACGAATGACTTCACCCTTGAGGCAGTGGATAAGCCAGGAATAACTCGTTTGCGAAGGATGAAGCCGATGACGCCGAGTGCCACGAGCAACCACACCTTCATCAAGGTCACTTGCCCGTAGCCGGTGCTGAGCAACTGTCCGATGCCATCGACACGCGTGTAGGCATTGGCCAGGCCACTGACGGCCAGTAGCACGATCGCGGTCAAGGCGATTGTCGAGAAGCGCTGCACTGGACGTTCGAGGGGAACATCGCGGCGGATCGCGTGGATCGTCAGAGCAAGCAGACCTCCGACCCACAGCACCGCCGAGACCATGTGGGTAACACCAGCGGTGGTCGCCAGTTCATGATCACCGAGTGCCGAACTGTGCCCTGCCAATCCGGGCAGCGCAGCGGCGACGACGGCAACCACGAGCCATGAACCGGTGGCACCGGTGGTGGCCGAGGTGATTGCTCCTACGGCAACCACCACTGCCAGGATCGCCATGACGAGCAATGCGCGTGTGGTGTCCAACTCGTTCGCGTAGGTGGACACGATCTCCGGACTGAGCGCTTCGGTGATTGGGACACCAAGGACGAGTGCCAGCGAAAGGAAGAGTTGAGCGGTAGCGATGATGGCCCAGACGCCGGCGGCCCAGGCCGCGCGGATGGAGTCGCGGCGACCGAGTTGGGACAGCACGCCGTCCTTGCCCGATGGAGCTAACGCGGTGGCGGAAAGCAACAAGCCGACCGTCGCGATCGCGGCGATATCGGTCAGGACCCGACTAATGGGCGCTCCCCACGTGACGATCGGACCGGGATCGGCAAGGCCTGGCAACACCTCGTAAGTGCCACCTGCAATGACGAGTCCGATTGCCGCGGCGGAGGCCGCAACCGCAACGAGGCCAACCGCGATGCTGGCCAATTGAGGTGCTCGGACCAAGGCCGATCGCGGTTTCCGGGAGAGGGTCGTCGTTGCCATCGTCGTCCCCGTTACTGGCGTGATCTAGCGAGCATGACCAGCGAAAAGACGACTCCGATTCCCACGACAACAGCGGCGCCGATGAGCAAGGGTCCGATAAGCGAGCTGTTCGGCTGCCCCGCCTCTTCGATGGCAACCGCGACTTCCGATGCCTGCGACGATGTGGTTTCCGGACTCGGCTCCTGCGAGATCGGCTCGGGCTGCGGGCTGGGAGCATCCGAGGGGGTCTCCGCGATTACCTCCGGCTCGGGGGTTTCGGAGGGTTCCGGGGTGGGGGGAGAGGCCACGGCGTCGTAGGAGAACGCGATCTGACCGGTCACCGGATGTCCGTCCTCGGACACCACACGGAAGGCAACCGAGTATTCGCCCGGTGGGAGATCCGCTGGCCACGGGACGAACACATCGGTCCCAGGGGGTGGAGTCTGCTCTGCCTCGGTCGCCATCACGAGATCACCGGAGGCATCGAGTATCGAAACTTCGATGAGTTCTTCGAACAGTTCCTCGTTGAATGTGAGCACGATCTGGTCGGGTGCGACTTGGAGGTTCTCGCCGTCCTCTGGGGTGCTGCGCACTAGATCAGCGTGCGCGTGTGCGCCTGCTGGGAGAAGTGCGATCCCCGTGATGGCGATGAGGAAGGCCGTCAGGATTCGAACGAGTGCGCTCACTCTTCCGAGGGTACGCGTCCGGGGCGCTGCTCCCACCACCAGCCGACGGGCTCGACCCAGCGGGCCAGCAGGGGGCCGGCGGTGGCGGTCAGGAGAACGTAAGCGGCTACGAAAGCCTGGAACTGAGGAGGTAAGACGCCGCTGACAGCCACGAGCCCGGCGATGATGACGCTGAACTCACCGCGTGCGCTCAGCAGCGCACCTGCGCGGAGTTTCGAGATCGTGCCACCTTCAACGCTGGTGGCCGCGAACCAGCCGGTGAGGAACTTGGTGCCTATGGTGATGACCGCCAGCCCGGCTGCCGGCAGTAGTACTGCGGGCAGGGCGGAAAGATCGGTGGACAGTCCGAAGTAGACGAAGAAGATCGCGGCGAGGAGTTCACGAAGTGGATCCAGACGACGCCGCGCCACTTCTGCGAGTTCGCCGGTGAGAAGTAGCCCGACGAGGAAGGCTGCAACGGCTGGTGAGAACTGCACCAGGCCGGCGAGTCCCGCTGCGGCCACCGCCGCTCCGAAGACCACGAGCAGCAGGCCGACGGGCTCACTGGCATCGAAGAAGCGCTTGAAGCTGGTATCGCCCTTAAGTGTGATGACGATGACGACCGCTACCACCGTGAGTGCCACGCCAACACTAATCATTCCGGTGATCAAGCCGGTGCCGGTGAGGACCACCGTCAGGATCGGCAGGTACGGCGCCATGACGAGGTCCTCGAGGACGAGCACGGAGACCACCGGTTTGGTTTCCGGGTTGCGGCGCCATCGAAGGTCGCGAAGCACTTGGGCGACGATGCCCGAGGAGGAGATGTAAGTGACTCCAGCGAGGGCGAGCGCTCCGGGCACACCCCAGCCGAATGCAAAGCCGACGATGGCGCCAGGTATCGAGTTCGCGAGTAGATCGATCAATCCGGACTTCGACTGCTTGCGCGCAGTATCGACCAGTTCGTCACCTGAGTACTCCAGGCCAAGGAGTAACAGCAACAAGATGACGCCAAGTTCGGCCAACGTCGGAACGAGTGTGTTGCTTGAATCGACAGCGCCTAGGCCACCTTGTCCGACGATGAGTCCGATGATCAAGTAGAACGGGACAGCCGACATCTCCCAGCGTCGCGCGAGGCGCGCGATGATGCCGAGGCCCAGGATCAACAGCCCGAACTCCAAGAAGAGTTCGCTGAGTTCTGTCGATGACGTGGCCGCTGGCAGCATGAGGGCGAAGCCCTCGAATGCCAATGTCCCCTCGCCCA
>CBFIHB010000063.1:0-9637 GCA_965662415.1 Actinomycetes bacterium | reverse complement strand
TCGACTCGGTCACCTCAGACGATGAAGTCGGTGCGCGGATGGCGATGTCCCACTTATTCGAACTCGGACACACGCGGATTGCCCACGTTTCGGGCGGCACGCTCGAGCCGGCCGTCGTGCGCGAGCGGGTCTACCGCGAGGAGATGGAAAGCGCTGGCTTGGCAGAACTGATCCGCGTCAGTCCCGCGGACCTGACCAATGAAGGCGGACTGCTAGCCGGGCGAGCCTTGCTCGAGGAGGGTGAACCGCCTACCGCTATCTTCGCCAGCAACGATATCTCCGCCATCGGCGTATTAGCCGCCTGTCAGGAATACGGTCTGCACGTGCCCGATGACATCTCCGTGATCGGTTACGACGGCATCACGATCGGCGCGCTGCGCACTTTGAGTTTGTCAACAATCGCCCAGCCGTTGACCGCAATGGGTGCCTTGGCCGCCGAGCGACTGTTCGATCGCATGGACGGCAAGAAGGTCAAGGGGCGCTCAATAGTCCTCGAGCCTGAACTGCTCGCACGGACCACCACAGCCGCCCCGCGCTCATAGGTCCGGAAACGAGTTACTCCGAGCCCATTGCTCGAAGGACTCCAGGCTCTCGGGGTTCGCGAGTCCGGTGACGTTTCGAACCGGATCACCGTTAACGATGTCGGTCACGGCTAATTCGGCGAGCTTGCCTGTGATGGTCCTCGGAACCGCAGGAACCGCGACGATCCGTGCAGGAACGTGTCGGGGACTGGCGTTACGCCGCAAATCGCTGCGAATACGAATCTCCAACGCCTCGTCGACTTCGACTCCCTGCGCGGGCACTACGAAGAGCACTATCTGCGTGTCGAGGCCATCGCGCTGACCCACGACGATCGATTCGCTGACTCCATCAATCGCATCGACCACGCGGTAGATCTCCGCGGTGCCGATGCGCACCCCACCGGCGTTTAGCGTGGCGTCGGATCGACCGTGGATCACGAAACCGCCGTTCTCCGTTCGCGAGATGAAATCCCCATGCGCCCAAACGCCGGAAAAGCGCTCGAAATACGACGCTCGATAGCGAGTCCCGTCATCTCCCCAGAAGCCCAGTGGCTTGGACGGAAACGGGGTGGTGCAGACCAACTCCCCTCGTTCACCGGTTGGCACATCACGCCCGGCATCGTCGAATGCACGCACGTCCATCCCCAGGGCCGGCCCTTGGATCTCGCCCCGCCGAACGGGTTCGGTTGGCACACCAAGGACGAAGCATCCGCAGATGTCCGTACCACCGGAAATCGAGGCCAGGTGAACGTCGGAAGCGACGTGCTCGTAGACGTAGTCGAATAATTCGGGCGCCAGCGGTGACCCGGTACTTGCGATAGTGCGCAAGGTGGCCACCTGAGACCGTGTGGCGCTGACGGATTTCTCGCGAAGGGACTCGATGTATTTGGCGGAAACGCCCAGGAAGGTCAACCCCTCCGACCCCGCTAGATCCAATAGCCGCGTCGTGGTCGGATACATGGGCTGGCCGTCGTAGAGAACGATCGCGGCGCCGGTGCCCAGCGCCATCACCAACCAGTTCCACATCATCCAGCCGGTGGTCGTGTAGTAGCAGACACGATCGTCCTCGCGGATATCCAGATGCACGCGTTGTTCGACGAGGTCCTTCAACATGACTCCAGCAGCACTATGCACGATGCACTTCGGTGCGCCCGTCGTTCCGCTGGAGAACAAGATGAAGCCCGGATGGTCGAAGGGCAACGCAACTGGGTTGAAAATTCCGGGGGTCGACGACCATTCCTCCCATGATGCGTATGCCTCGTCCTGCGAACCACCGATGACCACCACGTGCTCGACACTGGGCAGCCCGGCCAGGACTTCAGGGATCGCCGAGCGCATGTCGAAATCGCGACCGCCGTAGGTGTACGTGGAACCGACGAGGAGTAACCGGGGTTCGACCTGACCGAAGCGGTCTAGGACGCCAGGCGGGGCGAAGTCTGGGGACGCAGTACTGACCACCGCGCCAAGCGAGAGAGCGGCAAGTGCCCAGATGACAACCTCCGGGGCGTTGGGTGCCCAGGCGGCTACGCGATCTGCGGGCTCGATGCCCACGGCGCGCATCCTCGCTGCCACACCGGCTACGTCCTGACGAAGTTGCGCGCGGGTCCAGGAGCGGCGAGCGCCTGTCTCGTCGATTGCCACCAACACCTGCGCGTCATCCGGCCCGTCGAGCAGAGTCTCGACCACGTTCAACCGCGCTTCGGGGAAGAAACGTGCGGACAGGACTTCGGTTCCCGGCTCGAAAGCTCGATCACCTGGATCCCCGACTATCCCGCACTCAGCCCACGCCCACGTCCAAAAGGCATCCAGATCCGCGACGCTCGCTGCATGGGCAGCGCCGTAGGTCTGCGCATCGCAGCGTTCCATCCAGCGACGCATCGCTGCGCCGCGATTATCGCTCGGAGACCACAACGGTGATGGCACGCGCACAGCATGCCAGGCCACGCGTGAGACGAAACACCACCGAAACCGATGTGGCGTCAGACGTTAGGGCGAAAGTTCTATCTCGACCCCGACGACTGACGCCGCAACCGGAAAAGGCTTAGTTGTCGGTGTAGTACGCGCGTACCTGCGGCATGACGTTACGCATCATGAACATTGGGCGACGCAAGCCTTCAGCATTGGGACCCGGACGCGTCTTGGCCATCCACTCCCGATAGACCTCGCGGGACTTGGCGGTGTCGACGACGACGTCCCCGTACTTGTCCTCCTCGTGAGCCCGCTCGATCCTGACCCGCTGGTGCCAGCAGTGCATGCCCGACCACGTGTCCGGGTGCACTGCGAAGGCCAGGTTCTGGTGCACGCCCGGGTCCTCCCAGGTGATGCGCGCGGAATCGGCATCGTCACTGACGAACGGCCGGATGCCTTCGTTATACCGAAGGCGCCAGCGACCATCCTCGAGCTTGCCGACATTCACCTTGCCCGTCACCCAGCGGCTACCGGCATCGTCGGTGGTGCGCCAGCGACCCATGTGGTGGGACAGGGCCGAAACTCCCGGGCGGATGCCCTCGGTTGCCCAGATGCGGGCCACGAAGTAACCGATCTCGGTGGTAACGCGCACCATATCTCCGGTGTCGATGCCCATACGTCGAGCATCGATCGGGTTAACCCACAGCGGGTGCTTATTGCTGATCTCGTTGAGGTACTTCGCGTTGCCCGATCGAGTGTGAATGAGGGTCGGCAGCCGGAAGGTTGGCACCAACACCATCTCGCCGTTCTCTTCATCCAACTCGCGATGTGAGACATGCGAGGTGATGTAGCAAGGAGTGGCGTATTCACGCCAACCGAAGTCCGCCATCGATGGCGAGAACAGTTCGAGCTTGCGCGAAGGAGTAAGCCATCCGGCCACCTTCGACCCGTCTTCGAGTTGCACACCGACGGAGCCTGGCTCACCAACCAGCGGCTTTTGCGTCTCGGGAGTAATCGGCTTGCGCAGCACGCCCTCGTCATCAGGCACGGCACCGTCGAGTTCCGCTTCGGTCAGCGGGCGCTCGTCTTGGCGGTACAGCCCGTTGGCGATTTCCACGGCACCGTACTTGCGCATGTATTCCAGCGGCGTGAGTCCGAGCTTCTCGGCCTTCTCCGGCAGACCGGGAACCTGGTTGTCGAAGATCCAGCCGTAGTAGTCATCGACGGTGACCTTCTCTCCCGGTCGGCCCGGTGCTTCGAAGTACTTGCGGATACCCAGCGAACCGGTCGGGTCGATACGCCAGGACAGTTCGATCCAGAACTCGGTCTCTTCCCAGACCTCGCCGGGGTTGGCATCGCGGGTGTCGCCGATCTTCTCACCCATCTTCTCCAGCGCTACTCGGCGTACTGGCTGACGGAATCCCAGCCACTTGCCGGAGTACTGCTCGTAGGACTGGGTGTCGTGACGTTCGGTGCTGTGGCCGAAGGGCAGGACGTAGTCCGCCCAGACCGCGGTCTCGTTCCACGTGGGAGTCATCGCCACGTGGCAGCCGACCATGTCTTCGTTGGACAGCGCCTCGATCCAGCTAAAGCCATCGGGATTGGTCCATACCGGGTTGTAGACGCGAGTGAAGTACGTGTCGACCTTGCCGCGACCGTCCATGAGGAAGTGCGGCAGCAGGATCGACAGTTCGTTGGTGGACATGGGGAACTCCTTGGGCCATAGGAGTTCGTTCCATGAATCGTGGCCACCTGGCATAGACGGGCCATGCGGGATGAACTTGTTCCACCCGTTCGGGCTGGTGCCACCCTTCTTGCCAACGCTGCCGGTGAGCACAGTCAAGAAGAACAGTGCACGAGCGACGGTCCAGCCACCGAGGTTGCCGGCGGAAGCTGCGCGCCAGGTATGGGCGGCGAGCTTTCCACCCGAGCCGGCGATGATCTTCGCGACCTTCTCTACTTGCTCGACCGGAATCCGGCATTCCTGCGCGGCGAACTCGAAGGTGTACTGCGAGTAATCCTCGGTCAATGCCTTCTTGAAAGCTTCGAAGTCATCAGCCGGCAGCTCCGGGTGCAGTTCGCGCATGTAGGTGGACCAGTTCACCCAACGCTTCAGATAAGCCCAGTCAACTTCGTCATTGCGCATCAGGTACGACGCCACTGCGAGCAGGAGCGCAGCCTCGGTGCCCGGCCACGCTGAGACCCATTCATCAGCGTGCGATGCCGTATTCGACAGGCGCGGATCGAAAACAACCAACTTGGCGCCCCCGCGCACCTTGGCGTCCATGATCCGCTGGGCGTGCGGGTTGAAATAGTGACCGGACTCCAAGTGCGCCGAGATCAGCAAAATGACATTGGCGTTCTCGTGGTCAGGCGACGGGCGGTCGTAGCCACCCCACACCGTGTATCCGAAGCGTGCGCCCGCGGAGCAGATGTTGGTGTGGGTGTTGTTGCCGTCCACACCCCAGGTCAGCAGCACCCGCTCGATGAAGCCATCCTCACCGTGACGGCCGACGTGGTACATGACCTCATTGCGGCGATCTTCTTCGATGGCCTTGCGGATACGACCAGCGATGTCGTCGAGGACGTCGTCCCAGGAAACCCGCTCGAACTTGGCCTCGCCGCGCTTACCGGTGCGCTTCATCGGGTAGAGGATGCGCTCGGGATCGGAGGTTTGGTTGATCGTGGCCGGGCCCTTGGCGCAGTTGCGTCCGCGCGACCCCGGATGGGCTGGGTTGCCCTCGATCTTGGCGACCTCTTTGGTCTCCTTGTCGACGTAGGCAAGCAGACCGCACGCGGACTCGCAGTTGAAGCAGGTAGTGGGGACGAGCATGTATCGCTTCTCCACCTTGCGCGGGTGCGCCTTGGCGTCGTACATGACGACGTCGTCCCACTGCTCGACAGGCGGGTAGTTCGAGACAGTCTCGCGGATGCGTAGTCCGTAGTGCTCGGGGTTATCCGGCCCGACGGGTGAAGCCGCCGGGCGATGCATGGCTTCCGGATCACGTGGGGTCATCTGTTCGCGCCTCTCGATCGCTGCTTGTCGGTAGGTCTTGGATTGTCAGGACAACGGTGGGTCTTGTGCTGCCATCACGAAAACCCGCTCGTGCAATACGAGAGCAGGCTGGACGATCAGGCCGGCAAGCGCTGCGAAGATGATGGCACCTCCGAGGGCGGTCGGCAGCGCGACGAGGGCGCCCACGATCGTCAGCAGGATCGATCCGCCCCAGAATTGCAGCCGGTAGCGACCATGCGTGATCGCGTGGGCCGCCATCTCGGCGTTCCGAGTGGAGTGGGTGCCCCCGAACTCCACGGCCGTAATGAGTAGGTGTGCTCCTGCGCCGGCTACGAGCGCCCAGGCCAGCCACTGCATGGTGGCCGTATCGGTGCCGATCACAGCGCCCACCACGAGCAGGGCGCCCGAACCCACCATCACTGCCTGCGCAAGCAGGTGCCAGAAGAGCACCGGCGATTGCCACAGGTCCCTGCCCTCGGCCTGGCCGAAGAGGAAGGCCGTGTATCCGGCGACCATTGCTCCCGCTGGGATGGCAGGCCACGCCAACCAGGTCAGCCATGCGGTGAAGTCGGCGATACCGAGCAGATCAGCGGCGCCAATCAAGAACCAGACACCGCCGATGGCAGCACCGAGCCCGAGGAAGATGCCACCGATGGCCAGCCAGGATGTTTTGTTGATTTTGCGCGGGTCGAGCAGGAATATGAATCGCTTGGGCTGCTTGAGGTCCCAGATGAGCAGCACGGCGGTGATGAGTAGGAACGCCTCGGTGAGTAGCGGCGCGACCGTGCTGATCAACGCACTGGTGTCCCCTAGGAGCAGGACGATGAGGCCGGCTAGGGCCAGCGAACCAGCCGCGATGGACTTGGTCCATAAGTAGGTCCACACCTTCCAGCCCCACGGGCGGGGATGGGCGGTGTTGAGGGTCAACCGAGCGTTGCTCAGCGGATCACCCGGCAACTCGGCCGCTGTCTCCAAGCGCAAGGGATCGGCGTTGGCCCACAGGTACGTGCCGTCCACCGGCGCAGCCATGGGATCCAGGACCGTGGAGTCCGCACCGACGTAGTAGACGTTGGGGCGGGTGCCCTGCTCCGGGGTACGAACGTTCACCGGCTCGATGCTCAGGAACTGGCTAATGCCGCTGGTCGGGTCGTCGATGTCACCCATCCAGATGGACTCTGTCGGGCACACCTGGACGCACGCCGGCTCCAGACCCTGGTCAACGCGGTGTGCGCAGAAGTTGCACTTGGCAGCCGTATTGGTGTTGGCATCGATGTAGATGGCGTCGTACGGGCATGCCTGCATGCACATCTTGCAGCCGATGCACAACTCGTTGTCGAAGTCGACGATGCCATCTTCGCGGATGAAAAGGGCGCTGGTGGGGCACCCCTTCACGCAGGGCGCATCCGTGCAGTGGTTGCACCGCATGACGCCCATCTCACGGGTGGTGTTGGGGTACTCACCCTTGTCGACGTACTTCACCCAGGTACGAAACTGACCGACCGGGATGTCGTGCTCTGTCTTGCAGGCAACCGTGCAGGCGTGGCAACCGATGCACGTGCGTTGGTCTATGGCAAAGCCGTAGCGCACGCAATCACTTCTTCCGCACGAGGAAGCGCATGACGCCGCCTTCCTCGCTGGACTCGATGAGTTCGTTGCCGGTCTGGTCCACCCATGCCGGGATATCAGACCGGGCGCCGTTATCGGTCGCCTCGATGAGCATCGTCTCGCCGGGTGCTAGTTCCTTAGCCGCCTTGGCGCTCATCAGCACCGGCATCGGGCACGACTGCCCCTTGGCATCGACTGTGGTCTTCACATCTTCCATGGTTTCGCGCCTTCCTAGATGAACAGACTGATGTTGGAGTTGGCCATCTTCTTCAGTGCGGTTGCCGCACCCACGGGTTCGCCGAGCCCGTCGACCATCTGGTCAGCCTCGATGCCGAGTAGATCCATGGTCATCTGGCAAGGCCACATGTTCACGCCCATTTCCTTGGACAACTCGAAGAGGTCCTCCGGGGGCAGCAGGTTGTTCTTGGCGGCAACCTTGCGCATCATCCAGTGGCCCATGCCGCCCATGTCCATCTTGGACAACTTGGCCTTCTTCATGCCCGGAGCGTTCATTCCGGCGAGCATCTTGGTCATGGCGTCGTAGCCGGTGATGCGGACGTCGTCCTTCACCAGCGGGAACAGGCCCCAGAAGGTGTAGAAGACGGTGACGTCCATGCCATTGGCGGCGGCGGTGGACGACAGGATCATGGTGGGCCAGAGCTTGTCGAGGTCACCGCTGAAGGCGATGATCGTCATGGACTCCGGTTCGGTATTGATAGGGGTGTCAGTCATGGCTTCTCCTAGGGCTCAAGGGGAACGCTAGATGTCCGGACACCCCTAGGCAAGGGCTTCGCGGCATTTCCCGAAAATTTGAGGGAATTGCTTCCCTCCGCCCTTTGGCACGTATTAGCGTCTGCGCATATGCCGATGCGCCCACATGGCCGAGGAAGGGCGCCCAGGAGGTAGCCATGCCCACATCCATCACCCCCCGAGAGCTGTACGACGGCATCACCGAAGGGTCGATCCCGATGATCCTCGATGTCCGCAACCAGGACGAGTTCGCCGCCTGGCAGGTCGAGGGCACCAAGTCGGTGCCGACCCGGAACATGCCCATTTGGATGGCAGTCGAGGACTTCGACGATCTCGTCGGAGAGGTGCCCGAGGACGCCGTGGTGGTGTGTGCCCACGGCAATGGCAGCGGCCTGCTCCTGGACATGCTCGCCGACGCCGGAGTCGAAGCCCGCAACCTCGAAGGTGGCACCGCGGCGTGGGCGGAGCTCCTCGTCCCTGAGCCTCTCGAGTGCCTGCCCGAGGGGGTTGTCGGCTGGCAGATCCTGCGCCCGTCGAAGGCATGCCTGTCCTACCTGATCGGCGTGCCCGGGAAGGACGCAATCGTCGTCGACCCAGCCCGTTTCCCGGACCCTTACATCGAGTTGGCTGCCTCCGAAGGCATGACGATCACCCACGTGATCGACACCCATGTGCACGCCGATCACATCAGCGGCGGTCCCGAACTAGCCGAGAAGGTCGGCGCCGTCTATCACCTACCGCTGGAGGATGCCGGCGGCTCCATTCCGTGGCCCAACGAACCGCTCGTCGATGGCACCGAGATCGATCTCGGTGGGCACACGGTGGCCACCTTCGCGATCAAGATGCCCGGCCACACACCGGGAACCACGTGCGTGCACATCCCCGGTCACCTATTGCTCACAGGAGACACGGTCTTCGTGCGCGGAGTGGGCCGACCCGATCTCACCGGAAAGGCCGACGAACTCGCGCGCGAGCTCTACTACACCGTCAACGAGAAGTTGCGACCACTTGATCCGGCTACGACCGTCCTCCCCGCGCACTGGTCGAGCGCGGAGGAGATGGGTGAGGACGGCATGGTCAAGACCACCCTCGGAGCGGTTTTCGAATCCACGTTGCTCAACGAGGAAGATCTCGTGAAGTTCGTCGAGGAGATCGTCGGCACACTGCCCAGCGCACCGGATTTCTACGACACCATCCGCGAAGTGAACTCCGGCAAGCAAGTTTCGGCCGAAGAGATCGAGACTTTGGAGATCGGCAAGAACCAGTGCGCAGCATCGACCACGGTGTGATGGCGTAGGGTTCCAGAGCAATGGACAAGCAGACTGAGCTCGAGATCCACGATCTGCACGCCCGGATCTGCAAGGCCATCGCCGATCCCAAGCGCCTGCTCATCATCAATGAGTTGCGCTACGGACCACTGACGGTCAACGAGCTTGCGGATGCGCTGGAATTATCCCAAAGCAACACCAGTCAGCACTTGGCGATCTTGCGCGAGCGCGGAGTAGTGCAGGCAGATCGGGAAGGTGCGAGCGTCTACTACTCGCTTCGCAGCAAGAAGGTGCTCAAGGCGATCGATCTGCTGCGCGAGTTCATGGCCGAGGAGCTCACCGGCTCGACCAAGCTGCAAAAGGCCGCCGGCCGGCTCGTCACGTCTCGCCGCTAGCGGCTCGTCACCCGGCGCCACGGCACGGGGATCCACGGCACCGCATCACCTTTGCGTGCACCCTCTTGATCGATAACCGCCCAGCCATCAGCGTGGGCTATCCCGCGCAACATCGCTGAGGACACCAACTCCACCTGTCGAAACCCACCGAGTTCCCGGCGTCCGACCATCAAT
>CBFIHB010000062.1:0-9692 GCA_965662415.1 Actinomycetes bacterium | reverse complement strand
AGGCGGGGGTGCCTGGTGGCTTCCATGTGATCGGGGATGCCGCCTGCCGCGATGTGGCCGCTGCCTTCCGGGCCGTGGCGCAGGAACTCGGTGCTGACCGGGTGCGGGCCGCCGGGCACCGGATCGAGCATGCCGAGATGCTCGCCACCGAGGACATCGCCTCACTTGCCTCCCTCGGTGTCACGTTCAGCATGCAGCCCGTCTTCGATGCCTGGTGGGGAATACCCGGGGGTATGTACGACCAACGGCTCGGTGTCGACCGCGCCCACAGCATGAACGCGTTCGCCGAGATCGTGGCCGCGGGCGGGCAACTGACCATCAACTCCGATTCGCCGGTCACGCCCTTGCGCCCGTGGACGGCCGTGCGAGCGGCAATCGAGCACACGAACCCCGAACTGGGTGTCTCCGGACGCGCTGCCTTCAACGCGCATACTCGTGCGGGGTGGCGAGCCATCGGCCAGCCCGAAATCGGGACCATCGCCCCGGGCGCGCCTGCGCACCTGGCAATTTGGCGCGTCGCTGATCTGCAGGTCCGTGTTCCCGACGAACGCGTTCAAGGCTGGTCGACTGATCCGCGCGCAGCCACACCCGGCCTGCCGGATCTCGATTCCGGAGATCCGCAGTGCCTGGCCACACTGATGGCCGGACAGTGCGCCTACGGCCATGAGTACTGGGAGTCGCGCCGTGCGGGGTGAAGGACTGGCAAGGACGATGGCGTCCATTGCGATCGCCGCTGCATCCGGTGTCATGACCGCGATGGCCTTTGCGCCCTTCGGCTGGTGGCCGCTCGCCTTCGTGGGCGTACTGGGGGTTCTGGCGGTCCAATGGCGCACCTCGTGGAAGCTGTCCGGCTTCATCGGGTTGATCTACGGCATCGCCTTCTTCGTCGTCCTGCTGCCCTGGATGACGGTGATCGGTGTCGACGCGTGGCTGATCCTTGCGGCCTACTGCGGGCTGTGGAACGGACTGTTCGGGAGCTTCGTAGGACCCATCAGCCGCATTCGAGGGGGAGCATGGTGGATCGCCAGCGGGTGGGTGGTCATGGAGGCGCTGCGCGGACGCGTGCCGCTCGGCGGTTTCCCGTGGGGCGAACTGGCATTCTCGCAGGGGAACTCACCGCTAGCTGCGCTCGGTTCGGTGGCCGGCATGGCGGGCATTACTTTCGTGATCGTCCTGATCGCAGGCTTGGTCGTCGAGTCCGCACGAACACGCACCTGGCGAACAGCCTCGATCGTGATCGCCATCGTCTTCCTTGGAGCGCTCGTTGCTCCCCGGCCGCTGGAGTTCGGCGGCACCAGCAGCACCGCGACCGTTGCCGCGATCCAGGGAGGCACACCCGGGACCGGCATGGAGGCGCTCGACGTGCGGCGAGCGGTGTTGCAAAACCACATCGATCAAACGCTCGAGCTCGCGCAGGCAATCGACGCTGGCGAAGTCCCGCAACCGGATTTCGTGCTGTGGCCGGAGAACTCCTCGGACATCGATCCGTATCGGGATGAGACGGTCGCGGCGGACATCAGCGCAACCGCGGCAGCCGTCGGTGCACCGATCCTGGTCGGTGCCGTCGTGCAAACGGATGACCCGACGAAGGTCGAGAACAGCGGCATCGTGTGGGATCCGCAGACCGGTGCGGGGGCTCGATATGTGAAGAACTACCCGGTGCCATTCGGGGAGTTCGTCCCCTTTCGCGAGCAACTCGCGCCGTTGATCGGTCGCTTCGAGCGGGTGCCCCGGGATTTCGTCGGGGGAGATGAGCCAGGTGTTCTGGAGATCGGGGGAGTGATCATCGGAGATGCCATCTGCTTCGAGGTCGCTTACGACGACGTCTTCACCGCAGCGATAGACGGTGGCGCCCAGTTGATTACTGTGCAAACCAATAACGCGACCTACCAAGGGACCGGACAACCGGCGCAGCAGTGGGATATCGAACGGATGCGTGCCTTGCAAACCGGACGCACCGTGGTCGTCGCCTCGACTACCGGGATCAGCGGAGTCATCGCTGCCGACGGCACCGTGGTGGAGCGGATCGACGAGGGGGAGCGTGGATATCTCGTGGCGCAGGTGGATCTACGAACCGGCCGCACGCCCAGCACCCTTGTTGGTGCGCTGCCGGAGATCACGGCTGCGGTGGCATTTGCCTTCGCTCTAGTGATCGTGGGCTATCTGCGTCGACGTCATCGGCGCGTCCAACGCGAAGCAGCGTCGGGCTAAGGTTGAACGGTGACTTCCGGGACCGACGGCATCTTCGCCGATCTTGGGAGGATCTTGGTCATCGTCCCCACGTACAACGAACGGGACGCGCTCCCGTTGATCGTGGAGCGCATCCGTGCGGCGGTTCCCGAGGCCGATGTCCTCGTTGCGGATGACAACTCCCCGGACGGCACCGGTGCGATTGCCGATTCCCTCGCCGAAGCGGACCCGAAGGTTCGCGTCATGCACCGCCACGGCAAGGAAGGTCTGGGTGCTGCCTACATCGCTGGCTTCACCTGGGGGCTGCAAAACAACTACGACGTCCTGGTTGAGATGGATGCCGATGGTTCCCACCAACCAGAACAACTTCCTCGCCTTCTAGATGCGTTGCGCGACGCTGACCTGGTCTTGGGGTCGCGTTGGGTTCCCGGAGGTGGAACGCAGAACTGGTCGAAGGGGCGCGAGGTGCTTTCACGCGGCGGGAACATCTATACGCGCGCGATGCTTGGCGTGCCGATTCACGATGCAACCGGCGGCTATCGAGCCTTCCGTGCCGACACTTTGCGAAATCTCGACCTCCACACCGTCGCGTCCCAGGGCTACTGCTTCCAGGTCGATCTAGCCTGGCGAACAGTGCAGCGCGGCATGACGGTGAAGGAAGTGCCGATCACTTTCGTCGAGCGCAGTGTCGGCGATAGCAAGATGAGTCGAGCCATCGTGGCCGAGGCCCTGTGGAGAGTAACCCAGTGGGGTGTCGCCGAACGCGCTAAGGGGATTAGGCAGGCATTAGCGCGGATGAAGCGGTAACCGATGGGCTTTCGTGGGCGCTTGATCGTGTTCGGCTATCCGCTGGCCGAAATCCTGGTTCTGTGGGGCGTCGCTTCGCTCATTGGTTGGGGGTGGGCATTGCTCGGCCTGCTTGCGGGCATCCCGATCGGCGTGGCCTTGATGCGAAATGCCGGCGCCAGCGCGGCCGCCTCGATGCAAGCCGATCCCCAGCGGGCGCGCGAACTTGCTTCAGCCACTGTCGGGCAGTTCGGTGCTGGCGTGCTCTTCGTCATCCCCGGCTACCTCACCGATGTCCTTGGCGCAGCGCTGTTGCTTCCAGGCGTACGTTCGGTGGTCGGCCGCTGGATGGCTCGCCGTTTTAATCAGCAGACGTGGTATTCCAGGTTCCCCGGATCGGGGGAGGTGATCCGGGGAACAGTCGTGATCGAGGACCTACGAAACGAAGACCCCGATGAGCGTGGGCCCGAAGACCCGCCAGTAATCGGACGGTAGGCGTCAGGCCGACTTCGGCAGATCCTCGGAACGAGTCTCGTCGAGCAGTGCGAGACGCTCTTCGAGCAACTCCTCGAGATCGGCGATAGTGCGACGCTCCATCAACATGTCCCAGTGGGTGCGAACGTGGCGTTCGGCCTTGCGCTCCTCCGGAGCGATCTCTTCGGCGATTGCAAGCTCGCCACAACGACACGTCCATTCGCGCGGGATTTCGTCCGCATCGACGAAATAGGGGACATCGGATGTGTGTCCAGCCTTGCACACATATCGGACAAGTCGTCGCTCTGCTGGAGCCACATGCTCATCTCGCTCGTAGCTCAAGGCCCCGAGCCGGGTGCCTTTCATAGACGTCTCGCCCATGGTTGCCTCCCTCGCGTGTCGGTTGTGGATCAGACGCATCCGTGGCGCCCGAGGTTCCTTCACGCTGCCAGGTTTTCCCGGGCGACGGGCCCCGGGGGACAGGTCCTGATCGGGCAGTGTTCACTCCAGGAACGCTCAAATGCCCGATCAAGTGCCCGATCAAGCGCTCGAGCGGCGTTCCGGCGCTTAGCCGGCCAAGACGGCCACGACCACGATCAGGACGGCCACGGCGGCCGCGATCCCGATCCAGGGGGCAACCTTGGATCCTCGGCGATACGCGGGCTTACCGGTTCCGTCGGAAATCTGGCCGGCCGCACGAAGGCGGTCGTTGCCCTGGGCGATCCGCGCCGCTTTGGCTGCCCGCTCCTCGGCGGAGGGCTCCTTGGGCCCAGACGCGACGAATCCCTCATCCGGGATGAAGTCCGGGATCTCGGGGACGTCGTCGTTGCCGTCCGGCTCTGGGGGAGAGGCAGTCATGACTCCAGCATTACACGAAGCGCACGCCTGGGCATCAGTCGGCACCAGCGTCGAAAGCAGCGCCCTCCCAGGCTTGCTCCGCGCCGCGCTCGGTTTCGGCACCCTCGCTTGCCTGCGCATCCCGATCGGCGATGCGTCCGGCGATACCTGGCCGGATATCACCCACCAGTTCCACATGCCCGTCGCGCAGTGTTCCAAGTCCCGCGTACAACTCCAGCTTGGCCCGCGAATCGGAGATGTCTAGGTTGCGCATCGTGAGTTGCCCGATGCGATCGTCTGGACCGAACGCCGCATCCTCGGTGCGCTCCATCGACAAACGATCGGGGTGGTAGCTGAAGGCTGGGCCCTCGGTGTTGATGATCGTGTAATCGTCTCCGCGACGAAGCCGAAGCGTCACATTCCCGCTGACCGCACTGGCCACCCACTTTTGCAAGGACTCACGCAACATCAGCGATTGCGGATCCAGCCATCGACCTTCATAGAGCAATCGGCCGAGTCTGCGACCTTCGGCGTGGTAGTTCGCGATGGTGTCTTCATTGTGGATCGCGCTGAGTAACCGCTCGTAACCGATGAAGAGCAGCGCCATACCCGGGGCTTCATAGATGCCACGACTCTTGGCCTCGATGATGCGGTTCTCGATCTGGTCTGCCATACCCAGACCGTGCCGCCCACCGATTGCGTTAGCTTCACGCACTAACGCGACGGGGGAGTCGAACGTCTGGCCGTTGATCGCAACCGGACGGCCTTGCTCGAATGTGATGGTGACGTCTTCAGTAGCGATATCGACCGACGGGTCCCAGAATCGAACGCCCATGATCGGCTGGACGGTCTCGAGCGAGACGTCCAAATGCTCGAGGGTCTTCGCTTCGTGCGTTGCGCCCCAGATGTTCGCATCGGTGGAGTACGCCTTCTCCGCGCTGTCCCGGTACGGCAGATCACGTTCGGTAAGCCAGGCGCTCATCTCCGCTCGGCCACCGAGCTCGCGCACGAAGTCTTCATCAAGCCACGGCTTGTAAATGCGAAGCGCCGGGTTGGCCATGAGTCCGTAGCGGTAGAACCGCTCGATGTCGTTGCCCTTGTAGGTGGAACCATCGCCCCAGATCGAGACACCGTCGTCGGCCATCGCTCTCACCAGCATCGTGCCGGTCACCGCGCGACCGAGGGGAGTTGTGTTGAAGTACTGCCGCCCGCCGGAACGAATATGGAACGCGCCGCACGCGATGGCGGCCAGGCCTTCCTCGACGAGTGGCCCGGTGCAGTCGACCAGTCGGGACGCCTCAGCGCCGTATTGCGTCGCTCGTCCGGGCACGGACGCGATGTCGGGTTCGTCGTACTGGCCGATGTCGGCGGTGTAGGTATAGGGGATTGCGCCCTTCTCGCGCATCCACGCCACGGCAACCGACGTATCCAACCCCCCGGAGAAGGCGATACCTACGCGTTCACCGATGGGCAGACTCGCCAGAACCTTTGACACGCCGCACAGCCTAGGCCCCGAGGACTGAACCCAAGATGACCGTCATGCGCTGTAATGACCAGGTGGTGCGCACGAATTGACTAAGTGCCTGCGCGGTAGCGGTTGTTTCGTTCGCACTCATTGGCACGGCGCACAACGTGCCATCGATGCACTCTGATCGACCGAGGGCTACCGGATCGGTCCCAGCAGGCTTCCTGATGCCCAACGTGCGCGAGTACCTGCCCTGATGGCGCACTCATGGGTCTTAGCCCGATAATGTACATTATGTCCGTTACGAGACTAGGCTCGTGGCGTGACGTCAAGCCCAGCCCATTGGGACTCCTCCTACTCCGGTGACTACACCACCCGCGGCTGGTTTCAGGTCACTGCGGATCCGAGTTGGCGGATGATCGGTGACCTATCGCCATCGAGTTCAGCGATCGACATCGGTGCGGGTGCATCCGTGTGGGTCGATGAAGCGCTGGACCGCGGCTGGAGCGATCTGACGGTGCTGGATTGGTCGCCGATCGCACTCGACCTGTCCAAGGCTCGCCTCGGCCAGCGTGCCGCGTCCGTCGAGTGGACTCGGGCGGACTTGCTCTCCTGGACTCCCCCGCGTTCCTTCGATCTGTGGCACGACCGCGCCGTCCTGCATTTCTTGCGCGATGATGCTGATCGACGCCGGTATGCGTCGGTACTTCGGGCAGCTACGCGGCACGGATCCGTCGTCGTTATCGGTTCTTTCGGCCCCACGGGACCTGAGATGTGCGCCGGGCTGCCTGTGCGCCGGCAAAGCGTCGCCGACTTCGAGTCGCTCTTCGAGACGGATTTCACAATTGAACAAATGTACGAGGAGGCGCATGTTCGCCCCGACGGAGATACCCAGGACTACCTGTGGGTCCGAGCCGTCCGTGTCTGACGTAGTGCTGCGCTTGGCTGCCACCTTCGATGTGTCCACCCTGGAGCGCTGGGATCAGGCCGAACACGTTCGCGCGGTCAGCGGCGATGACGAACCCTGGGACTGGAGGCACGAGATCGATGTGCCATGGCAAGAAGTGTGGATGTGCGAGGTGGACGGCCGACCAATAGGGGTGGTGGTCGTCTTGGACGCCGCAGACGAACCCTCGTACTACTGGGGTGACGGCTCAGGGGCCGTCTCCCCCGGCACGTTCGCGATCGATATCTGGATTGGTGAACGCGAGGCGATCGGCCGCGGCTACGGAACCGTGATGATGAAGCACGCGATTAACCGCGCGTTCGAGATACACGGCGCCCACACCATCCTCATCGACCCCCTAGCGACGAATACCCGCGCCATCGACTTCTACCGCAGCCTCGGATTCACCGACGTAGGTCCACGTCGGTTCGGTCGAGACGATTGCCTCGTGCTGGAGCTGCCCCGGCCCTAGGTTGCAGCTGGCACCGGCAGGTCGTCGGCAAGTTCCTCGGGTCGTGGACATGAGCAGACGAGGTGACGGTCTCCGTAGGCGCCGTCGATGCGCCGTACCGGTGGCCAGTACTTGCCGTTCTCCATTCCCGGAGCCGGGAAAGCGGCCAGTCGTGCGGGATACGGATGGTTCCAGTCCCCGATCAGGCAATCGGTGGTGTGTGGCGCGTTGACCAGTGGGTTGTCATCTGCGGGCCATTGGCCGGCCGCAACCGCATCGATCTCCGCCTTGATCGCGATCATCGCATCGCAGAAGCGATCGATCTCCGCCAACGATTCACTCTCCGTCGGTTCCACCATAAGTGTGCCAGCAACGGGGAAAGACATCGTGGGCGCATGGAACCCGTAGTCGATCAATCGCTTGGCGATGTCCTCGACGCTGATCCCCGTCTCCTGGGTGATGGCGCGAACATCCAAGATGCACTCGTGCGCCACAGTTCCGTTCGGCGCCGTGTACAGGATCGGAAAATGGTCCTGCAGTCGATGCGCGATGTAGTTCGCTGAGACGATCGCGGTGCTCGTGGCGGCGCGTAGACCCTCATCACCCATCATCCGGATGTACATCCACGGGATCGGCAGGATGCCGGCGCTGCCCCACGGGGCGCCGCTGACCGGACCTACTCCCCCGTCGGCGTAACCGCGGCCAGCCGGCCCGGCCTCGGGTCGCAGCGGATGTCCGGGCAGATAGGGCGCGAGGTGGGCGCGCACCCCGATCGGGCCTACACCCGGTCCCCCACCCCCGTGTGGGATGGCGAATGTCTTGTGCAAGTTCAGGTGCGAGACATCGGCTCCGAATTTGCCGGGCTTGGCTAGCCCCACAAGTGCATTCAGGTTCGCGCCGTCGACGTACACCTGACCTCCGGCATCATGGACGAGCCCGCAGATCTCCTGCACCGATTCCTCGAACACACCGTGAGTCGATGGATAGGTGATCATCAATGCAGCGAGAAACTCGCCATGCTCGACGATCTTGGTCTTGAGGTCTGCAACATCGACATCCCCGATCTCATCGCACGCCACGACCACGACCTTCATCCCCGCCATCACCGCGCTGGCGGCGTTGGTGCCGTGCGCACTGCTGGGAATCAGGCAGATCGTGCGCTGGTCATCGCCGTTCGCACGGTGGTAAGCGCGGATCGCGAGTAGGCCGGCGAATTCGCCTTGCGATCCAGCGTTGGGCTGGACGCTGACGGCGTCGTATCCGGTGATTGTGGCCAGCCAGGCTTCGAGTTCGTCGATGATCCGCACATACGGCTCGACCTGCTGCGCAGGTGCGAACGGATGGATCTCAGCGAACTGCGGCCACGTGATGGGAGCCATCTCAGCGGCAGCATTGAGCTTCATAGTGCACGAACCGAGTGGGATCATCGTGCGATCGAGAGCGAGATCCTTGTCTGCCAGGGATCGCATGTAGCGCATGAGCGATGTCTCGTTGCGGTGCTGGTGAAAGACCGGGTAGTCGAGCATTTCGTCGGAGCGCTGCAACGACGTCGGGATCATCGGTTCGGCAATCGAGGCGATGTCGAAGCCGAGGACTCCGGCAACGCGTGCGATCTGCTGCTCGGTGGTGGTTTCGTCCACCGTGATGGAGAAAGTGTCCGCATCGACAAAGCGAATGTTGATGCCAGCATCACGGGCGTTGTCCACGATACGTTCCGCGTTGCCTTCGGCGCGCACGGAAACGGTGTCGAAGAAGTGCTCGTCCATAACCTCCAACCCAGCGCGCTGCGCACCCGTTGCCAGTCGCGCAGCCAACGTGGCCACCCGCTTGGCGATGGCTCGAAGTCCCTCAGGGCCGTGGTAGACGGCATACATCCCCGCCAGAACGGCGAGCAGCACCTGCGCGGTGCAGATATTGCTTGTGGCCTTTTCTCGACGAATGTGCTGCTCGCGCGTTTGCAGGGCGAGACGGTAGGCAGTGCGTCCATCTGCATCGACGCTTACTCCCACAAGTCGGCCGGGCAGCGAACGCTCCAAGCCACTGCGCACCGCGATGTACCCGGCATGCGGACCACCGAAGGCCATGGGCACTCCGAAACGCTGCATCGATCCCACAGCGATGTCTGCACCGAGAGCTCCAGGCGATTCCAGTGCAACCAGAGCGAGGGGGTCGGCATCCATGATCACCAGCGCACCCCGACCTTTCGCATCCGCGATCAGCGCACGAGGATCGCGGATTCCTCCGGTGGATGCGGGGTAGGCGATCACCACGCCCGACCACTCCCCCTCCGGCAAGCCGTTGGCAGGATCGAAATCCACCACCTCGATGCCCTGCGGCTCGGCTCGGGTGGCGACAACTGCGCGGGTCTGTGGATGGACTCCAGCGTCGATAGCCAAGCGTCGGACATTCTTGGGGCCGTGCTTCACCGCCATGGCCATCGCTTCGGCAACCGCGGTCGGCTCATCCAGCAGTGAGGCGCCCGCGACGGCCAGGCCGGTGAGTTCCTCGACCAACGTTTGGAAGTTCAGGAGTGCCTCCAAGCG
>CBFIHB010000061.1:0-9692 GCA_965662415.1 Actinomycetes bacterium | reverse complement strand
GGCGTTGCAGCGCGATCTCGTCGCCGGAATCGCGGAGGTGGTTCCCGATGCGATCGTCAATGGCGGTGAGGTAGGCGACAGCGAACAGCGCCTGCCGGGGAATGTCCACGTCTCCATTCCAGGGGCCGAAGGGGATGCACTCTTGATGTTGCTCGACGCAGCTGGGGTGGATTGCTCGACTGGCTCGGCATGCACGGCGGGCATCCCCGAGCCCAGTCACGTACTGCTGGCGATGGGCGTCGATGAGCGCACGGCTCGCTCGTCTTTGCGCTTCAGCTTCGGACGCACCTCCCGGCCTGAGGACGTGTCGATGATCCTGTCGGCTCTGCCAAGCGTGGTCGAACGGGCGCGACGCGCTGGTTCGGTGTCGGCGTCGTCGGTGGGAGCCGGCGGCGGTGCCGGGGAGCGCCGCTCATGAGAGTTGTCGCTGCGCTGTCGGGCGGGGTTGATTCCTCGGTGGCCGCCGCCCGCATGGTCGACGCCGGCTACGAGGTAGTGGGTGTCCACCTCGCGCTTGCGCGTGCGGAATCCACCAGCGGGCGCTCGCGAGGATGTTGCACTCTCGACGACGCCCGCGATGCACGCCGGGTTGCCGACATGCTCGGCATTCCCTTCTACGTCTGGGACTTCTCCGCTGAGTTCGCAGAAGAAGTCATCGGGGATTTCCTGACGGAATACCAAGCAGATCGCACGCCGAACCCTTGTTTGCGGTGCAACGAGAAGATCAAGTTCCGCGCTGTCCTAGATCGGGCGTTAGCACTCGGCTTCGATGCCGTGGCCACCGGGCACTATGCGCGAATAGTCGACGGCCCCGAGGGCCCCGAACTGCACCGCGCGGTCGATCAGGATAAGGACCAGTCCTACGTGCTCGCGGTAATCGGTACCGATCAACTCGGCCACTGCCTATTCCCTCTCGGTGACAGCAAGAAGGGTGATGTGCGCGACGAAGCCGAGCGACGCGGATTGCGAACCGCGCGCAAGCCCGACAGTCACGACATCTGCTTCATTCCCGATGGTGACACGCAAGGCTTCCTTGTCGATCGCATAGGCGCGCAGCCTGGCCGCATTGTTGATGCCGCAACTGGTGAGCAAGTAGGTGAGCACCAAGGCACTTTCACAGTCACGATCGGCCAGCGACGCGGGCTCAATTTGAGGATCCCCGCCGAAGACGGAAACCCGCGTTACGTAATCGACGTCGATGCGAAGTCCGACACCGTGTACGTCGGCGCCGTAGATGATCTTGATGTTTGGACTCTCAGCGCCGATCACGTGGTCTGGACCGGGCCGAGGATCGGCACGCAGCGAGTCGATGTGCAGGCTCAGGTTCGTGCGCACCACACACCGGTACCTGCGCGCGCGTGGTTCGACGGTCGAAGGTTGCACGTGGAGTTGATCGAACCGGTGCGCGGGCTTGCTCGCGGGCAAAGTGCGGTTCTCTACGACGGATCACGGGTAGTCGGATCAGGTCGAGTGGAAAGCACTGACCGCACCGAAGCATTGCCCGCTGGGCGAGTTTCGTGACCGACACTCACGATTCGAAATCACGCGAGGACCGCGACGACGACTCGGCCCACAACTGCAACTGGCCGTTGCCGGCGGTGGCCACGGGAGTCGGACCCATGCCTGGGATCGATGCCCACGAGGCGATGAACGTCGTTGCCGGCGAACTCGGTGATTTCGTTCATCTGATCGAATTGCCGGACCGGGGACCGGGTGCCGACCTTCTAGGTCGAGCGGCCTGCTTACTGGCCGAGGCCGATAGGTCCTTCGAGGTAGAAACCACGCCGTCGGGGTGGCGAGTCGGGCATGCGGGTAGCAGCGTCATGCGCCGAGCCCGCAACTACGTGTCACAGGACATCGATGCACTCGAAGAGTTCACTGTCGGGTACGCCGGGCCCTTGAAGGTTGCCATCGCCGGCCCCTGGTCCCTGGCAGCGGGCATAGCCGATCCGGCCGGCGAATCCCTCATCCGCGACCCGGGTGCAGCAAGTGAGCTTGCCGCAGGGATGGCCGAGACTGCTCAGGAATTGACCGCACGTGTGACGCGTGCGGTACCCGGTGCCGCCGTCGTGATCGAGATCATCGAGGACGTCATTCCCTCCGTGCTCGAAGGCCGCATCAAGATGAGCAGCGGCCGGCTCACCCACCGCAGTGTGGAACCTGTCGTAGTGCAATCGCATCTGCGCACCGTTGTCGAGGGGGTGCATGCCGCCGGTGCGCGTGCGTCGATTCGCTGCTTCGCGCCGCGCGCGCCGATCGACTTGCTCGTGGATACCGGCGCCGATGCGGTTTCCGTGAATCTCGGTCTTGCGCTGCCTAATGACGAGTCCCTACCGCGGGCCTGGGAATCTGGGGTCGGTCTGCTCCTGGGCTGCGTACCGGTGTCCGTGAATGTCGGACAAGCAAGCGATACCGCCGTGAGTGCCACTCTCCGTGAATTCATGTCCCGAAATGGATTCGCTGACGTTCCTGCCAACATTGCACTTACTCCGCAAGGTGGGTTGGCTGGTGTCGATATGTCCACTGCTCGAGCGATTATCGGTGCCTGTCGGAGGGTCGGGTCGATCGTCCGGGATGACCTGGAGACAACGCATGCCTCGTAAGTCCAAGGCTGTTGCTGGTACCCAGGATGCGCCGGCACAGTCCGCGCGAGATCGATGGCGGGAGTTGGTCGATGCGATCAACTCCGCTCGCAATGACTATTACCAAGCTGAACGTCCAACGATCGCCGACGACGAGTACGACCGCCTCTTTCGTGAACTCGAAGATCTCGAACGGGAGAACCCTGAGCTGGCCAGCGGGGAGTCGCCTACGCAGACGGTGGGCGGCGAGCGCTCGGAAATGTTCGAGCCCGTCACGCACCTTGTTCGGTTGTACTCGTTGGACAATGCATTCGACAGCACCGAGCTCGATGCCTGGTTCGAGCGGATCACCAAGGCATTGGGATCCCTCCCTCGCCTGTTATGCGAAGTGAAGATCGACGGTCTGGCGGTCGATCTGGTCTATCGCGATGGGCGCCTGGTCTCAGCAGCAACGCGCGGTGATGGAGTGACCGGAGAAGACATCACGTACAACGTGCAGTTCATCGGCGCTATTCCTGAGCGCTTGACCGGAAAGAACCCTCCGCCCCTTCTCGAGGTGCGCGGTGAGGTCTTCTTATCCACCGAAAACTTCGAGCGCGTCAATGACGAGCAGATGGTTGCTGGCGCCACACCTTTCGCCAATCCGAGGAACGCAGCTTCCGGAACGATCCGCCAACGAATGGACAAGCGTTTAGCAGAACTCCAAACCGCGCGTGGCAGCGACGGCACTCGAGGGCAGGGCCGACTAGAGCGTCTCGAGCGCGACTACGCCCTAGCTTCGGGTCGCTTAGCTGCACTGGGCTTCACCGCTCATGGAGTGGGTGCCCGCGAAGGGATCGACATCGGATCCCAAAGCGAGGTCTACGCACTCCTTGCCGCCTCCGGAGTGCCGGTGAGCGCCAGGATGGCGGTGCACGATTCGACAGCCGCGGTACGCGACTACATCGGCTATTACGCCGAGCATCGTCACGATGTCGAGCATGAGATCGATGGCGTTGTCATCAAGGTGGATGATTTCGCGCTGCAGGCCGAGCTTGGTGAGACGTCGCGGGCGCCACGGTGGGCGATCGCCTACAAGTACCCGCCTGAGGTGGTCCGCACCCGATTACTGGATATCGCGGTCAATGTCGGGCGCACCGGGCGGGTAACTCCGTTCGCTGTGATGGATCCAGTGCGGGTTGCTGGATCCACGGTCTCGATGGCCACGCTGCACAACCAGTACGAGGTCCAGCGCAAAGGCGTGCTGATCGGGGACATGGTCTTCTTACGCAAAGCGGGGGATGTAATTCCCGAGGTGATCGGTCCGGTAGTGGAGGCGAGGTCGGGAGAGGAAACCGCATTCGTCATGCCCACGAAATGCCCTGAGTGCGGCACCGCATTACGCCCGGAGAAGGAGGGCGACAAGGACATCCGCTGTCCGAATACTGCGGCGTGCCCGGCGCAATTGCGCGAGCGCCTCTTCCACGTGGCTTCTCGCGGGGCCCTTGATATCGAGGGCCTTGGGTACAAGGCCGCTGTCGCCCTCTTGGAGTGTGGCGTTGTTTCGAATATGGGTGACCTCTTCCTGCTCGATGCCGCAGCCCTTCGAGGATGCGCCTTCTTTACGCGTGATCCGGGTAAGGGCGAGGAAGGCCCGCAACTGACTGAGAATGCCAAGACCATGCTGGCAAATCTCGAACAGGCGAAGCACAAGCCGCTGTGGCGCATCCTGGTCGCCTTGTCGATCCGGCATGTGGGGCCGACGGCGGCGCAGGCATTGGCGCGGGAGTTCGGCTCGATCGATGCGATCGTCGCAGCGAGCACCGAGCAACTCGCCGATGTCGAAGGTGTGGGCCAGGTGATCGCTGAAGCAGTGGTCGAATGGTTCGCCGAGGATTGGCATCGCGAGATCATCGACAAGTGGGCTCGCGGCGGCGTCGTGATGGCCGATGGAGTCGGTGCTGACGATGCTCCCGATCTCGAACAGACGCTCGCGGGGACGACGATCGTGATTACTGGATCGATACCTGGTTACACCCGCGACGAAGCAAGCGCGGCTGCCGTTGCCCGGGGGGCGAAGGTGACCGGATCGGTATCCAAGAAGACCACGGTGCTGGTGGCTGGGGAGAGCGCTGGCTCCAAACTCGACAAGGCGACGTCTTTGGGCGTCCCTGTCGTGGTGGCGGACGCCTTCGACGCTTTGCTCGAGGGAGGACTCGCTGGAGTGTCGGGTGCGGGGGTGCTGGAAGGATGAGTGCATGGCTGCCATCACCCGCGAAGAGGTCGAGCATCTCGCCCGCCTTGCGCGTCTAGAACTGACCGAGGAAGAAGCCGACCACTACGCCGAGCAGTTGTCGGCGATCGTCGATGCCGTAGCGAGGGTGTCTGAGGTGGCCGCCGAGGACATCCCGCCCACCTCCCATCCGATCCCGGTGAGCAATATCTTCCGAGAGGACGTCGCCCGGCCTGGTGTGGATCGCAGCGAGATCGCCGCAAGCGCACCTGCGTGGGAAGACGATCGCTTTCGGGTGCCGCGCATCCTTGGTGAGGACTGACATGGCTCCTGTGATGGACAGTGATCTCGTGCGCCAGGATGCTGCGACCTTGGCCGCTGCCATGCGCGCTGGCGAGGTCACCTCGGTCGAGGTGACCCAAGCGTGCTTGGACCGCATCGAGGCTGTGGATGATCGAGTGCACGCCTTCTTGTACGTCGACCGTCAATCGGCACTCGAGACTGCTGCCTCGATCGAGGCGCGACGCGCGGCTGGCGAGGAACTTGGTCCGCTGGCCGGCGTACCGCTAGCGCTCAAGGACGTCTTCACCATGCACGGAGTCCCCACGACGTGCGGGTCGCGCATCCTGGAGGGCTGGCGGCCGCCGTACGACTCAACGGTGGTCGAGCGTCTGCGTGCTGCCGATGTAGTAATCCTCGGCAAGACCAACATGGATGAATTCGCGATGGGCTCGTCGACCGAACACAGCGGATACGGTCCGACCCGCAATCCGTGGGATCTGGAGCGAATCCCCGGCGGCTCGGGTGGCGGATCCTCCGCTGCACTGGCTGCCTTCGAGGCTCCGTTGGCAATGGGCACCGACACTGGCGGATCCATCCGTCAGCCCGCCGCCGTTACGGGGACCGTGGGCGTCAAGCCCACCTACGGGGGAGTGTCGCGCTATGGACTCGTAGCGCTTGCGTCGTCGTTGGATCAAGCTGGTCCATGCGCGCGCAGCGTGATGGATGCTGCGCTGCTGCACGCGGCAATCGCCGGTCATGATCCGCGCGACTCGACTTCGATCGACGCCCCCGTGCCCGATGTCGTAAGTGCTGCGCGTGATGCCGATATCCGTGGAATGCGCATCGGCTTGGTGCGCGAACTCGGCGGCGAGGGCTACCAGGACGGCGTACGGCAAAGGTTCGACGAAGCTGTCGCGATTCTCGGTGACCTCGGTGCCGAGGTGACCGAGGTGTCGTGTCCGCACTTCGATTACGCACTTGGTGCCTATTACCTCATCTTGCCGTCGGAAGCATCCAGCAACCTGGCTCGCTTCGATGGCATGCGCTACGGGCTGCGCGCAGGTGACAACGGCAATGCCTCGGTCGAAGAAGTAATGTCGCAAACGCGCGAAGTTGGATTCGGCGGCGAGGTGAAGCGACGCATCATGCTCGGCACTTACGCGCTCTCAAGTGGCTATTACGACGCCTATTACGGGCAAGCACAAAAGGTTCGCACCCTCATCGCCCGTGACTTCACCGCAGCCTTCGAGCAGGTAGATGTACTCATCTCACCAACGACTCCCACGACTGCGTTCCGCCTAGGGGAGAAGATCGATGATCCGCTGGCGATGTACCTCAACGACATCGCAACCATCCCGGTGAATCTCGCGGGCAACTGCGCTATGTCGGTTCCCGTCGGGCTATCGCCAGCCGACGGCTTGCCGGTCGGCCTGCAGATCATGGCTCCGGCCCTCGGTGATGACCGCCTCTATCGGGTGGGCGCTGCCCTTGAGGCAGCACTGATCGATCGATGGGGGCACGCGTTGATCGAGGAGGTGCCGGCGCTGTGAATACCCGACAGGCCATCGCGAGGATGGACTTCGCTAAGGCACTCGAGTCATTCGAGCCAGTCCTTGGACTGGAGACCCACGTGGAGCTCGGCACCGCATCGAAGATGTTTTGTTCGTGTGCCACGGAATTCGGCGGCGAACCCAATACCCAGGTGTGCCCGGTGTGCTTGGGCCTTCCCGGATCATTGCCTGTTGTCAATGCTGTTGCGGTCGAATCGACTATTCGGATGGGGCTTGCTCTGCACTGCGATATTGCGTCGTGGTGTCGGTTCGCGCGCAAGAACTACTTCTACCCGGATATGCCGAAGGACTACCAGATCTCGCAGTACGACGAACCCTTGTGTTTCGACGGCTACCTCGACGTTGTAGTCGCGACCGATGATGGTCCGCGGGAATTTCGAGTCGAAATCGAACGAGTCCACATGGAAGAGGACACCGGCAAGTTGACGCACACCGGAGGTGAGACCGGACGGATTCACGGAGCCGACTACTCGCTCGTGGACTACAACCGGGCCGGTATCCCGCTCATCGAGATAGTCACCAAGCCGATCGTCGGCACCGGGGCGTTGGCTCCCGAAGTGGCGCGCGCTTACGTGACGGAACTGCGGGACCTCATGCGTGCGCTGGGTGTCTCGGACGTTCGCATGGATCAAGGTTCCCTGCGTTGCGATGTCAACGTCTCCTTGGCGCCACCGGGAGAACCGTGGGGGACTCGCTCGGAGACCAAGAACGTCAACTCGCTTCGTTCGGTTGAGCGAGCAGTGCATTTCGAAATCGAGCGGCAGGCGGCGGTCCTCAGCGACGGCGAGCGGGTTGTGCAAGAGACCCGGCACTTCCACGAGGACACCGGGGAGACCACTCCCGGTCGCTCCAAGGAGCACGCGGAGGACTACCGGTACTTCCCTGAACCCGATCTGGTGCCCGTCGCCCCGAGTGAGGCGTGGATCGCCGAGCTGCGCGGCACGCTGCCCGAGGTTCCCTCGGTTCGCCGCGCACGATTGCGTGACGAGTGGGGCATCAGCGAGTTGGACATGCAAACCCTCGTGAATGCAGAAGCACTCGATTTGGTCGAAAGCACGATCGCCGAGGGCGTCGATCAAAGCGCGGCACGCAAGTGGTGGACCGGTGAGTTCACCCGGATTGCCAACGAGCAAGGCAGGGCGCTGGACGAACTTGGCATCACCCCTGCGCACATCGGTCGAGTAGAGGCGTTGATTGCTGAAGGCGCCCTGACCGACAAACTCGCCCGGCAGGTGTTCGAAGGCATCATTGCCGGTGAGGGTGATGTCGATGCCGTGGTGGCGGACCGGGGACTGGTGGTGGTCGGCGACGACTCCACATTGATGGCCGCGATCGAACAGGCCTTGGCCGATCAACCCGATGTAGTGGAGAAAATCCGCGGGGGCAAGGTCCAAGCAGCCGGAGCCATCGTGGGCGCGGTGATGAAGGCGACCAAGGGACAGGCCGATGCGGCCAAAGTCCGCTCCCTGTTGTTGGCTCACCTCGGAGTCGAGGGCTAGCCCACGTGAGCGCGGAACTCGTGCTCGCTCCGGAGTTCTTGCTTCCGGAGAATCTGCCGGACTCCCTCGGCTACGCCCCCGGTGAGATCCCTGGGGACCGGGTGCTCGCGGAGGTCGGCTTCTTCGTTCCGGACTACATCGATTCGCCGAATCCTGAATGGATGCGGCTGATGCCGAGACTGCAGGTGGTGCAACTGCCCACCGTCGGCTTCGAAGCTGCGTTGCCGCACCTGCCCGAGGGGGTCACGTTGTGCAACGCCGCAGGGGTGCATGAGCAAAGTACGGCTGAGTTGACCGTGGGCACGATCATCGCCCGCTGGCGGGGCATCGACCGAGCAGCACGAAACATGGCGGATGGTCGGTGGGATCACCGCCGTGGACGCTCGCTGCAAGGAGCCGTCGTGGTCATCGTTGGCGCCGGGGGAGTGGGGAGTCGTATCGGCGATGCCCTGCGGCCACTGGGCTGTCGTGTAGAGATGGTGGGTCGCAGTGCGCGTACCGGTGTATGGGGGGCCGAGCGATTACCGGAGTTGATCGCTTCGGCAGATGTGGTGGTGCTCGCTGTGCCCTTGACGAAGGAAACCGAGGGCATGGTCGATGCTGCTTTCCTCGAACGGATGCCCGATAGTTCTTTGCTGGTCAATGTCGCCCGGGGCACTGTTGTCATTACCGACGATCTACTGGATGTATTGCCGCGCATCGAGGCTGTGCTGGACGTGGTCGAACCCGAGCCGCTGCCGAGCGATCATCCCTTGTGGAGCGCTCCGGGAGTGCTGATCACCCCGCACATCGGTGGTGATACCGACGCCTTCCCGCGATTGGCTCGTGAGTTGATCGATCGTCAAGTTCGTACGTGGAGGGCTGGAGCGGCCCTGAGCAACGTCGTTGTCGGTCCCTAAGGATCGCGCATTAGGGTTTCGACATGCCGGATATCAAGCCACGTAGTCGTGACGTAACTGACGGACTCGAGCGGGCAGCTGCACGCGGCATGCTGCGCGCGGTCGGCATGGGGGATGAGGACTTCGCCAAGCCGCAGGTGGGCATCGCGTCCAGTTGGAACGAGATCACCCCCTGCAACCTGTCTCTGGATCGCCTAGCAACCTCCGCCAAGGAAGGTGTCCACGCGGCTGGTGGTTTCCCGATGGAATTCGGCACCATCTCAGTCTCGGACGGAATCTCCATGGGTCATGAGGGGATGCACTTCTCGCTCGTCAGCCGGGAGATCATCGCTGATTCGGTAGAGGCCGTTGTCGAAGCTGAGCGACTCGACGGCATCGTCACGTTCGCCGGCTGCGATAAATCACTCCCCGGGATGCTCATGGCATCTGCGCGTTTGGATGTCGCCTCGGTATTCGTCTACGCCGGGTCGATCCTGCCCGGCCACGTGAAACTGTCCGACGGCACGGAGAAAGACGTCACCATCATCGACGCATTCGAAGCTGTAGGTGCCTGCGCACGAGGGTTGATGTCGCGGGAGGACGTTGACCGCATCGAGCGTGCCATCTGCCCGGGTGAAGGCGCGTGCGGCGGCATGTATACGGCCAAC
>CBFIHB010000060.1:0-9841 GCA_965662415.1 Actinomycetes bacterium | reverse complement strand
GTGATGGATGTGGCCAACGCGGAAGTAATCGACGGCCCCATCGACCGATGCCGTTACTCACCCATTGCCTGGATCCCCGGCGGCGAGCAGTTCTACTACGTGCGCAGATTGCCCCCAGAAGTGCTACCGGAGTCCGAGCAGGGTTTCCACCGCAGAGTGATGTTGCACAGCGTGGGAGGAAACGCCGACCACGACCCCATCGTCTTCGGTGCCGGCATGACGATGACGAACTACTACGGCGTGGAGGTCTCCCGGGATGGACACTGGCTGCAGATCTCCGCAGCCGAGGGCACCGAGCCCCGCAATGACCTGTGGGTCGCCGACCTGACGAGCACCCCTGCGGACAGGCCGGCACTACAGATGGTGCAGGCCGATGTGGATGCGCAGACGTCGTTAACGTTCGGACGCGATGGCCGCATCTACGTGAGTACCGATCTCGATGCTCCGCGAGGCCGCTTGGCCGTCACAACGCCAGGTCAATGGGCTGCAGAGCAGTGGCGTGATCTGGTTCCCGAGGATCGCGAGCAGGTCCTGGAATCGGTGGCGCTGCTCGACGGAGATGAGCTCGAGGAAGACCTTCTGCTGGTTGTCTCGACAGCGCACGGGGTTGCGCGGATGGATTTGCGTCGCGCAGCTGACGGTGCTGTGCTCCAGGAGGTCGAACTGCCGGGGGCTGGAACGGTTGCCGGACCAATCGAGCGTCCGGAAGGCGGCCCCATCGTTTGGTTTGCCTATACCGATCACACCAGCGTGCCCACGATCTACTCCTTCGATGCCCGAGACCAATCGATCGCTGTGTACACGGTGCCTCCGGGCCAGGTAGACGTCCCGGACGCGCACTCACGGCTCGTCGAGTACACCTCCGCCGACGGCACCACCGTTCGGATGTTCGTCATCGCCCCAACTGCCGATCCGGATCGGCCGCGGCCAACCGTGCTTTACGGCTACGGAGGCTTCGGCATCCCTATGCAGCCCGGTTTCTCAGCCGCGATCTTGTCGTGGGTGCAAGCTGGTGGCGTCTGGGCGGTGGCCTGCCTCCGCGGAGGCGGCGACGAAGGAGAGTCGTGGCATCGCGATGGGATGTTGGACAAGAAGCAGAATGTCTTCGATGACTTCCATGCCGCGGCGGAGTATCTGTCACGCGAGGGCTGGACCACGCCGGAACAACTGGGCATCTACGGCGGATCCAACGGCGGGCTTCTGGTGGGAGCAGCGATGACCCAGCGCCCTGAACTGTTCAACGCGGTGGTGTGCGTAGCGCCATTGCTGGACATGATCCGCTACACCACGAGTGAACTAGGCCCTACGTGGACGGTCGAGTACGGCGATCCGGAAGATCCCGAACAGTTTGGCTGGTTGCACGCCTACTCCCCGTATCACCGCGTGCGCGAAGGAACCGACTATCCAGCAACCATGTTCGCAGTTTTCGACAACGACACCCGCACCGATCCGATGCACGGGCGCAAGATGTGCGCGGCGGTCCAAGCCGCCACGGTTGGCGATAGACCGATCCTGTTGCGTACGGAAGGCAACGTCGGTCACGGGGCCCGCAAACTCGATGCCGCGGTCGAGGAGACAGCCGACACCCTCGCGTTCCTTGCTCGCTGGACGGGCATGGAAGGCTAGGGCGAACAGGCTCAGACTCAAGGGGAACGATGGACGACATCTCGCGACTGTGGAGCGACTTCCTGAACGATTTCCCCGTCGAACCGATCTTGCGGGTCGCGGTTGTCGTCGTCGTGGCGCTCATCGCACAAATCGCCGGCGGTCGGGCAATCCGCCGCTCAGTGCAGGCTGTCACGAAGAAGGCTCCTAAACACCGCCCCGGGCAATTGCGCGGAGCCGACGACCAGAAGCTCGCCGAGACTCTCATGGAGGATCGGCAAGAGCAGCGCGCGCATGCGCTCGGATCCCTCGCGCGCAACGCACTCGTCATCATCGTGTGGGCGGCGGCACTGATCACCATCCTCGGCACCTTGGGAGTGAACATCGCCCCGATCATTGCCAGTGGCGCGGTGGTCAGCGCCGTAGTCGGCTTCGGCGCGCAGTCCTACATCGCGGATTACCTCAACGGCATCTCGATGATCTTCGAGGACCAGCTCGGTATCGGAGATACCGTCGACATGAACGGCATCGTCCTCGGCGAGGTCGAGGAGACCGCTTTGCGATACACGCGAGTCCGGGATTTCTGGGGCGTGGTCTGGTACATCCGCAACGGCCAAATTCAGTCCGTCGCTAACCAATCCCAAGGGTGGACCTACTCGCTCATCGAGATCCCGGTTCCCTACGACGAAGACCTCGCCAAAGTTCAGCAGGTGATCGATGCAGCGGGTAAGGAGATGGGCGCGGACCCGCAATACAACGGCGTGCTCCTCGGATCCCCTTACTACTCCAACGTGACCGAACTGACCGCCACGGCGGTGAAGGTCCGGGTGAACACCAAGATCGTGCCCAACGGCAACCAATGGTTCGCCGGGCGAGTGATCCGCCAGCGGATGAAACAGGCATTGGACGAGGCCGGTATCCGCATTCCGCTCGAGGGTATGCAGGTTCGTACGTTCCAAGCCGGAACCCAGGAAGTACCCCCGCGGCCGGCGAGCCACGAACAAGAGCTCCCAGCCACTCGCGACTTCGCCACGGGCCACGCTGACGACAACGATCCGAACAAGCCGCCCGCGGCACCATCGGCGGCAACCGGTTCCAGTCCCCAACTCATCGCCAAGGACGACTCAGGTGAAACCCGGCCGTAATCGACACTCCAGCAGTCGCGCTACCGTCGAAGGTGGGCAAGACTGACGTTATGAGCGTGCGATGCCTAGTAACCGGTGCCACCGGCTATGTCGGTGGACGCCTTGTCCGCGAATTGCTGGCCAAGGGGCACAGCGTCCGAGTCCTAGCCCGCACACCCGAGAAACTGCGTGACTTCCCCTGGGCAGACCAAATCGAGGTGCACCAGGGAGATGCTTCCGATTCCGCGGCTGTAGCGGAGGCGATGGAGGGCATGGATGTCGCCTACTACCTCCTGCATTCGCTCCAGGAGGGAGCCAAGCTCGAAGCCGTGGAGACAGCCATGGCTCGATCCTTCGCCGATGCCGCCCGGAAAAGCGATCTTCGCCGCATCATCTACCTCGGCGGACTTGCGCCCGATGTTCCCACCAAGGAGATGTCTCCCCATATGCGCTCGCGCGTGCAGGTGGGCGAGATCCTGCGCGCGTCAGGAATCCCCACGGTGGAGTTTCGGGCTGCAGTGATCATCGGTTCGGGCTCAGCCTCGTTCGAGATGCTGCGGTACTTGACCGAGCGATTGCCGGCCATGATTACTCCACGCTGGGTTCGCACCAAGACCCAACCGATTGCCGTCCGAGATGTCCTTCGCTATCTCGTGATGGCAGTTGATCTACCACCGAGTGTGAACCGGGCCTTCGATATCGGTGGGCCTGAAGTGCTGACCTACCAGGCGATGATGCAGCGGTACGCGGCCGTGGCCGGCCTACCGCCTCGAATCATCTTGCCGATCAACATGCTCAGTCCGCAGCTGTCAAGCCACTGGGTGAGCCTGGTCACTCCAGTGCCGCGAGCCATTGCCCGTCCCCTCGTTCGATCACTCCGTCATCCGGCCGTCTGCCGGGAGCATGACATCGCCGAGTGGATTCCTGATCCCCCTGAAGGCCTGGTCACATTCGATAGAGCCGTCGAGCTTGCGTTGACTCGCATCCGGGAAGCGAATGTCGCCACCCGGTGGACGGGCGCTTCCACTCCGGGCGCCCCGAGCGAACCGCTACCTGGAGACCCCGAATGGGCCGGTGGATCGCTGTACACGGATGTCCGAGAGATCGAGACGAAGGCCAGCCCAGAAGCACTGTGGTCGGCCGTGGAATGCATCGGTGGCGATACCGGCTGGTACTCCTCCAATATTTTGTGGGAGGCGCGCGGGCTGATCGATCGCGCCGTGGGAGGCGTTGGCTTACGTCGCGGACGCCGGGACCCCTCGACTCTGATGGTCGGCGAGGTAGTCGACTTCTGGCGGGTCGAAGAGCGTCTGCCCCCGCGTCTGCTCCGGCTACGAGCGGAGATGAAGATGCCCGGCCGCGCCTGGCTCGAGTTCACCGTCCAGCCCAAGGACGACGGCGGCTCCCGACTCATCCAACGGGCGGTGTACTGGCCCAAGGGCCTCACCGGCCACGCCTACTGGTGGTCGGTCGCGCCCTTCCACGCCTTCGTCTTCCCACCCATGGCTCAGCACATTGTGGAAACCGCGGAAGCGTCGGAGACAATCAACGCGTGAGCGAGAACTCGTCAAAGTCTCACCAAGCGAGCCCCACTCCGTTCGAGGAATTCGGCGGTAGCGCGTTCTTCGATTCACTTGTCGGTGCGTTCTATGCGCGAGTAGCCGAAGACGACATCCTGCGCCCGATGTACCCGCCAGGATCCCTCGATGGCGCCAAGTGGCGCCTTCGTGCGTTCCTCGAGCAGTACTGGGGCGGCCCGAGCGATTACAGCGATCAGCGCGGACACCCTCGTCTGCGCATGAGACATGCTGGCTTCGCGATCGATTCTCGCGCCCGGGATCGTTGGCTTACCCACATGCGAGAGGCAGTGGAGGAACAGGACCTGTCGCCCGAAGCGGAGGAAGTCTTGTGGCACTACCTGCAAGGGGCCGCCTTCGCTATGCAGAATGTGCCCGACGAACCCCCGCCCGGTACGGTTTTCCAGGCAGAGCCGGGCTAACCGACCCTGGCTCACGCCACCGACGAGCCACACCCGCCAGCAGCCCCCGCCAACCAGACCCACAACCGGAGGACCGATGGCCTCGCCCCTGGATGTATGCGCTTACAGGCGCGGTCGTCCGTGGTGGCGTGACGCAGTGGTCTATCAGATCTATCCACGCAGCTTCGCCGACGCGAACGGCGACGGCATCGGCGATCTCGACGGCATCAGTTCTCGCCTCGACTACCTGGTTGAACTCGGGGTCGACGCCTTGTGGATCTCCCCTTTCTACGTCTCCCCCTTGCACGACGGGGGCTACGACGTCGCGGACTACCGAGATGTGGATCCGCGGATCGGGACGCTGGCCGATGTCGATGCGCTAATCGCCGAAGCCCACCGGCGGGGTCTGCGAGTAATCATGGACATCGTCCCCAACCACACCAGCAGCGAGCATCGGTGGTTCCAGGAGGTCGTGAACTCGTCCCCAGGCTCTCCGTCGTGGTCCCGCTACATCATTCGTGAAGGCAAGGGCGCCGACCACGATCAACCTCCGAACAATTGGCGCAGCGTGTTCCACGGTCCGGGTTGGTCGCGACTTGTCTTGGCTGACGGCACGGTCACGGACTACTGGTACCTGCACCTGTTCGACGACACCCAACCCGATGTCGATTGGACCAATCCCGAGGTTCGCGCAGAGTTCGCCTCGGTCCTGCGCTTTTGGTTCGACCGCGGAGTGGATGGGTTCCGCATCGACGTCGCCCATGGGCTGGCTAAGGACCCCGAACTACCGGACATGGACTACGACGCCATGCCGCAAACCGAGATCCTGGGCGTTGCTCCTGAGGCGCCGTACTGGGATCAAGACGAGGTCCACACGATCTACCGACAGTGGCGCAAGATCGCCGACGAATACGACCCCCCGCGAATCCTGTGCGGTGAGACATGGGCGCCGTCAGCTGAACGCCTCGCGCTGTACCAACGCCCTGATGAACTGCACACCTCCTTCAATTTCGATTACCTCGCCGCCGGGTGGGATGCCGAGCGGATGCGGTCTTCTATCGATGAAACGGTCGACCACCACCTCGAGGTCGGTGCGCCGCCCACCTGGGTGCTGAGCAATCACGACGTTATTCGTCATGCGACTCGCTTCGCGCCTACGCCCGATGGTCGGCCCGTCACCGGTCCCGTGGAGGTCGACGCCGAAGTCGGTTTGACCCGGGCACGCGCGGCGACCGTTTTCATGCTCGGACTGCCGGGTTCGGTTTACCTGTACCAAGGGGAGGAACTTGGCCTGCCGGAGGTTTTCGATCTTCCCAGCGAAGCCCGACAGGACCCTGTGTGGTTTCGCACGAAAGGCGAGTACACCGGTAGGGACGGTTGTCGAGTGCCGATTCCCTGGTCCGGCACTCAGCCCAGTTTCGGATTTGGGCCACGCGAGGCGTCGTGGCTGCCGCAGCCCGCTGAATGGGCGGACCTTTCGGTAGCCAGCCAGGTAGGCATCGCCGAATCAACGTTGGAGATGTACCGCCGGGCGCTCGCCCAGCGCCGTCAGGAGCCCGCACTGGGTGAAGGTCCGATGGCGTGGCTCGACGACTCACCAGAGGGTGTGCTCGCCCTACGCCGGTTCACTCCTGACAACGATCAACCCGAAGTACTCGTGGTGATCAACACAACAGAAGAGACCACGCATCTGCCCTCGGACTACGGCACCGATGTGGTCTTGGCGTCTGGGCTCGATGTTGCGGCGGTTTCCGGCGCTGACGGCGAGCACCTTGCCCTGGGGCCGGCAACCGCGGTGTGGCTGCGCGGTTAAACCACTCGAAGACCCAACCGCGCCTCGATACCCGCGGAGTGGGACAGCAATTGTCCTCGCGGGGTCGAAAGCCTTTTCCACGCGCCGCACGTCGAAGCCGTGATGCGCAACGGCTCGTCAGTGATCATCCGCAAGCGGCGCGCAGCGTGCAGAACCCGCAGCGGCAATCCCGCCCACGCTGTTCGGGACCAAATCTCGTCGGCGATCGCGGTCACCTGTCGCGCTGGCACGCCCGCACTTCTTTGCCGAAACTCCTCGACCGCATCACGCACTTGCGGAACGACGTCGCTGGAAATCCCGTGTATCGGCATTTGCCAACCGTCTTTGGGCGGCAATTGGTGCAAGGACATGCCCGGGTCGATCGGGGCACTGACCGCTGGAAGCGAGGAAATGTCGAATTGAATGTCTCCGCCGGTCCCGATCCCCATCTCCAACCCTGAAGCGAAGGCGTTCATGGACGTGGTGACGTCGGCTCCCACGGCTTCGGGTTGCACCCGCGCAGGCGTGGCCAATACGCACATCACCTCCATCGGCAAGATGGAGAAACTCGCGATCGCGCTCTCGGCAACCACGATGCGTGCCGCCGTCGAGGGGTCCCATTCCACCTGGCGCCGTCCGACCAGGGCAAGCATCCGAGCATCGTGTTCACTCAACGTAACGAGTCCGCTGACGTGAGTAGTAGCCGAGTTCACTTGGCCCCTCCCACGGTGGTGTCCTCAGGTCTCGAGGTGCTCTTGAAGCTTGCGGCGGAATTCCTCGGGAATCGGGCGGGATTTCCGGGATTCGATATCGAAACACACCATGACCGACTTCGCATCCGCAGCCACCGCGCCCTCGTCGATCACCTCGAAATCGATCGCGAAAGAGGCGTCCCCTACGTGCGAGACCCACGTTCGCACGACCAACGGCTCGAGTCCGAAGGAAATCGGCGCGCGATAGTTGATCTCCTGACGGACCACCACCTGGCCGGTAACGGATCGATCAGCGAGGCTCCACTGCCGATACAGACGAACTCGCGCCTCCATCAAATAGTCGAGTACCACCGCATTGCTCACGTGGTCGTAGGGATCGAGATCCTTGAACCGCTTGGCGACCTCTATGTCGAATACAGTCATTAGTCGCGAGTTAGTTTGCGATAGGTAGCTCGGTGTGGTCGGGCTGCCTCTTCTCCGAGCCGCTCGATCTTGTTCTTCTCATAGGACTCGAAGTTGCCCTCGAACCAGAACCATTGGGAGTCACCTTCGTAAGCAAGGATGTGCGTCGCGATCCGATCCAGGAACCAGCGATCGTGGGACGTGATGACCGCGCACCCGGGAAACTCCAGTAGCGCGTTCTCCAGCGATCCGAGTGTCTCGACATCGAGATCGTTCGTCGGCTCATCGAGCAGCAACACGTTGCCGCCCATCTTCAACGTGAGCGCCAAGTTGAGTCGGTTGCGCTCACCACCGGAAAGCACCTTCGCGGGCTTTTGCTGGTCTGGCCCCTTGAACCCGAAAGCCGAGACGTAGGCGCGCGATGGCAGTTCCACGTTGCCGACCTTGATCCAGTCCAGGCCATCACTAACGACCTCCCAGACGTTCTTAGTCGGGTCGAGCCCCGCACGGCTTTGGTCCACATAGGAAAGGGAGACGGTCTCCCCTACCTTGATCTCACCCATAGTCGGAAGGACATCCTTATCCTCCGTGTCGCCTTCGGCTGCAGCGACGAGCATCTTGAACAGGGTCGTCTTGCCAACACCGTTAGGTCCGATCACGCCAACAATGCCATTGCGCGGGAGAGAGAACGAGAGGTCGTCCAGCAGAATGCGATCGCCGAATGCCTTGGTCAGGTGATCGACCTCAATCACTACATTGCCCAGCCTCGGGCCCGGTGGGATCTGGATCTCTTCCATGTCGAGCTTGCGGGTCTTCTCCGCTTCGGCCGCCATCTCCTCGTAGCGCTGCAACCGGGAGCGCGACTTCGTCTGACGCGCCTTGGCATTCGAGCGCACCCACTCGAGTTCTTCCGTGAGACGCTTTTGCAGCTTCACATCCTTTTGTCCCTCGACCTTCATGCGGGCAGCTTTGGTCTCGAGGTACGTCGAATAGTTGCCCTGGTAGGGATACGCGCGACCACGATCTAGCTCGAGGATCCATTCGGCGACGTTGTCCAAGAAGTAGCGGTCATGCGTGATCGCCACAACCGTGCCCGGGTAGCGCTCGAGGTACTGCTCGAGCCAGTTGACGCTCTCCGCGTCCAAGTGGTTAGTTGGCTCGTCGAGGAGCAGCAAATCAGGCGCCTGCAATAGCAATTTGCACAGCGCCACTCGGCGCTTCTCACCACCGGACAAGACGGAGACATCGGCGTCACTCGCCGGGCAGCGCAGCGCATCCATGGCCTGCTCTAGTTGGGAATCCAGGTCCCAAGCGTTCTTGTGATCGATGGCTTCTTGCAACTTGCCCATCTCGGCCAAGAGTGAATCGTAATCCGCGTCAGGCTCGGCTAATTCGGCGGAAATGGCATTGAAGCGATCGACCATGCCCTTGGCCTCAGCCACGCCATCCTGCACGTTCTCTAGCACCGTCTTGGACTCATCGAGTTCAGGCTCTTGCATCAAGATTCCGACGGTGTAGCCCTCCATTAACTGGGCTTCTCCGTTGGAGACGTCATCGACACCCGCCATGATCTTCAGCAGACTCGACTTACCAGCGCCGTTCGGTCCAACGACACCGATCTTCGCGCCTGGCAAGAACGCCAGGGTCACATCGTCGAGGACGACCTTGTCGCCATGAGCCTTTCGGGCCTTTTGCAGGGTGTAGATGAACTCAGCCATGAGCGCCTTTCTGTCGGTGCCCGAGCCTAGTTGCCCTCAACCAACAGGAATTCACGGCGTGGGCCCGGCGCTCGCGCTAGCCGCGCGTCGGTGGTGAGAAGCGGACCGACCGGTATTCGTCCTATCGCCAACTCCGAGAGGACCTGGGTCCTCCGCGTCACAAAGGTTGCGCGATGGTGTCGACGAAGGCGGATGAGTCAACAACAACCGCGCTCATTCGAAATCCTCACGCGCATCGAAGTCCCACCCCAAGCGGTCGTACATCTGCTGGGTTCGCTCGATGCGTCCCTCGCGGATAATGTCCGCACCGCTCATCAAATTCGACGAGTCAGTCCCGTCTCGAGCCATTCGTTCCTGGCGGCCACGCAGCCAGGCGATCGTCTCTGCATGGCTCATCCGCTTCGATGGCGTGGAAATCAAACCAAGGACGTACTGCTGCAGCGACTGGCCGCTTTCCTTTGCGGCAGCGGTCAACCGCGCGTGGACCTCCGGCGGCACGTTCCGGATGA
>CBFIHB010000059.1:0-10087 GCA_965662415.1 Actinomycetes bacterium | reverse complement strand
AAGATGCCGGCGATCTCGTCGATCTTGCCCAGCAGCTCATCGGCAACGGCAGGGTCGAGCGAACCCTTGGTGCCACCGGCGCCGGCGAGTTTGGTGGCCTGATTGAACAACTCGTTGAGCTGCGGGTAGGCCTCGAAGTGCGGGGGCTTGAAGTAGTCGGTCCACAGCACCCATAGGTGCTCCTTGACCAGATGCGAACGCTCTTCCTTGATGGAGATAGCGCGGGCGCGGAACTCCGGATCGTCGGAAGCGTGGTACTTCTCCATGCAGGCCTTCACGGACTCTGCCTCGATGCGAGCCTGGGCGGGGTCGTAGACGCCGCAAGGCAGATCGCAGTGGGCGTACGCGCTTAGGCGGGTGCGGAACAGGCGGTCGAGCATGTCGATTCCCTTCGGGGTTGGCCGTGTCTCGATAACGGGAAGCCTAGTAGCGCGAGCCGGAGGCACAACCCGCAAGGATGCAGGGGTGATCTCGCTGGCCACCGTGCGCATCATCGGTCCATCGATGGAGCCGAGTCTGCGTAACGGAGACGTGCACCTGGTAGCCCTTCGAGCGCAGGTCAAGGTGGGCGACGCCGTTCTGCTGCAGCACCCCGAACGGCCTGAACTGCTGACTGTCAAAAGGATCGTGCGCCGCGATGGTGACGGCTGGTGGGTCGAGGGAGACAACCTCGAAGAGAGCACGGACAGCCGACATTTCGGCGCGGTTCCCGAGGAATCGATTCGAGGGCGGATCGTCTTCCGTCTGCGTCCGCTCAGGCGCTAATCGACCTACTCATCGTCGTCGAGACGAGCAAGCCAGGTGGCTAGCCGTTCGACGGGAACTTCGAAGTCAGGGTTGAGGTTGACGAACTCCTGCATTCGATCCGCGAGCCAATTGAAGGTGACTTCTTCCTCGCCTCGGCGGCCTTGCAGTTCCTCGATGCCTCTGTCGGTGAAGTACATGGATGCCTAGGAGAAGGCTCGCTCGACGATCGCTTGCTGCTCAACCACGTGTCGCTGGTGCGTGCCAACGGCCGGCGATGACGACGGTGGCCGCGCCACACCCTCGATGGGGCGGTTGATCATCCCCGGGGCGTTCATCGCGATGAAACTCCAGGCGCCTTGATTCGCGGGTTCCTCTTGAACCCAGCGGATCTCCGCGTTCGGGTAGCGCTCCATGACCTCGGGCAGGCGGAACGGAATCGGGTACAGCCGCTCGAAGCGCAGGATGGCAGTGTCGTGCAGGCCCTTCTCCTCGCGATAGTTCGCGAGGTCGTAGTAGACCTTGCCGCTACACAGCAGCACCTTGGTGATGTTCGCCCCCTCGTGCTCGGGGTCGAGCAAGATCGGCTGGAACGTCCCGGACGTGAAGTCCTCCTTGGAGGACACCGCGTGCTTGGCGCGAAGCAGCGACTTCGGGGTGAAGATGATCAACGGTCGGGTCAGCCGCGAGAACACCTGCCAGCGCAGCAGGTGGAAGTACGACGCCGGCGTGCTAGGCATCGCGACCGTCATGTTGTCCTGCGCGCACAGTTGGAGAAAGCGCTCCACCCGAGCGCTGGAGTGATCCGGCCCCTGGCCCTCGTGGCCGTGCGGGAGCAGGAGAGTGACGGCCGAACGCTGCGCCCACTTCTGTTCACCGGAGGAAATGAACTCATCGGTGATGGTCTGGGCGCCATTGACGAAGTCACCGAACTGCGCCTCCCACAAGACAAGCGCGTCTGGGCGGGCTACCGAGTAGCCGTACTCGAAACCAAGGACAGCGAATTCGCTGAGCATGGAGTCGTAGACGTACAACTTCCCGCCGTCGCGGTAGCACTGCTTGAGCGGCTTGTACTGCCAGCCGGTGTCCTTATCGACGATGACCATGTGCCGGTGCCCGAACGTGCCGCGGCGGGAGTCCTGACCCGAAAGCCGGACCGTGCGGCCTTCCATCAGCAGCGATCCGACGGCCAGCGCCTCGGCCATTCCCCAGTCGATGCTGTCCTCAGCCACCATCTGCGCCCGGCGCTGCAGTTGAGGCGCGAGACGTGGATGGACCTTGAAGTCCTCCGGCAAAGTGAGCTGCGAATCGATGACCGTCTCGATCTGCTCGGTACTGATCGCGGTGTCGACCTCGGTGAAGGGGGTCTGCGGCACCAAGTCCAATTGCCCGGTCTCGATGATGTCCTTCGCGCGGTCGGCGAAATCATCTCCCTCGGGTTCGTTCGCTGTTGGACGCGACTCCTGGAAGACCTGCTCGAGTTGCTCTTGAAAATGCTTGAGGGCCTGCTCGGCTTCCTCGACGGTGATGTCGCCTCGGCCGATGAGCGCCTCGGTGTAGCTCTTTCGCACCGATCGTTTGGCATCGATGATCGAGTACATCCGCGGTTGGGTGAGTGAAGGATCGTCAGCCTCGTTGTGTCCGCGGCGCCGGTAGCAGACCAGGTCGATCACTACGTCTTTGTGGAAGGCCTGACGGAAAGCGAAGGCCAACTGCGCCACGCGCACAACAGCTTCTGGGTCATCGCCGTTCACGTGGAAGATCGGTGCTTGCACCATGCGTGCCACGTCGGTCGAGTACACGCTGGATCGCCCGTACTTAGGAGATGTGGTGAATCCAACTTGGTTGTTCACCACCACATGAACTGTTCCGCCGGTGCGGTAGCCCTGGAGTTGCGACAGGTTCAACGTCTCGGCCACTACGCCTTGACCGGCGAAGGCGGCGTCTCCGTGGATCAGCACCGGGAGGATGTCCGTGCGTCGTTCCTTGGGCAGCAGATCCTGCTTGGCGCGCACGATTCCCTCGAGCACCGGATCAACGGCCTCGAGATGCGAAGGGTTGGCGGCTATGTACACCGAGGTGTACTCGCCCTCAGGCGTCAGGAAGGAACCGGTGGTCCCGAGGTGGTACTTCACGTCGCCGGAGCCCTGCACTGAATCGTCGCCGTAGTCGCCTTCGAACTCGCGGAAAACCTGCCCGAAGGACTTGCCTGCGATATTCGTCAGCACGTTCAAGCGACCGCGGTGCGGCATACCGATCGCCACTTCGAGGATGTCGTCCTTCGCGGCGTTGGACAAAATGCCATCGAGCAGCGGGATTAGCGATTCCGAACCCTCGAGTGAGAAACGCTTTTGCCCCACGTACTTCGTATGCAAGAAGGTTTCCAGCGCCTCGGACTCGTTCAGTTTGTTCAGGATGCGCAGTTGTTCGTCGTGGCTGGGTTTGACGTGCGGTATCTCGACTCGCTCTTGGATCCAACGACGTTGCTCTGGATCTTGGATGTGCATGTACTCGATGCCGACCGTGCGCGTGTACGCGTCGCGCAGTACGCCGAGGATCTCGCGCAGTTTCATGAGCGGTCGGCCACCGAAGCCGCCGGTGGCGAACTCTCGATCGAGATCCCACAGCGTGAGGCCATGGCTGAGCACATCGAGGTCGGGGTGCGTGCGCTGGGCGTACTCCAGAGGATCGGTGTCGGCCATCAGGTGACCGCGAACTCGGTAGGCGTGGATGATTTCTTGGACCCGGACCGTCTTGTCGAGATCGGTTTCGTGGCTGGCCGAAAGGTCGTGCGACCAGCGCACCGGCTCGTAGGGGATGCGCAGTGCCCGGAAGATCTCGCCGTAGAAGTCGTCTTCGCCGAGCAGCAGTTGGTGCATTCGCCGCAGGAATTCACCGGACTGGGCGCCCTGGATGATGCGGTGATCGTAGGTACTGGTGAGGGTCATGATCTTGGAGACCGCGTTGCGCACGATCGCTTCCTCCGAAGCGCCCTGCCAATCAGCCGGGTACTCCATTGCGCCGACACCGACGATGCAGCCTTGGCCTTCCATCAACCGCGGCACGGAGTGGTTGGTTCCGATGGTCCCTGGGTTGGTGAGGGAGATGGTGGTACCTGCGAAGTCTGAGACTTCGAGCTTGCCGCCGCGGGCGCGGCGCACGAGTTCTTCGTACGTTGCCCAGAACGTGGCGAAGTCCATCGCTTGAGCGGCCTTGATGTTCGGTACGAGGAGTTGGCGGGTGCCGTCGGGCTTTGCCAGATCGATGGCCAAGCCCAGGTTGACGTCCTGGGTTTCGAGAACGGCCGGCTTGCCATCAACGGTGGTGAACGAGTAGTTCATCGCCGAGATTTCACTGGCGGCACGAACCAGCGCGTAACCGATGATGTGTGTGAAGGAGACCTTCCCGCCACGGCCACGCGCGAGGTGGTTATTGATCACCACCCGGTTGTCCATCAGCAATTTGACGGGCACCGAGCGCACGCTCGTGGCCGTTGGCACCGACAAGCTCGCGTCCATATTGGCCACGACCCGTGCCGGTGCGCCGCGCAGGATCGTCGGCTCGACACTTGTTTCTACGGCCTTCGTGGTCGGCGAGCTATCTTCGGCCGCGACATTCGGCTGCGAGATCTTCGACGGTGCTTGTGTCGTCGAAGAGGCAGAGGGTGCTGGCGCGGATGCGGGGGGCGTCTGGGGTGCGCCGGAGGCTTCCGCTGGCTGCCCCGTCTCGGGGACCAGGTGCTGCTTGAGTGCCGCGGCAGGGGAGTGTTCAGCCGGGACGTAGTCCTCGAAGAAGTCCCACCAGGCTGGATCTACCGACCCCTTGTCTTGGAGGAACTGTTCGTAGATCTCATCGACCAACCAGTCGTTGGGGCCGAACCGACTCGTCACATTGCTAGGGGGCTCACTGGCCACTGCGTGTTCCTCTCGCACGCGAAGACGTATGCGAGACCAGGGTAGTCGTCGCTCGTCGGGATGCGGGCGTGCGGTCCGAGCAGCACAGTTAGCGGGTGGACACACCCGTCGATCAAGCAGGTTTCGTAACGTCGGAGTCGGTCGCCCTGGTCACTGGAGGCAGCCGCGGCATCGGTCTAGCGGTCGCCCGTGGGTTGGGTGCCAAGGGCGCCTCGGTAGTGCTTCTCGGTCGTGATGCGGCGCGGGCTGCCGAGGTCGCCGAGCAGTTGCAAGGCGAGGGAATAGATGCTGTGGGGGAGGGCGCCGATCTCGCAGACCCGGACTCCGTGAGTGCTGCTCGTGAACGCCTCGGCCCCCTCGGTGAGCCCGACATCCTCGTCCTGTCGGCAGGCGTGATGGCCGAGAAGATGACCCGAACGCTGCGCACCACTCCCGAGGAGTGGCGTCGAGTACTAGGCGCGAACCTCGATGGCGCCTTCTATTCGATCGAGGCTTTCAGCCAAGGCATGGCCCGCAAGCGATCAGGCCGCATCATTGCGCTGTCCGCTTGCCTCGGGCGCTTCAGTGGGCCAGGAACCGCCGGTGGCCTGGCGCCCTACCGGATAAGCAAAGCCGCACTCAACGCGATGGTGCGCAACCTGGCAGCCGAGATGCAGTGGGGTAAGCGCGGAGTGCTCGTCGATGCTGTCTGCCCCGGTCACTGTCGCACCGACATGGGCGGCCCGGATGCCCCCCGCAGCGCCGAGGAAGGCGCCGAAACCGTTGTGTGGCTGGCCGATCGGCCCGGCGTAGACGCGTCCGGGGATCCGGTGCCAACCGGGTTGCTGTGGGAGGACCGGGAAGTCGTCCCCTGGTAATCGTCGTGCGTGCTTGAGCGGCTAGGCGATGGTGCCGGGTCGATTTCCCTTGCCCACGACTCGTCCGCCCGAGGACTCCCAGGCGCTGAGTCCGCCCGCGAGGTTGTACGCCTCGATGCCCTTTTCGCGCAGGACGCGTGTCGCACCGCGTGAGCGGGACCCGGTCTTGCACGCGACGATCACCGGGCGCCCTTTAGGTAGTCGCTTGGGCGCCTGGGCGCTCACACCTCTCGCGGGGACATGCACTGCGCCCGGTACGTGACCGGCATTCCATTCGGCGTTCTCGCGAACGTCGAGGAAAGTCGCCCCCGATCGAAGCATCTCCTGCGCTTCGGCCGGCTTGACCGACGGAAGCTTGAAACGATCGAACAGACCCACGAGGTACAACTGTAAGGATGGGACGTGGTGGTCCCTCATGCAGGCGTCGTACATTTGCCCCATGAGGCTTCCCCGGGGGGATAGCGCGACCGCTCGCGCCCAGTCGCCCGCACTTCGTAGATCACTGCGGGCGGTCACTGCCTTGGTCGCAAGCACGGGGCTAGTCATCACGGGAGCAACGGCGGGGAACGCCGATACCGATGGCGTTGTGCCCGGCAGTTCGGCACCCTCATCGCCGGGCTCGACCGATTCTTCGCCCCTACCCACGGTGCCAACTCCTCCCGCAATCCTCGAAGTCGTCCCCGGTGACCGGATGGCCACCATCACGTACACCCCACAGACCGATGGCTCAGTGACCGGCTACCAAGCGTCACCCGACGGGTACAGCTGGTTCGATTGCGGCGATCTGAGTGGAACCTGCGCGCTGGTCGCACTCACCAATGGCCGCGAGTACCTGGTCTCCCTACGGGCTGTCAACGGTGTCGGCGCGTCACCCGCCGCATCGGCGGTCCCGACTATCCCGGTACTCGCACCAGGTACAGACCCGGACAAGCCAACGGTGCTTCCGCGCCCGCGCACACGTGTTACTGCGAGGTTCGATGCCGCCGGTAATGGCTTGGGAGTAAGGAGCGCGCGCACCAAACTTGGTGTGGGCACGCTGCCCAAACTCACCTTCTCGCGCGCAATTCCTCGTAAGGACGCAGTCGAGTCTCATTTGCAGGTGACTGCGACCAACGCGGATGGCAGGACTGTGGGCGTCCCCGGTTCGTGGGGATGGATCAGCGATCGGACTGTGGTCTTCAGGCCAAAGGACTACTGGCCCGGTAATTCCACGATCCGCATCACGTCGACGATGGACGACACGGTGCTCGGCAAGGTCAAGGGCCGCTACCTGATCGGTTCCCCGAAGCTCGCCCGCACGTACACGTTCCGAACCGATCGATCGTTGATCGCCGAAGTCGATGGCGCCACCAAGCGCATGAAGGTCTATATCGACGGCAAGCGCAAGAAAGACTTCCCGGTCTCGCTCGGTAAGTCCGGCTGGGAAACGCGCAACGGAGCGAAGGTCATCAGCACGGACAAGGAGGCCTTCAAGGTCTACCGAAGTGCCAGTTTGGGGTTGACTGATCCGGATGACTTCTACGAACTCGATGCACCGTGGAACACCCGATTGACCCCCACCGGGGAGTTCTTGCATTCCGCGCCATGGGCCTACGGCCGTCTTGGTCGTTACAACGGATCGCATGGCTGCACCAACATGTTCGCCGACGACGCCAAGTGGATTTACGACAACACCATCCCCGGTGACGTCGTCACGTTCCGCCGGACGGGTGGCGACATGATGGAACCGTGGAATGGTCCCGGTGGACTGTGGAACATTCCGTGGAATAGGTGGTTGAAGAAGTCTGCTCTACGAAGCGGAACCGGCCAAGCGGATGCAAGCGAGGAGAAGGGCGATCCCTCCGCAGCGCAGCAAGCCAGCGCCTGATTCACTTCGCGAATGAATCTGGATCTCGGTAGCGACCTCATCGAGAGTGCCGACCTCGAGTTCACCTGGGATGTCCCCGACGGATGGCTGCAAGGCAGGGGCGCCTGGGGTGGTTTGGTTGTCGCGGCTGAAGTGAAGGCCGCCGAGCGTGTGCAACGAGGCGTGGATCCAGGCCGTCGAATCCGCAACATCACCACTCACCTGTTCGGAGCGTTACCGATCGGGCGGGCGCGGGTGAGCGTCGAATGTCTGCGCGAAGGCTCCGCGATGACCACCTGGCAGGTCCGGGTGTTCGGGGTGGACGGTGCCCTCGCCTCGCAGGCGGTGGTGATAGCCGGGACCGGCCGTCCGGTCGAGGAAGGCAAGCGCTGGGGAGTCGCCAGCGCACCGCAGTACCCCGACTATCAGCAGGTTCCTACCGTTCCGGTGGAACCGCCCTTCGGTCCGGAGTTCGGTCGACACTTTGCCTTCCGGCCGGTGACGGGAATCCCCGGCACTGCGCAAGAGCCGAGTTGTAGCGGCTGGATCGGCCCAGCGGAAGGGGAAGGCTGGGATGCGTGGACCGCAGCCACCATGCTCGGCATCGTGGATGCCTGGTGGCCGGCCACGTACGTTGAAGTCGGTTCACTTGCCGAAGTACGACCGATGGCCACCGTCTCCTTCTCCGCGCACCTGCTGGTGGATCCGGGGTCTGTCGATCCGAGTCAGCCGCTTGCGATCGAGTCCTGGGTTGCCGACGCCGAAGACGGGTTCACGACCGAGACGCGGCGACTGTGGACCGGCGACGGGCGACTAGCAGTTGAGAATCATCAAGCGATCGTGGTCATCAAGTAGCGCTAACCGGGCACCGGCATCCGCTCGGCTAGTTCCAACACACGTTGCACGTACTGTTCGGTTTCCGGGAATGGTGGGATGCCTTCGTACTCACGGACTGCACCATGACCTGCGTTATATGCAGCCAAGATGTTGTGCAACGGTGTGCCGGGCACCGCGTTCACTAGATCGCGGTTGACGCAATTAAGTGCAGCCGCGGAATGGATTGCATCGATCGGATCCCACACGTCGCGTTTGCCGTCGTCGTTGGCATCGATCCCGTACTGATCCCAGGTGCTGGGCATGAATTGGGCGATGCCCTGTGCGCCGACCGGGCTGACCGCGTCGACCTGCCAAGCGCTCTCGATCGCGATCTGCGCGGCCAGGACGCGCGATGGCACCGCCGGACAACGTTGCGCGGCGTCGGCAAGGACCGGCCCTAATTCCTCGGGGATGGTCGGAGTGCCACCGAAACGACCGGTATCTCGAGCTTGTTGGAATCGGTCCCACTCGATAGACCGAATCACCCACAGCACAAGCCCAGCGATGATGGCAATGACGACGATCCCGATCGCCCATGCGACTGCGGATCGGGAAGCGGGGGTTCGCTCGGGGGAGCGGATCGGACCCATGTCCCCTCCACGGTAACCCGAACGGGGTTCGATACTGCGCGTACGCTCCGGGTATGCCGGCAGTGTTTGATCAGGGGTCCGATCAGGGGTCCGATCAGGGGTCCGATCAGGGGTCCAGTCAAGGGCCTGATCCGAGCAAGGCCGTCGACCTGTCCCAGTCGGCGCTCGAGGGAATGTTCGATAAGGAACTCACCGGTGCCTTTCAGGCGTTGGGGTGCTTCAACCTCGCGGTGTTCGGGGCTACTGGAGCGGGCAAGTCCACGCTGGTCAACGCGATCTTCGGCGCCGATGTCGCCGATACCGGTGTGGGACAACCCGTAACGCGCGGAATCGAGTACCACCGACACGACGATGGCTTCCTCGGCCTGTTCGATTCCGAGGGTTTCGAGACCGGCTCTGCGGGTGATCAGATCCTCGAAGGGCTCAAGCAAGTCGTGCAGACCAGGCGCAGCGGTCCGATCGATCAGCAGATCCATGCTGCGTGGTATCTCGTGCGCTGGTCGGATCGGCGTTTCGAGGATGCGCAGGCGGCCTTCGTGCGGGGGCTGGCCGATCTCGGCCTTCCCGTCATCATTGTCATCACCCAGGTACCCACCCGCGATGGTGAGATCCATCCGCACGCGCGTGAACTTGGCGATTACATCGCTGGCCTGCATCTGCCCATTCGCGCCGGCGGGCGCCCGATCATGACCAACGCTGCGGTCGACGAGTTCACCCATTCGCCGGTCTTCGGTCTGCAGGACTTGCTCGATGCCACCTACGACGTCGCTCCTGAAGCGGCCGAAGCCGCGCTGACCGCAGCGCAACGGCTGGACATGGAGCGCAAAAAAAAAGCAGTGAAGGCCATCATCAATCAGGCCGTCACCGTCGCTTCTGGAATCGGGGCCGTTCCGATCCCCTTCACTGATGCCGCGTTGCTGGTGCCCAATCAGGTCACGATGATCGCGCGCATCTCCGCGGCTTACGGCCTTCCACCGCGCCGATCCCGTGCAATGGCCGTGGCCGGTTCCCTGGTCTTGACCGGGGGAGCGACCATGGCCGGCCGGTACGCGGTGACCAGCCTGCTGAAGTTCATTCCCGGAGGGGCGGTTGCCGGTTCCGCCATTTCGGCGACCATCGCGGGTTCGCTGACTCGTGCGGTCGGCATCGCCTGGGCTCGGGTATGCGAGTACGCACTGTCCCTTCCCGCGTCCCAGCAGGAGGCCTTCTGGGGGAGTTCGGAGATGGTGGACAAGTTCCGAGCATCGCTAACTCGTCGCT
>CBFIHB010000058.1:0-10299 GCA_965662415.1 Actinomycetes bacterium | reverse complement strand
CCTGCTAGCACGCCGACTAATTCATCAGCCCAGGCGAGCAATTCGGCATTTTGCAGGGCAGCCGCACCAATCGCTTTACCGGCGGATGGCTTAGGCACGATGATCGTACGTACCGCAGGTTTGATGGTGGTGCTCGGGTACAGCCGGGAGATACGCATCTGCGCGGACTCAGGCAATTCGACCGGATGCAACCGGATGCCATTGCCCTGGGCGATCACCTCCTCGATACCGGTCTCGCGGCAGTGCACTCGGAATCGCGCTACGTCAACAAGGGTTTGCGCCGGTTCGGGCAACGGGCCGTACCGGTCGATGAGTTCGGCCGCCACCTCGTCGACCTCAGCATCCGTATGGGCATCAGCTAGGCGCTTGTAGGCCTCGAGCCGGAGCCGTTCGGCGGGGACGTAATCCTCGGGCAGGTGCGCGGTGATGGGCAACTCGACCTTCACCTCCGCCGATTCGATCTCACCGGTGCCCGCTTTATGCTCGGCGAGAGCCTCACCGACCAGCCGCACGTAGAGATCGAAACCCACATCGGCAATGTGGCCGCTTTGCTCACCCCCGAGAAGGTTGCCCGCTCCGCGGATCTCAAGGTCCTTCAGCGCGATCTGCATACCCGAACCTAAATCCGTGCGCTGGGCGATCGTGGACAGCCGCTCGTGGGCCGTCTCCGTCATGGACTTGTTCGGGTCATAGAGCAGATAGGCGTACGCGCGCTCGCGACCGCGACCCACCCGACCGCGCAGCTGGTGCAGTTGCGACAGCCCGAATGTGTCGGCTCGATCGACGATCAATGTGTTCGCATTAGCGATGTCGATTCCCGATTCCACGATGGTCGTGCAGACGAGCACATCGATGTCCTTGTTCCAGAAATCGACGATTACCTGCTCGAGACGAGCTTCGGGCATTTGCCCGTGCGCCACCGCCACCCGAGCCTCGGGCACGAGTTCTTGCACTCTTCGCGCAGCACGGTCGATGGATTCCACTCGATTGTGAACGAAGAAGACTTGTCCATCGCGCAGCAATTCACGTCTGATTGCCGCCGCGATCTGCTTGTCGTCATACGGCCCGACATACGTCAGCACCGGATGACGCTCTTCCGGAGGGGTTTGGATCACGGACATCTCTCGGATCCCGGTAACGGCCATCTCCAGGGTTCGCGGAATCGGTGTCGCAGACATCGCGAGGACATCCACATTCGCCCTCAAAGCCTTCAGGTGCTCCTTGTGCTCCACACCGAATCGCTGCTCCTCGTCGATGATGACCAGACCGAGGTCCTTGAACCGAACCTCGGGAGTGAGCAGTCGGTGAGTGCCAATGACGATATCGACGGTGCCATCGGAGATACCCGCAAGGATTTTGGTGCGCTCTTTGCCTGACGTGAAGCGTGACAAGGCTTCGATCCGGATGGGGAACGAGGCGTAGCGGTCACCGAAGGTGGCGAGATGCTGCTGGACCAGCAGCGTGGTCGGGACGAGAATCGCCACCTGCTTGCCATCCTGGACTGCCTTGAAGGCCGCACGGATCGCGATTTCGGTCTTGCCGTACCCCACGTCCCCACAAATCAGTCGATCCATCGGAGTCACGCGCTCCATGTCGCGCTTGACCTCATCGACACAGGCAAGTTGATCGGTGGTTTCGACGTAAGGGAAGGCGTCCTCGAGTTCGTGCTGCCAGGGCGTATCCGGCCCGAAAGCGTGCCCCTTGCTGGCCTGCCGCGCGGCGTACAGGCGCACCAACTCTCCGGCGATCTGTCGAACCGCCTTGCGCGCCCGCCCTTTCGTCTTGGTCCAGTCGCTTCCACCGAGACGATGGAGGCTGGGTGATTCGCCTCCCACGTATCGGGTGATCAAGTCGAGTTGATCCATCGGTAGGAACAACCGATCCGGCGGCTGCCCACGCTTACTCGGTGCGTACTCGATGATCAGATACTCCCGTTCGGCGCCTTGCACTGTGCGTCGAACCATCTCCACGTACTTGCCTACGCCGTGTTGCTCGTGAACCACGAAGTCCCCGGCCTGCAACGTCAGGGGGTCCACGGTTCGACGCCGCCTGCTGGGCATCTTGCTACCCGCGCCGGTTTCCCCTCGACCACGCTGGCCGAATAGGTCCGCCTCCGTGAGCACCACCAACCCGGCGTCGGCGAGCACGTACCCCGTCGCCGCCGCGCTACGCACTAGCGAAACAACACCGCCTTCCGGTCCTGACTCAACACCGGACATCAATCGAGCAGGGATATCCGCATCGGCGAGCTCCTCGGCCAACCGCTCCAGCGGCCCACTCCCCCGAGCGCTGAACAGGACGCTGGCACCAGCCGTGAGCCACTCGCGGGTGGCCGCAAAAGCCGACCGCGCGTCTCCGCGGAAGTCCTCAGGCGCCGTACAGCCGAAATCGACATCGGCATCCAGGGTCGGAAAGGGCGAGATGTCCCACCAGCGAGAGCTGTGCGCAGCCGCTGCGACCCGAAGATCATCGATGTCGGCAAACGGTGCTGCCGACACCTCCGCAGGCGGCTGAGCTCCCATCGCAGCACTCGTCCAACCGGCCTGCGCGAACTCTTCGGCGGTGCGAATCACGTCTGCGGCACGCGATCGCACTCGCTCGGGTTCGCTTACCACGATGCTGGTGCCGGTCGGGACCACATCGAGCAGGGTTATCGAGTCCTCCCCTGCAACGGCTTCCTGGACGGCTGTAGCAAGCAGTCCTGTGGAGACTTCTTCTAGCGATCGTTGATCGGCCACTGCGAAATGCCGGATGCTGTCGACCTCATCACCCCAGAACTCAACACGCATGGCGTGCTCCTCGGTTGCGGGGAACACGTCGACTATGCCGCCGCGTACTGCCACGTGACCGCGTCGTTCCACCAGATCCACCCGCTCGTAACCAAGCCCGACAAGCCGCTCCACGAGATCGGTCAGCTGAATGGAGTCACCGGAGCGCAACCGCACTGGCTGGGCCTCGGGAACAGCTGGATCTATTCGCTGGATAAGTGCGCGAACCGAGGTAACCAGGATGTCGATAGGACCGAGCGCCGAATCGTCGGCATCTGGATGGGCAAGCCGACGAAGCACTTCAGTGCGCCGACCAACGGTATCCGCGGATGGCGCAAGGCGTTCGTGCGGAAGGGTCTCCCACGACGGAAGCGTGACCACCTGCGCATCAGGTAGGTAATCGGACACCATCGCGGCCAGATCCTCCGCACTCTGTCCGCTGGTGGTGACCAGGACCGTCGGTGAACTCGCGGCCTCGTGGATCTCAGCAGCTACCAGCGCGTGCGCACCGGTAGGCGCGTTGATGACAACGAACTCGGCCGCCGAATCACCGGTGAGTTCACCGATACGCCGGATCGGCGGATAGTTCTGCAGGTGATCGACGATGCCGCGCAGGCTCACGAGCCGGATGCCTCCGAAAGCGCCTGCTGCAGATAGGGATACAACTGGGAGTGCGAAACGACCAGATCGTTCACATAGGGCGGCAGGTGATTGAAGGTCACCGGTTCACCATCGACATGTGCCGCACGCAGGCCGTAGTGCATCGCCACTCCGTAGGGGGCCGCGACATCCCATTCGTAGAACCCGGTGTCGTGGATGTACGCCTCGGCGCGGCCTGCCAAAATTTCGTTGACCTTCGCGCCCACGGACCCGACATCGATTATCTCGACGCCGTAGTCGTTGACCTTGGCCTGGCGCAGGATTCGCGCCAAAGCCTCGCGAGTGGCTTCCAAGGTTGCTGGCGGCCGACTCCGTGAAGCCACTAAGCGCAATGGTCGATCGTCAGGCAGATCAACCGGGGTTACTGAATCGAGGACACTGCGGGTGATGTGCTGCGCTGGTAGGTCAACAGTGCATGCGTGCAGTTCCGCTTGAGTGGGATGAGACACGTGTAGCGCGATGTGCACCGCGAAGTCCGCTCGATCCTGGCCGTATTCCCAGGTGCCATCGAGCGGGTCCACGATCCATACCCGCTCGGCATCCAGGCGAGCCGGATCGTCCTTCGCTTCCTCGCTCAACACCGCGTCTTCCGGACGCGCGGCCGCCAACCGATCGAGGATCAGTTCGTTCGAGGTGGCATCGGCAATGTCCCGCAGCCGATTCGCGGTCTGCTTGTCGGTGATCGGCCCGTTCTCGGTGAGGAAGTCCCGACGAATACTCAGTAACAGCTGTCCAGCCTCCCGGGCAATGTCGCGTGAGATTTCCGCGTCGCTGCGCTCAATGCTCATCGTTCACTGCCCTTCTTCCGCGTTGCGGGTGTGGAACTCATTTTGCGACATCTCCAGGCCGCGATCGATCAGCGTCTCGACGGCACGGCAGGCGTCATCCAAAAAGCTCGGGAGCGCAGCACGCTGATCCCCCGAGAAAGCCTGCAGCACGAAATCGGCCGGCGCCTGTCTCCCGGGTGGGCGCCCGATCCCGAGACGAACGCGGTAGTAGTCACCTGTGCCGATGGAGCTGCGGATGCTCTTCAAGCCGTTGTGGCCACCGTCACCGCCACCCTTCTTCAGCCGGACACTCGAGAAGTCGATGTCCAACTCATCGTGCAGGACGACCAGGCGCTCCGGTGGCACCCGATAGAACAACATGGCCGCTTTCACCGGGCCTCCGCTTTCGTTCATGTACGAAAGCGGGTTGCACAACACGATCGGGGTTCGATCACCGGGCATCCCCAGATGGGTCTCGGCAATCTCAGCGAGCACCCTCTTGTGCCGGGCCATGGTCACCGAGCATTCCCGTGCGAGTTGAGCCACCGCCATGGCACCCACATTGTGCCGGGTGGCCGCGTACTGCGGCCCGGGATTGCCCAGGCCGACGACCAACCAGGGCTCGGCCACCGCCGCGAACTACTACTCGGACTCGGCGGGTGCCGCAGCGCCTTCGCCCTCGGCGCCTTCGGCTGCACCCTCTTCGGCTTCGGCTGCAGCTCGGGCGGCTTCGCGAGCTGCCGCGGCCGCGGCCATTTCCTGCGCTCGAGCCTTGACGTCGGCCACCGCATGGTCGACCGCCTCGAGCGGGTTCTCGCCGCGGGCAACAGCCTCCTCCAGCGCCATGATCACTGAAGCAGAGTCGTATCCAGCCTCCGCGGCTGCGATCTCGGCCTTGGCGACTGCATCGGCGTAGTCGGTGCGGATCGCGGCCTCCTGAGCGGTGATGATCACTAGATCGACATGCTCGAGGTTCTGCTTGACCGGGTCACGCTGAACATCGCGTGGCTTGGTGAGGTACGTGGTGCCGCCGTAGGAGATGTTCAACACCACCCGCGGCTTGCGGAGAGCGAGGTCCATCTCGTGTTCGCTCAGCGCCACGTGGGTCAGTTCCATACCCGAGCCGTAGATGACCGCGGGCACATTGCCCGTGCGGCGAAGCCGACGAGCGGCGCCCTTACCGAAATCGGATCGGGGTTCGGCATTGATTTCGACGTTAGTCACCGCTGTTGCTCCTTCGGCCTGTGTTCGGGTCTTTTCTTCTCGCCTACGCGGGGGCGTGGCCGACGGCACGGCTCTTCGCCGCCCGCGTCGATCACGGCGATGCTGGTGGAACCGACCTTCCGGTCCGCGCGCATCTCCCTCGCCGAGGACGGCAGGAGTCTAGCCCGGCCCCCTTCGCGTACCCGCGGGGGCTAGTGCGAGGAGGCTTCGTCGGCGGTGGCTGGCTCGAACATCTTGGTGACCGAACCGTCGGTGAATACCTCGTTGATTGCCTTGGCCAGAATCGGGGCGATCGACAGCACCGTCAGCTTCTCGAACTGCCGCTCTTCTGGGATCGGCAGGGTATCGGTAACCACCACTTCGGAAATCCGCGACTGCTGGAGTCGGTCGCGAGCCGGATCGCTGAGGATTCCGTGCGTAGCCGCGACGATGACATCTTTCGCGCCGTTCTCGAACAAGGTCTCCGCGGCCTTCACGATGGTGCCGCCGGTGTCGATCATGTCGTCGACCACCACGCAGACTCGGTCTTGTACGTCACCCACCACCTCGAAGACCCGCACCTGATTAGGCACATCCGGATCCCGACGCTTGTGAATGATCGCAAGCGGAGCTCCGAGAACGTCCGTCCACCGCTCGGCCACTCGCACACGCCCTGCATCTGGGGATACCACGGTGATCTCATCGGTGGATACCCGCGAGGCCACGTGCTCCGCAAGCAACGGCAACGCGAAAAGATGATCGACCGGCCCATCGAAGAAACCCTGGATCTGTGAGGTGTGCAGATCCACGGCCATCAGCCGATCAGCCCCCGCGGCCGTGAACAGATCGGCCATCAGTCGGGCGGAGACAGGCTCGCGCCCACGGTGCTTCTTGTCCTGCCGCGCATACCCGTAAAACGGCACAATCACCGTGATGCGCTTCGCCGAAGCCCGCTTGAGCGCATCGACCATGATGAGTTGTTCCATGATCCACTTGTTGATCGGCTGAGTGTGACTTTGCAGCACGAATGCATCAGTGCCGCGAACTGATTCCCGGAAGCGAATGAAGATCTCGCCGTTCGCGAAGTCGTACGCCAGGGTGGGCGACAGGTCGATGCCGAGTTCCACCGCCACCGCCTCGGCCAACTCCGGGTGAGCTCGGCCACTGAGCAACACCAGTCGCTTTTGGGTGGGTACGGACTTCTCGGCCACTCATTCCTCCCGGAAGGAATCCGTCGAATCGACAAGTGGAACCCTGTCAGATGGCCCATCGGCCTCGCGCGCCGCCCTGGCAGATCGGGCAGATGCCGAGTCCGCGCGCTTGCGTTCGACCCAGCCCTCGATGTTGCGCTGCTTGGCCCGACCCACCGCCATTGCACCGGGCGGCACATCCTCGGTGATCACCGAGCCGGCGGCGGTGTATGCGCCATCGCCGATCTCCACTGGAGCCACGAGCATCGAATCGCTGCCGATGCGAACGTCCCTACCGACCACCGTGCGGTGCTTGTCTTGGCCGTCGTAGTTCACGAAGACCGTGGCTGCCCCGATATTCGAGCCCTCTCCGATCTGCGCATCCCCCACATAGGACAGGTGCGGCACTTTCGCGCCGTCGCCGACGGTCGAGTTCTTGATCTCCACGTACGCACCGGCCTTAGCGCCGTCACCCAACTGCGCACCGGGCCTGAGGTACGTGAACGGGCCGACCTGAGCGTCCTCGCCGATCACCGCCAACTCGGCCCAGGTGTGGATCACCTCGGCGCCGGCCCCAACCTCGCAGGAGACCAAAGTGGTCCCCGGTCCTACTCGAGCACCCGTTGAGATAGCCGTCGGACCGCGCAGAATCGTCTGCGGCAGCAGCGTGACATCGGTTTCGATCTCCACGTCGACATCGATCCACGTGCTCGAGGGATCAGCCATCGTCACGCCATCGCGCATCCAGCGGACATTGATGCGATCGCGCATGAGTTCCGCGGCCTCGGCTAACTGCACGCGATCGTTGACCCCACGGATGTCGTCGGGATCGGGAGCGATGTGCGCGCGCACGCGATGTCCCGCGCCTGTCAGCAAACCGATCACGTCGGTCAGGTACTCCTCGCCCTGGGAGTTGTCCGTGCCGAGCCGGGCCAGGTTCTCTTCGAGCAACGCAGCATCGAAGGCGTACATCCCGGAGTTGATCTCATCGATAGAACGTTGCGCATCCGTTGCATCGCGTTCCTCCACGATCGCCTGGACATCGACATCCGTGCGCACCACCCGCCCGTAACCGGATGGATCAACCACGCGGGCGGTGAGGACCGTGCAGGCCGCATCGTGCTCTGCCAGCATCCCGGCGAGCGTGTCCCCGGTCAACAGCGGAGTGTCCCCGGTGAGGACGACGATGGGTCCGGCCAGCTGTGCGCCCCGTGCAGTCAAGGCTTCCATCGCCACACGCACCGCATCGCCGGTTCCGCGCTGCTGCTCCTGGACCACCGGCATCACCCACGGCGCAACCTCAGCCAAGTGCTCCACCACTAGATCTCGGCCATGGCCAACCACCACCACCACGTGTTCGGGTTCGAGGTGCGCGGCCGCCTCGATCACATGCCCCACGAGCGAGCGCCCCGCAATGGGATGCAGCACCTTGGGCAGCGCGGACTTCATCCGCTTTCCTTCACCAGCAGCCAGGATGATCACGGCTGCGGGTCGGGTGGTCACGGCGTCATCCTTGCACTCGATCGCGCAAGCGTGCGATGGATGCCCGTTATCGACAAGGGAGCTCCCCGGGGAGGATTCGAACCTCCGTTGACGGATTCAAAGTCCGCTGTCCTGCCACTAGACGACCGGGGATCGCTGTGCCGTTATTGCGTGGCCCCAACCCTAGAACCCGCCCGAATTTCCCGAATCTGCCCACAGGGGCTTATGGTTACGCTACCGTAACCTACGGAACCGTAAGTTATCTGTGCGAGTGTGAGGAGAGGGCGCCCATATGACGCTAATGCAGGACTTCCAGAAGGTCGACGAAGGCGATCCGATCTTCTTGAGCAAGAAGATGAAATTCATCATCGGCCTGTTCGTCATCGGCCCCACGGTCCTGCTGCTGGGCATCATCCCGATGGTCTATTGGGGTCTGGTCTCCTGGTTGGACCTCGGCCTGTTCATCGCTTTTTGGGCCATCACCGCACTCGGAATCACCGTCGGGTATCACCGGTACTTCACCCACGGCTCCTTCAAGACCAACCGAGCGGTCAAGATCGCTCTGGGCGTGATGGGTTCCATGGCGCTGGAAGGTTCGGTCAACCAATGGGTAGCCGACCATCGCAAGCACCACAAATTCTCCGATGAAGTAGGCGATCCACACTCCCCATGGCGCTTCGGTACTTCCAAGCGGGCAGTGGGCAAAGGCTTGCTATTCGCGCATATGGGCTGGCTGTTCTCCGAGGAGCAGGCAACGGTCGACCAGTACGCGCCGGATATCCGCGACGACGCAGATCTGCAGCGCATCAACAGCTGGTTCAAGCCCCTCGTGGCGGTCACGATCGTGCTGCCTGGCGTGATCGGCGGTCTGGTCACGTGGTCCTGGATCGGCTTCCTAACCGGCATGTTCTGGGGTGGCATCGTGCGCATCGCATTCGTGCACCACGTCACCTGGTCCATCAACTCGATCTGCCACGTGTTCGGCAAGCGCCCCTTCAAGAGCCGGGATCTATCGAGCAATGTCGCTTGGCTTGCGATTCCTTCGTTCGGTGAGTCCTGGCACAACGCCCACCACGCCGATCCCACGTGCGCCCGGCACGGCGTACTCAAAGGACAGATCGATCCAAGCGCCGGCTTCATTCGCACGCTCGAGCGCATGAATCTTGCCCACGATGTCCGCTGGCCAAAGCCCGAACGACTCGCAAAGAAGCTGATCGATCCGACCATGGCACCACGCGTTCGCGGCTATCGCGCACCGGAGACATCCGGCGCCAACGTTTCCGAGTGAACCCACTTCCGACAAACGAGAACGGCGACGCCACCGTCGTCGAGTTCGACGTCGCCGTCGCTCGATCGGGCACTCGCACCGCTCGTCGCACTCCTCCTGCGAAGAGCAAGACCAAAGTCCGGATGACCGGGCACGAACGGCGCGAGCAACTACTTGACGTCGGTCGCACGCTCTTCGCGGAGAAGGGCTTCGAAGCGGTGAGCGTCGAGGAAATTGCATCGAAAGCCGGCGTCACGAAACCTGTGGTCTACGAGCATTTCGGTGGCAAGGAGGGGCTGTACGCAGTCCTGGTCGACCGCGAGATGAACGATTTGTTGGCGTCTATGACCGATGCGCTTACCGCTGGCTCCGCGCGAACCCTTCTCGAACAAGCAGGTATGGCTTTGTTCGACTACATCGACACCAACCCCGATGGCTTTCGCATCCTGGTGCGCGACTCGCCCGTCTCCCAATCCAGCGGCTCCTTCGCCAGTTTGATCGTGGACGTCGCCGCGCAGGTCGAGCACCTGCTCGCCAGCCAGTTCGCAAGCCACGACATCAGCACCAAGTACGCCGCGGTGTACTCCCAGGCCCTCGTGGGCATGGTGGCGCTCACCGGTCAGTGGTGGCTCGATGTGCGCAAGCCGCGCAAGGAAGATGTCGTCTCGCATCTGGTGAACCTGGCGTGGAACGGCCTCGAACACCTCGAACCCAAGCCTTCTTTACGCAAGGTGGGCTCCACCAAGCGTTAACCGTGATCAAGAATCTCGACATCAAGATTCTTGATCTAGCATGAGCCCGTGGACGACGACGTCGATGTGATCGTTGCCGCTTGGCAGCGCGAGCGTCCTGACCTAGACGTCGCCCCACTTCAGGTGCTCTCCCGGCTGACCCGCTTGTCCCGCCATCTCGACCACGCCCGAGCACAGGCCTTCGCCACCCATGATCTCGACGCCTGGGAG
>CBFIHB010000057.1:0-10314 GCA_965662415.1 Actinomycetes bacterium | reverse complement strand
CAGCGAGGCGGGGTTGAGAAGGATGTCGCTGGAGAGCACCTTGCGCGCCATTGAAGACAGGAATGCCTGCTGGCGGCGGATACGCGAAGTGTCCGAGCCATCACCGAGGGTCTTGCGGGCGCGCACGAAGGCGAGAGCTTCCTCGCCGGTGACGGTATGCAGGCCCTGATCCAGATTCAGCCCGCTCAGCGGATCGTTGACATCTTCCTCGAGGCAGATCTCCACGCCCCCGATGGACTCGGTGATGCGCTTGAAGGCCGCGAAGTCGATGACCATGAAGTTGTCGACCTGTATCCCGCTGAGTTCTTCGACTGCCTTGAGCACGCATCCGGGACCCCCGAGGAACATCGCCTCGTTGAACCGGCCTTCGTATCCGCCGACAGTCTCGCCGTCCTTGCTGCATTCGGGGAGCATCATCAAGGTGTCGCGGGGGATGCTCACCCCGATCGCTTGGGACCGATCGGCGTTGACATGGAACAAGATCGTGGTGTCGCTTCGCTCGACATCGCCGAACTTCGCGACGCTGCCGTAGCCCTTGTTGCCCTTGCCGGTACGCGAATCGCTACCCATCACGACCATGGTGAACGGGGCGGTCTCACCTGTCTCCTCGTCGACCACCACGGATTCGGTTTCGGTAACGCTCACCCCGGTCTGCTCGGAGACGTCCAACGAGGTGATGTTTCCCTCAAGTTGGCCCATCACGGAGGTGACCCCGGCGCCGATGACGGTCACGATCAAGATCGCTCCGGACACCACACCGGCCAGGATCGTCGACCAGCGCCGGGCGGCGGATCCAGCAGACACTCACGGACCTTTCGTGGATGAGCGGGTGAATCGTGGGGGCGATTGCAGGGTCCGCCCATGGTACGCAGCGGGCCGACCGACCCCCGTAGGACGCACCATGAATAGACGCGGTTCCGATTTTCGGGCGTGCCGCTAACTGCTGTGACAGGTGAGCCGTGTGAGGCTTGGCGTAATCGAACAATCCATGGCACCGTGGTCAAATATCCCGGGCCTGTGTCAACAATGTCGTCATTTGATCACACAGGGCGCGGGATCGGTAAGCGGTCGGTCCCGGACTCGAGGCGGCGAGGAGGTCACCATGCGGCGCAAGCTCACCGCGGCGATCGTCGTGCCCGCGATCGTCGCCGCCGGCCTGACCGTCCCGGTCCTGGGATCGCTGCCGGGAAGTGACCAAGACGAATCGGCCGTGTCACAGCGCGAGCCGGTGACCGCGCAGACGCGCTCGATACCGCTGTCCGGACTCGATCGTTCGATCCTCGTCGAAGCCGATGCGGCTATGGCGTCGTGGGATTCGCTGGTGGAGCGCCTCGAGATCGACGAACTTGGCTTGGCGCCGACGGGCGCGCAGCGCCTCACGTTCGCGAGCGACGACCACGACGACCACGACGACCACGCGCACGATGAGGAAACTGAGCCGGCGATCGCGGCGGGCGCGGAATCGGTCGAGCCGTTCAGTTTGGTTGGCATCACGTCCACGGAACCTTTCGATCCGGGTACGCGGGTCTTGGTGCGCGTGCGTGAAGAAGGAGTCTGGAGTTCCTGGGAGCCGCTCACACTCACCGACCACGGTCCCGATCCGGACTCACCCGAAGCCCGGGGGATCCGACATGGAACCAACCCGTTGCTGACCGAGACCGCCGATGGGATCCAGGTGCGTATCGACACTCCCGGGGGTGAGGAGCCCGACGGCGCCGAGTTGGTCTTCGTGGACAACCCGGTGGTGGCCGAGGACGCGCAGTTGCCCGAGCCGGTTGACGGTTCGACGATCGCCCCGGTCTCCGTTGCCAGGGCCAGCACCGTCGCGGCGATGCCGCCGATCATCACCCGCGCGCAGTGGGGAGCCGACGAGAGCTTGCGCCGCGGTTCGGCGCGTTACTCGCCGACCATCAAGGCGGCGTTCGTCCATCACACCGCCACGAAGAACAACTACACCCCCGAGCAGGCCGCCAAGCAGATGCGCAACCTGTACAGCTGGTTCACCAAGGGTTTGAAGTACTCGGATATGGCGTACAACTTCCTGGTCGACCGCTTCGGCCGTCTCTACGAAGGCCGGGCTGGCGGCATCGATCAATCGGTGGTGGGCGGCCACACGGCCGGGTTCAACGACCAAACATTCGCAGTGTCGGCCATCGGGAACTTTGCCAAGGCCAAACCACCGGCCGATCAGATGGCCGCGATCGTCGACTCGATTTCCTCACTCACGGCGTGGAAACTGGCCATGAACCACCGTGACCCGAACGGGACCATCCCGTTGGTTTCCGATTCCGACGAAGGGACGTCGCGCTACCAGCCGGGCGAAGTCGCCAGTGCCTTGGTGATTGGCGGTCACGGCGATATCGGCGCCACGTCCTGCCCTGGTAAGCACTTGGAAGAGCAGATCCCGGCGATCCGGGCTGCGACGACCGCCAAAATGGGCGCCGGCATGGTCAATCCCACCGCCAATCCGGCGGCCTGGGCCACCGGCCCGATGTCGATTACCGCTGCGACCAACGCGCCGCTGTCGTGGACCGTCTCGATCACAAACCGATGCGGAGAGATCGTCCGCAACATGAGCGGACAGCAGGCGGCTCCCGGTCCGTTGCAGATCGACTGGGACCAACGCGATGACGCCGGCAATCAGGTACCCCCAGGCAACTACACGATCGCCATGAACGCCACGGCCGGTGCCGAAGCGCTGTATCCGTGGGTGAGCACCGGGCAGGTACTTGCCACCCCGGTCTCGCCGCCGGATCCGTGCGGCGCCCCGGCCTCCTTCTCCTTGACCGGTGCCGGTTTCGGTCACGGAGTGGGGATGAGTCAGTACGGAGCCCTCGCGATGGCCAACGCGGGAATGGATGCTGCTTCCATCGTTACGCACTACTACCAGGGCACCACCGTCTCCCCGGTCCAAGACGACATGAACATCCGGGTGAACCTCGAGTACGACAAGAAGCACGTGCGCATCCGCGGCGAAGCAGTCGAAGGCGATGGCACAGTGCAGGCGAACCTGGCGGGCAACGTAGTAGTTGCCGGGCCCGGGGAGAGCTTCTATTTCACCGGTGAGTCCGGAGCGGTTCGGGCAGCCAAGATCGTCGGAGGTGCTCGCCAGGAGCTGGGGGTGTTCCCGAACGCGACGGTCACCTGGTCCGGTCTTGCGAATGTGGTCGATAAGGGTGGCAACTTCGATTCCGAGGGGCACCGCTATCGCTACGGCACGATCGAGGTGCTGCCCACCGGCAGCAATGCGGCAACCCGCTTGAACGCAGTCAACTCACTGCGGTTGCACGATGAATACCTCTACGGCATCGCCGAGGTGAGCAGTTCGTGGCCCGATGCAGCGCTGCAAGCCCAGGTGCTCGCCGCGCGTACCTACGCACTTTCCAAGATCGAGTCCGGCGTGCGGGGAGCGTGCGATTGTCATGTAGACGATGGACGTGGCCCATATTCCGATCAAGTTTTCGCCGGTTGGGATAAGCAGGCGGGCCCGATGGGCGATCGATGGGTCGCGGCCGTCAACGCAACGCACACCTCGCCCAACACCGGGTTGGCGATCTTGTACGAAGGCTCGCCGATCCGGGCCTTCTACTCCTCCTCTAACGGTGGGGCCAGCCAAGCTAGCGCCGATCAGTGGGGTGGCGATCTTCCCTACGTGCGCTCCGTAGCGGACCCATGGTCGCTTAGCGAGGAGAACCCGAACCGTTCGTGGACGGTCTCGGTGGGTCAGGTGGAAATGGCTCAGGCATTCGGGGTGGGTGAAGTGTTCAAGGTCGAGGTCGTAGACCGTGACCCCTCCGGCGTAGCCAAAACGGTGCAGGCGACACTCGTCGATGGCGCCACGGTCACCAGAAGCGGGAACCAACTGCGCAATGCCCTCGGGCTGAAGTCCTCCTACATCAACGCAATCGACGGCAGTGCGGGTGTTCCCGTCGCCGCACCGCAGGCGCCGCAAGCTCCTGCGCCGCAAGCCCCCGCTCCGACGGTCAGCTACGAGCGACAGGTCCAAATGCTCACGCCGGCCGATAGGCAGGTGAAGGCACTCAAACCCTTCGTAATCAAGGCCAAGGTCACCCCCAAGCGCAAGGGACTTCGGGTGTGGTTCCAGCGGCTAGATAACGGCGAATGGGTCACTTTCAAGAAGAAGCGCACGAAGAAGAACGGTCGCGTGAGCTACAAGGTGCGCGAGGCCTGGCCGCCCAACACCACACAGGAATACCGGGTTCTTGTGGTGCGAAAGAAGCAGCCGATCGGAGTCGGCGAGACCTTCCGGGTCTCGGTGGTCCCCAGTGTGAAGTCTCGGTCCGTCGCGTTGGTCACCCCCCAGACGATGACGGTTCCGGTAGGGGAACCCTTCGCGATCAAGGCGCGGGTGCGTCCCAAGCGCAAGGGCTTGACCGTATGGCGCCAGGCGTATGTCGACGGTGAGTGGCGCACCGTGCAGCGTGCGAAGACCAAGAAGAACGGGCGTGTGGTCTTCCGCATCAAGAAGGCTGCGCCAGCGGGAGCCAGCTACACGTATCGCATCCTGGTGATCGCCAAGAAGCAGGCGGCCGGGGTGAGCCAGGACATCACGGTCAATGTCGGCTGACCGCTAACTGGTGACGTATTCGATCCGCTCGGCGTCCATGAATTCGACATCGATGGTGTCCGCGAGGACTACTGAACCGTCGCTCACCAAGGGCCAGATCGCCGGTAGCCACCACTGATCCATGCCTTGGGTCATGCCGATTCGCAAGACCCCCGGATGCGCGCGATCCCATTCTCGTCCGCGTTCGAGCAGTTCGGTTTGCGTGAGACCGTCGAGTGCGATCGCCTGCGAATGATCGGCGGAAAAGACCTGCTGGTCGGGCTGGGCGCGGACAGCGAGCGTGATGTCCTCCATGCCGGGCGGCAATTGTGCCAACTGCGAAGCATCGAGCGGCATGCCGAAGGGATGGACTGAGACGACCTGGACACCTCCGGGCAGGCCGGCCGCCTCCTGTGGTCCGGCAACCATGAGGTCGCACTCCTCACCGCCGCCGGGGACCACCGTGAGACCCGCGCTCCAAATACCGATCAGCCAGGTCACTCGCTGCCAATGCCACGGAAGGTGCACCCCCACCGAATCCCCGGGCTCAAGGCCGAACTCACCGGCCAGGGCGTTGGCGATCTTCGCCGCCGCATTGGCGACCGATACCCCGGAGAGCTCCATGCGGCCGTCGGGTCCGATGTGCGTAACGAACGGCTGCGCAGGATCCTGCCGTGTCAGCAGCGCGGAACGTACGTCGGACGTGGCGACCATGACCACATTGTGCGCAGCCGAGGCTAGGTCGGCTATGGCACCCTTACCCGATGACCGAGGCCGTGCTGCTCGTCGGAGGACAGGGCACGCGCCTGCGCCCGCTGACCGTGAACACCCCCAAGCCGATGCTCCCGGTGGCCGGGGTGCCCTTTACCGTGCACCAAATAACGCGTGCTCGCGATGCAGGTATCTCACGCATCGTGCTGGCAACGAGTTACCGTGCCGAGGTCTTCGCCGAGTTCATCGAGGGTGCGGACCTAGGCATCGAAGTGGTTATCGCCACCGAGCCGGAGCCGCTGGGTACGGGAGGAGCCATCCGATACGCCCTCGATCATCTGGAATCGGATTCGAGTGAACCCATCGTGATATTCAACGGGGATGTCCTCAGCGGCGTGGATATTCAGGCCCTCGTGCGTTCGCACGTCGATACCGCGAGTGATGTGACGTTGTACCTGACTCCCGTCGAGGACCCCCGCGCCTACGGTCTAGTCCCGATCGACGACGACGGACGAGTGCGGGCGTTCCTGGAAAAGCCCCAGACACCCGAAGAGGTCGTCACCGATCTCATCAATGCGGGCTGCTACGTGTTCACTCGTTCGGTGATCGAGCAGATCCCACCCGGCCGCGTGGTTTCCGTGGAGCGCGAGACCTTCCCGGGACTGTTGGCATCCGGTGCTCGGGTTCGCGGTGTGGTGGACCGCGGCTACTGGCTGGATTTGGGAACCCCGCTTGCATTCGTCCAAGGCAGCCGAGATCTGGTCACCGGCCTGGCGCCGTCACCGGCGGTCGTTTCTACCGGTGATGCCCTCGTCCTCGACGGCGCGCGCATCGCCGATTCGGCTCAGGTGATGGGTGGGAGTGCGGTCGGGCGCGGCGCGGTTATCGCTCCCGATGCGCGCATCGAGGGTTCGGTGGTCTTCGACCAAGCCGTGATCGGAAAGGGCGCACAGGTCATCGGCAGCATCATCGGCGCCGGCGCCAACATCGGCGAGGGCTGCGTGCTTGAAGGTGTGGTGGTCGGCGACGGCGCGGTGATTGGCGCCCGCAACGAGTTGCGCGAAGGCGCGCGGATCTGGCCGAACGTGGAGTTACCTCAAACCGCGATCCGCTATTCGACTGACGCTTAGGAGTCCCGGGCGATCGGATCGATCAGGTAATCGCGCGCGGCACGAGTTGGGCGATCCTTGGCAGGTTGCGCCGGATGACCGACGGCAACAGCGCCGAGCGGCATGGCGCCGGATCCGAGATCGAATCGGGCACGGACGATTCCGGGGGCGAACATCGTCGAGGAGATCCAGGCTGAACCAATGCCCTCGGCAGCCAGGCGGATCATCAAGTTCTGCACCGCCGCGCCTCCGGCCACCATGAACAAGTCTCGCTCGGCGGCATTGCGTCGATCATCGGGATAGGTATGCGCTCCACAGTCGAGATCGACGATCGGGATGATCACCACTGGCGCGGTGCGCAGTAGGTCGCCGCGGGCAACGCGTCTGTCGATCTCGTCCGTGGGCTTGCCGTCGATATCAGACAGATCGGCGATCCACGCCTCGCGCATGGCGTCGAGTAATCCGATGCGCTCGTCGTGCGAAGGGGGATCGTCGGCGCACAGGACGATGAAGCGGAACGGCTCGCTGTGATGTGGGGCAGGGGCGAGGACGGCGTCTTCGATTGCCCGCTCGATCGCCTGCGGATCCACCGGATCATCGGTGAAATGACGGATGGTGCGTCGACGCGCGATGGCGCCCTTCGCTCCCTCTACTAGCGCCTCCGCGCTACCGAGAGGGAACAAGTCTTCCTCTAGCGGCCGCACTACATCGCGTGCACGCTGCGCGGTTTCAACGACGTAGTCCTCCAGGCCCCGGACGATCGCCACTGGAGCACCGCCGAGTTTCCCGGTAGCTAGATCCGCAGCCGATGCGATCTCGTCGGCGACCGCCACGACTGTCATCTCCAAGGTATTGCCGAATTCGTCGACCCGACCGGTGAAATCATCGAGGGCGATCAAGCCGCTTGCACCGATCGCGACGTCGCTGACACCCAACCGCCACGGGCGCCCCATGGTGTCGGTGACGACGACGCCCACCTCGAGGCCGGTCTCAGCGACGAAGTGTTGTCGCAGTCGTAGCGCCGATGCATCGGAGTCCTCCGGGAGCAGCACGACCGTGCCGAGATCGGTGTTGCTTGCATCGACACCTGCAGCGGCAAGGACTAGGCCGTGGTGGGTTTGCACGATCTTCGTGATGCCGCGTGGTGTGACTTTCGTGGCCACGATGCGCTCAGAGTGCTGATCGATGATCTCCTCGCGCGAATCGACGTGGACGATCCCACCTTCGGCCTTGGCAACGATCTTGCTCGTCACCACGATGACATCTCCCTTACGCGAACCAACCGAACCGTCTGGCCATTGCGCCGCCATCACGGCATCGAGGACGATCTGGTTCAAGTCATCACCGGGAGCGAAGCGGTGATCGATCGGCACGGGTAGCACCTGCAGGAAGTGGCGTGGGTTGGTGGTGTCGTTGTCGTTCACGGTTGGGCCCAGTGGATGGAACGGTCCGTGCCACGACCTCGCCGCGCGGCATCGGACTGGTTCTCAGCGATCTCGCGTGCCTGCGCGCTAGCGAGATGTAGGCCAGAAACGGTGACCGGACCGGGGGTGGTGTCGACGTGCATCGAGGCTAGATCCAACGCGCGCTCCCAAGGGCCTTGGGTCCATCGGACCGATTGGGTGCGGGCATGCGGGAGCGCTGCCAGGTGGCGGGTTACTCGGCCTCGCCGGATCGCGAAAGTGCTCTCATCCCAGCCCACGGCCAGATTGCGCCACTGAACCGGCGAACGCTTCCAGGCCCGTCGTGGGGCATGGATCCAGGCCAGTTCGGAGGTGTCGAGTGCCGGCAGGACTCGCGAGACAAGGTCTTTGGCTTGACCGAGGCCGGCGACCGGGATCAGCACGGTGTTTGCTCCTTGTCCTTGGTTACTGCTGGAGGATTCGGTGCCTACCCCGGCAATGGTCACGAGCACCCGGGTCCAACCTAGGCGCCGCCACAGCAGCGGCTCGACATAGTCGATTGCCTGTACACGGCCGGGGGGCACGGTCCGCGATTCGGTGCGCAGCAAGCCGTAGCGCAGCCGCAGGCCGTCGGGGGATTGAGCCACGGTGAAGCCGTAGAAGCGGATGAACTCGGCGATCACGATGATCAACGGCACGCCGCCGGTCACCAGGGCTAATCCGATCCCGGCCCACCCTTCGCTCAGATAGCTGACTGCGACGATCAGTGCCGTCAGGATCAACAGGCCAGCGGTACTGACGCGCAGCAGCAGTGAGATCGCCAACTGACGACCCGACACTCGGGTCAGTACGTCCTGCGGTGCCTCAGCCGTCTGGGCATCCAGGCCGGCGGCGCGCGCGAGGACCTCACGACGTATCTCACGGGCATCGGCGAGCGTCACGTACTTCAATCGGACTCGGGAGTCGTCTTGTCCGGCTACCTCGATATTCAGCGCCGCCATCGAGAACACCCGAGCAGCGAGCGGTTGAGTCACATCGACTGCTTGGATCCTCGATAGTTGGACGCGCCGTTGCTGTCGAATGAATACGCCCGATTGGACGCGGAAATCTCCGTCGTCGTCGAACCAGAACGAGAGCGCTCGCCACGCGAAGTACTGGTAGAGGGCGACCACCAGACTGAGCACCGCTGCGAAGATCGCCACACCGGCGATCGCAAGCAGCACTGGTGACAGCATCGACAGAGATTGCAGGCCCGGGAGATCGGAAAGGTTCTCTGCGATCGAAGCCCCACCCGAGGCGCCGAAAGCGATAACCACGCCGCCCATGGCCGGGAAGACGGCAACGGCGTGGACGAGCGGCGATATCGGGTGGACCTTGCGGTGACCGGCCGCGTCCACCAGTGCGCTGCCGGGCACGGCGAGCCCGAGCCCGAGGTCGTCTCCGATGGTGCTGTTGAACTGAGGCGCGGTTCCGTCGCGTTGCGTCACGAGGTACTTCCTAGAGTCCGGCCGAGCGAGTTTCGCCGCGATGTGCCAGACGGTCGCGCAGTTGGGCGGCGACTTCGGGTTCGAGTCCTGGGATGGAAGCGTCGGTGGTTGCGGCTGCGGTGTGCAATTGCACGGTCGTTACCCCGAGGCTGCGGTCGATGGGGCCGGCGGTGACATCCACCAGTTGCATACGGCCATACGGGACGATCACCAATCGACGGAACAAGATGCCGCTCGAGACAAGCAGATCGTCTTCTCGCTCGCAATACGCATAGGAACGCACGCGTCGGCCGATGAGCCACCACGCCCACACGAACCCGACCGCACTGACGGCAGCCACTGCGATGGCTACTGCGGGAATGATGCCCGGGATCAGGGCTAGGACCACGATCACCGCCACCACCGGGATGAGAGTCAGACACAAGGTAATTCGCCGAGCGGTGACGAGTTTGGGTGATACGCGCACCCACTGGTCCCCGGAAGTGAAGGCTTGTTCGGTGCTCACATCCGCCATTCAACCAGCGCGTGGGATTTCGGCGACCAGATCGAAGGCTTCCTTGACCATCGTCGCGGTCGCATCGACGTCGGTCATGAACAGTGGAACGGCTCGGCAAGCGATGCCACGCTCATTGATCTCCTGCACGCTCGCAGCGTCGGATTCATCCACCAGCCAGGCGTCCAGGATCCCGCCGGACGAACGAGAGCCGTAATGAGCTGCGACAGCAGCGGTGGTCGTCTCGATTCCCATCGCGCTCAAGCAGGCGTCTGCCATGCCGCGAACCGGGGCTCCGGAGATGATCGGACTCACGCCGATCACCGGCGCATTCGCCGCCAGGATCGCCTGCCGGATGCCAGGTACGCCGAGAATCGTTCCGATCGACACGATCGGATTGCTCGGTGGCAAGACGATTGCATCGGCTTGTGCGATCGCTTCGAGAACTCCGGGAGCTGGTTCTGCGTTCTCCTGACCGATCATCGCGAAACCCCGCGCAGGGAGTCCGGCCCGGTAGCGGATCCACCATTCTTGGAAGTGCATG
>CBFIHB010000056.1:0-10395 GCA_965662415.1 Actinomycetes bacterium | reverse complement strand
CGGGGGTGATGAGTTCGAACTCGCCGTCGTCGAAGAACTGGCCGAGCCGCACCTTGGGGGAGCGGGGATCGATCTCCGCGCTCGCTGCGGGCGTGGATGGCGCTGCGGTTGCCGTCACTTATGCGCTCCGGAAGACCAGGGCGACATCGTGGCCGCCGAAACCGAATGAGTTGTTCAACGCGGCGATATCGCCGGCAGGCAGGTCACGCGCCACGTTGGCGGCGACATCGAGATCGATCTGCGGATCCATGTTCTGCAAGTTGATCGTCGGCGGCGCTTTGCGATCACGCAGAGCAAGGATGGTGAAGATCGATTCCACCGCACCCGCGCCGCCGAGCAGATGGCCGGTCATCGATTTGGTGCCGGTGACGACCGCGCGATCGGTGTCCGAGCCCAGTGCAGTGCGGATCGCTACTGCCTCGGCGATGTCGCCCTGTGGGGTCGAGGTCGCATGGGCATTCACGTGTGCGACGTCCGCGGGCGTGAGCCCGGCATCAGCGAGTGCTTCGGTGATCGCCCGCGCTGCCCCACGACCTTCGGGGTCGGGTTGGGCGATGTGATGACCATCGGAAGTCAGCCCGGCTCCGCCGTAGACACCATGGATGGTGGCGCCTCGAGCCTGCGCGTGCTCACGGGATTCGAGCACCACTACTCCAGCGCCCTCACCCATCACGAAGCCATCGCGATCGGTGTCGTAGGGCCGGGAAGCGGCAGCAGGATCATCGTTACGCGTCGACAACGCTCTCATCGCTGCGAAGCCAGCCATGGTGATGCCGCGGATGACCGCCTCGGTGCCACCGGCGACCACTACATCGGCGCGACCGGTTTGGATCATTCGGGCCGCGTAAGAGATGGCTTCAGCACCCGATGCGCAAGCGCTCACCGGCGTATGGACTCCTGCGCGAGCCCCGAGTTCGAGCCCGACCACCGCGGCCGGGCCGTTCGGCATGATCATCGTGACCATGTGTGGGGAGACGCGCGACCAACCCCGTTCGTTCAAGGTGTCGTAGGCATCGAGCAGGCTGGTGACGCCTCCGATGCCAGTCGCGATGACGGCGCCCAGGCGATCGGGATCGACCTCCGGTGCGCCTGCATCGGCCCATGCCTCACGGGAGGCGATGAGGGCCGCCTGTTGGGCTCGGTCCAGGCGGCGGGTTTCGACCTTGGCCAACACCTCCGACGGATCGACGGCCAGTTGGCCGGCGATCCGCGAGGGTTGATCGGCGATCCACTCGGCGTCGATCGGGGTGATACCCGCAGTCCCGGCGAGGATCGCTGCCCAACTGCTGGCAACGTCACCACCAACCGGACTGGTCATCCCCAGTCCGGTGACGACGACTTCCCGAGTGCTCATGGTCGACCTCCGTGGTTGCCGATTTCCGTGCGTGCTCTAGGAGTTGGCCTCGATGTAGGCCACCGCATCACCCACGGTGCGCAGGTTCTTCACTTCTTCGTCGGGGATCTTCACGCCCCACTTGTCTTCGGCGGCCATGACGACCTCGACCATCGACAGCGAATCGATGTCCAGATCGTCGATGAAGGACTTATCGGGCTGGACGTCATCCACCGGCACGCCCGCAACCTCGTTGACGATCCCGGCCAGGCCGCTGAGAACCTCTTCTTGACTCATGTGCTGTTTCCCTTTCGATGTGGTGTGGTGCTGTTTGCTTGCTATGAAGTTGTGACCGGCTCATCACCGGTGGTCTAGCGCTGCATATCAACGCAGAAACTACGGCAGGGTCACCACCTGCGAGGCGAACACCAGGCCCGCGCCGAAACCGACGAGCAGGGCGGTGCCACCGTGCGGCACTTCGCCGCTAGCGAGCATCCGATCCATCGCGAGCGGCACGGATGCAGCCGAGGTGTTGCCGGTGGTGATGATGTCGCGGGCGACCACCACGTGCTCCGGCAATTCAAGCGCGCGCACCAGGGCGTCGGTGATTCTGTTATTGGCCTGGTGGGGGATGAAGGCGTCGAGATCCTCAGCGGAGATCCCGGCCTTGTCCAAGGACTCCCGGCACACCCGCGCCATCTCCGATACGGCCCAACGGAAGACCTGCTGGCCATTCATCGCGATAGCTGGGAACTTGTCGTAGTGGTTATCGCGGAACTCCAGCAAGTTTTGGGTCATGTTGATGGCGTGCAGTTGGTTGCCATCACCACCCCACACCACCGGGCTGATCGCGGGTTCGTTGGAAGGTCCGACGACGACGGCTCCAGCACCGTCGGCGAAGATGAAAGCGGTACTTCGGTCGAACTTGTCGGTCCACGCGCTCAACTTCTCCGCGCCGATCAACAGCACATGCTGTGCACTGCCACCGCGCACCATGTCCTGGGCAAGCGCGAGACCGTAGGCGAACCCCGCGCACGCTGCGCTCAGGTCCATCGCCGCCGCAGTGGCGGCACCGATCATCCCGGCGACTTCCGATGCGGCCGAAGGAGTCTGGTACGGGTGAGTGCAAGTAGCGATCAGGATTACGTCGATTTGATCTGGCGTGATACCGGCCGCCGCGAGCGCCTTCTCTGCTGCGGCGGCGGACATCGTGGCCACGGATTCGTCGTCGCCGGCCCAGCGGCGCTCGGCTATTCCGGAACGTTCGCGGATCCACTCATCGGATGAATCGATGTTCTCGCAGATCTCGGCGTTGCTGACAACGCGAGCGGGACGGAAGCTGCCGCTGGACAGGATGCGTGCGAAGGGCGCACCCTCGGGCACCTTGAGTGTTGTGCTCACGCGTAGACCTCGTAAGTGTGGTCCGCCACGGGATGCAAGCGCACGATTGGTTGTCCCGGCGAGACGGGATCACCATCTTCGACCAGCCATTCGACGATCACCCCACCGTGCGGTGCGTTGACCGGGGTCGCGCCGCGCAAGGTCTCGACGTTCCCGACGATGACCGAAGCCTGCAATTCGTCGCCCGGTGCGGCGTCCAGCGCGCGACGGAAGGTGCCTTTGCCCGGGGCAACCAGCATCCGCCAGGTCGGGTTGGCATCCAGATGCGAGATGGTCCCGTGGGCATTGATCATCGCCCAGGCAGCGTCAAGATCATCGGGGGTCTTGACCGCAAGGGTCTCCACGCCGGGGATAGCGCGCTTAGCCAAGCCGGTGAGAGTGCCCGCCGGTGGAATCTCCAGCACTGCCGTAACCCCGAGATCGGCCATCGTCTCCATGCATAGGTCCCAGCGAACCGGGTTGCTGACTTGGCTGATGAGTCGACGCAAGACCTCGCGACCGTCGTGCACGACTCGTCCATCCGCGTTGGAGATGAGTCGAAGCCTGGGATCGTGGGTAGTGATCGCGTTGCCGAGGCGGCCGAGGTGTCCCACAGCCGGAGCCATGTGCTCGGTATGGAAGGCACCAGCAACGGCCAGAGGGCGCACGCGGCAACCCTCCGGCGGATCTTCCGCGAAGAGATCGAGTTGGGATTTCGTACCCGCGACCACGATCTGCCCGGCACCGTTCATGTTCGCCGGCGTTAGTCCGATCTCCTCGCAGCGAGCAACGATGGCCTCCGGATCACCACCGAGTACGGCGGTCATCCCGGTCTCGGTTCGCGCCGCGGCGTCGGCCATGGCCTTGCCCCGCTCGCGTACGAAGATCATCGCCTGCTCCGCGGTGAGAACGCCGGCCCCCACCGCAGCAGTGATCTCACCCACCGAATGGCCTGCGCCGGCGCCGATTGCGCCGTAAGCCGTAGACGGGTGTGGGAACAAACTCAACAAGGTGACGAGTCCGGCCCCCACGATCAGCGGTTGGGCGATAGCGGTGTCGGTGATGGTCTGGGCATCGGACACGGTCCCGTGCTCGATCAAGTCCACACCGCTCACGACCGAGAGCCATTCCAGGCGCTCGCGAACGCCGGGGACATCGAGCCACGGGGTGAGGAAGCCGGGAGATTGGGCGCCCTGTCCAGGCGCTACGACGACGAGCACGCGCACAGCCTTCCGTGGATGGCTACAAAGACCCCTCGGTCTAGTGGCCAAAGTCTGCGTTCGGAGTTTGTAGGAATCCTACAAGGTGCCTGGTGCTCGACCGCTGCGCCCGAGCATGAGTGCGAGCCGCAAGGCAAGCGCCCCACGCGGATCCGTAGGGGCGAATCCCGTGAGGTCGGCGATCCTCCCAAGGCGGTAGCGCACCGTGTTGGGGTGAACGAACAGCGCCCGCGCGGTTCCTTCCAACGTTGGCGTGCGCTCTAAGAATGCCTCCGCTGTGTGCATCAGGTGCTGCTCGCTGGCAAGCGTGCGGTAGGCAACCTCGACCAACTCTTCGATCGCGAGTTGGTCGCCCCCTACCGCCCGCTCGGGCAGTAGTTCCCCAGCAGCGACCGGTCGTGGGGCATCGGGCCAGGCCGCAGCAGCGCGCACGGCAGCCGTGGCGGTTCGAACGGAGGACGCCACATCCTCGAAATCGGTGGCGCGATCGCTGAACACGACCGGCCCGGGCCCGAAGTGCGGTGCGATCAATCGCGCGGCGCGCGTGGCGTGCTCTTGGCTTGCAGATCGACCGATAAGTGCGATCAGGAAGTCCCCATTGATACCGCTGAGCATCAGCAGGTCGTGGTTACGCGCCGCGCGGCGCAGGACGTCGAGCGAACCTTCCGCATCTGCGATGGGTGCATATCCGGCGATGACCGTCATTGGCGCGGCATCCGACCAGCCCAGGGCCGAGATTCGCGATGCCACCGACGGATCCATCTCATCGCGCAGGATCGAATCGACGACGAGAGCTTCCAGCCGGGCATCCCACGCGCCACGGGCTTCCGCGGCACGCGCGTAGACCTCGGCGGCGGAAAAAGCTACTTCGCGCGAGTAACGCAGTGTTGCTTCACGCGCCGCCGAGCGCAGGGGTTCGTCGAAGAGGGCATCGATCGCGGTCTCGACAACTTCGATCGTGGTGCGAACCAGTGCCACCGTTTGTTCCAATGAGATCACTCGCGCAAGTTCGCGAGGGGCCGAGCCGAAGATATCGGCGGTCAGTTGTGGTGCTTCCCGCGGATCGGCCACCCACTCCAAGAAGGCGGAAATACCGGCCTGGGCGACGAGTCCCACCCAGGCCCGCTCGTCGGCGGATAGTTGGCGGTACCACGGATGCGTCACTTCCATCCTCAAGGTGGCTTCGGTGGCGAGGTCTCCCGTCGCAGCGGTCAGGCGGTCGACGAAAGCGCGGTCGGCTCGTGCGACCGCATCCATGGATCGATCGTCAACCGACATTGACGCCGACGAGACTGCCGACGAGGTAGGTCACAGCAGCGGCACCGGCACCCCAGATGACCTGCCGACCCGCGCTGAACACGACGCCCCTTCCCGACAACGAGCCGACCACGCCACCCACGGCGATCATCCCTGCTAGCGCCAGGGCGATCGCCAACACGAAGGCGGTGACTCCGGAGAACAGTGCGTAGGGGATTACCACTACAGACGCGCCGATTGCGAAGGCGATGAAACTCGATATCGCTGCTTTCCAGGCCGACCCGAGTTCGTCGGGATCAAGGCCGAGTTCCTCGCGCGCCAAAGTATCGAGTGCGGTTTCCGGATTGGCCATGATGCGATCGGCGATTGCCTTCGCTTGCTCGCGCGGTAGGCCCTTGGCGCGGTAGATCAATTCCAGTTCGAGTCGCTCCTCGTCTGGCTTTTCGATCAGTTCCTGGCGCTCGAGATCTATCTCGCGCTTGAACAGGTCTCGCTGGCTCGCCATCGACACGTACTCGCCAGCCGCCATCGAGAATGCACCGGCGAGTAAGCCGGCCAAACCGGCGAAGAGCACTACCGAATTGTCGATGGCGCCGGCCAGCGATGCGCCGGCGAAGCCCATGACCAAAGCGGTGTTGGACACCAGGCCGTCGCTGACACCGAATACCGCGGCGCGGATAGAGCCGGACTTGTCGAGTTTGTGCCATGGCTCGCCAGCCTGCGGGCTCATCGCCCGGTGAGGGAATTTCTCGGGTTGCTCGCCCTTCAACTTTCGGAAGACCTCCGCGTGTTCGCGCTCGTCGGTCGGCATGGTCGGCAAGGCCTCGGGTTCGTCGTCGTACATTCCAGCGTCGGCACCTTCGTTCTGCTCGAGGGTGTCCAGGACCGAAACCAAACCCAGGGAGCGAGCGCGGGAGACTAGTTGGGCATCGTCGGCTTCCAGGTTGCTGGGAACCGGTGGGATCTCCACCCCGTGCTGCTGGAGCTTGTCGATCCAGTGGGCCGCGTGCTGGTCCTCGACGTCGGCGAGTTCCAACAGTGCCTCGCGCCGTTCACCATCGGTTGTCTCGGCCAATGCCCGGTAGAGCATCGAGGCATTGCGTTCTGCCTGGAGATACTTCAAGAACCGCTTCGGATCGTTGGACACACGCTCCCCTTCGACGTTCGGCCTAGCCAGAACCTTCAGTATTGCCTGCTTCGGCAGCTGCGGGGTCGTGGAGTTGATAGGTGTCGATGGCCTTGGCAACTGTCTGCGTATCGACCTCCCCTGACCTCGCGAGCATCGCAAGTGCCTGCACGGTGATGGATTCCGCGTCGACCAAGAAGTGCCGGCGCAGCGCTCCCCTCGTGTCCGATAGCCCCCATCCGTCGGTACCTAGGGACACGAAGGGTTGCGGCACCCACTCGCGAACCTGATCTTGAACCGCGCGCATCCAATCCGAGACCGCGATTACCGGCCCCTTACGACCCTGGAGGCGTTCGGTGATGAACGGCACGACGGCTTCGGCTTGCGGGTTGAGCATGTTGTACCGATCGGCAGCCAGACCATCGCGGCGCAATTGGTTCCAACTGGTTACCGACCAGACGTCGGCCGCCACGCCCCAGTCCTGGGCCAGGATCTCTTGTGCACGTAAGGCCCAGTTCACACCCACACCACTAGCCAGCAGTTGGACCTTCGGACCGTCTCCGCCACCCTCGCTGACGAGGTGCATGCCCTTGATGATCCCCTCGACATCACAGTCCTCGGGCTGGGCTGGTTGTGGGTAGGGCTCGTTGTACATCGTCAGGTAGTAGTAGACGTTCGGCGAGTCCTTGCGGTGTTCATCGTGGAGGTCGTACTCGCTGTATTGGGTGTTGGTCTCAGGCTCGCCGTACATCCGGCGCAGCCCCTCTTTCACGATGTGCCCGATCTCGTAGGCGTATGCCGGGTCGTACGCGACCACTGCCGGGTTCGTGCTGGCGAGCAACTGGCTGTGCCCGTCCTCATGTTGCAGCCCCTCGCCATTGAGGGTCGTCCGACCTGCGGTGGCGCCGAGCACGAAGCCCCGGGCCATCTGGTCGCCGGCCGCCCAGAAGCCGTCGCCGGTGCGCTGGAATCCGAACATCGAATAGAAGATGTAGATCGGGATCATCGGGACATCGTGCGTCGAGTAGGACGTACCTGCGGCGGTGAAACTGGCAACCGATCCGGCCTCGTTGATGCCCTCGTGGAGGATCTGACCCTTCTCGGATTCCTTGTAGGACAGCATCAACTCGCGGTCCACCGACGTGTACTGCTGGCCGTGCGGTGAGTAGATCTTCAAGGTGGGGAAGAGTGAATCCATCCCGAAGGTGCGGGCTTCGTCTGGGATGATCGGCACGAAGTGTGCACCCATGCCTTCATCCCTGATGAGGTCCTTGAGTAGTCGAACGAAGGCCATGGTCGTGGCCACGGGTTGCTTACCCGATCCCCGCATCACGGACTCATAGGTGGAATCCGGGGGTTGCGGCAGTGGCGTGGACTTCTGGCGGCGGGACGGCAGGAAGCCACCGAGTCGACGCCGGGTCTCGAACATGTACTCGATCGCTTCGTCCTTGGGCCCCGGGTTGTAGTACGGCGGCAGATACTCGTCGAGCTTCGAATCGGGGATCGGGATGTGCAAGCGATCCCGAAACTCCTTCAAGTCCTCGACCGTGAGTTTCTTCATCTGGTGGGTGGAGTTGCGGGCTTCGAAGTGCGATCCCAGGGTCCAACCCTTGATCGTCTTGGCCAAGATGACAGTGGGTTGGCCTTTCACCTTCTGAGCTGCCTCGTACGCCGCGTACATCTTCCGGTAGTCGTGACCGCCGCGTTGTAGGGACCAGATTTCGTCATCAGTCCAGCCTTCGACGAGTTTGGTCGTGCGTGGATCACGGCCGAAGAAGTGCTCGCGGATGAATGCACCGTTCTCGGCTTTGTAGGTCTGAAAATCGCCGTCGTGGGTGTTGTTCATCAAGTTGACCAGTGCGCCATCGCGATCGGCAGCGAGCAAGTGGTCCCACGCGCGCCCCCACACGACCTTGATCACGTTCCAGCCGGCACCGCGGAAGAGTGATTCGAGTTCTTGAATGATCTTGCCGTTGCCGCGCACGGGCCCGTCGAGCCGCTGGAGGTTGCAATTGACGACGAATACCAAGTTGTCGAGTTCTTCTCGCGCGGCCAAAGACAGCGCGCCCACGGCATCGACTTCATCGGTTTCGCCATCGCCGAGGAACGCGTACACCTTCTGGTGGGAGGTGTCCGCGAGGCCGCGGTTTTCCAGATACTTGTTGAAGCGCGCCTGGTAGATCGCGTTGAGTGGGCCAAGGCCCATCGAGACAGTGGGGAACTGCCAGAACCAGGGCATCAAGCGCGGATGTGGGTAGGACGGCAGTCCTCCGCCGGGGTGGGAGAGTTCCTGTCGGAAGCCGTCCATTTGAGATTCGGTGATCCGACCCTCGATGAATGCTCGCGCATACATGCCCGGGGATGCGTGCCCTTGGAAGAAGAGTTGATCTGCGCCACCGGGGTGCTCGGGGCCCTTGAAGAAGTGGTTGAAGCCGACCTCGTAGAGAGTGGCCGAACTCGCGTAGGTGGAGATGTGGCCGCCGACCGAGATCCCGGGGCGCTGCGCGCGGTGCACCATGATCGCCGCGTTCCATCTGATCATCCGACGGATCTGACGCTCGATCGCTTCGTCTCCGGGGAACCTGGGTTCGCGCTCCGGTGGGATTGTGTTGATGTAGTCGGTGCTACGCAGGCTCGGGACTCCGACGTTCCGCTCGGCCGCACGGCGCAAGAGTGCGAGCATCATGTATCGCGCTCGGTAGTTTCCGGAGGCATCGACGAGGGCGTCGAAGGAATCGATCCACTCACCGGTTTCGTCGGGATCGACATCCACGTATTGGGTTGGCAAGCCGCCGGCCAGTGGGGCGCCTTGCTCGTTTCCGGGGGCCATGGTGGTTCCCACCCTCCAAGTCAGGTCAGGCTCACGGGATCGCCGCATCCTGCTCCGCTGATCTATCCGGTTGTCCCGCCTATCTTCGCGCATCGGCCTGGCTGCATGCGAGTGCCCTGCGCCACAGGCCGTCCCGGACCGGCAACCGGGTCTGTTATCGGCACGACTTCGGCCGAATTGCTTGCCAAGCCCTGTGTCTTTCGGTGGACTAGGGCCGTTGCAGGCAGCGGATCGGCCGTGGCCGGAACCTCCAGGAGGAATAGGTGAGCGTGGACGCCGGGTCCATCGACCCGGAAGAGGCCCGCCAGCGCGCGGTCGCCTTGCACCTAGAGCCGGGCATAACCGTCCAGGAGGTCAACTGGGACGACGACGTCGATCCGGTCATCCGCTTGGGAATAGAGCAGATAGTCGGCAGCGAACTCGTCGATGAGGATTTCGAGGATGTCGTCGACGTCGTCTTGATGTGGTGGCGCGACGACGACGGAGATCTCGTCGATGGGCTCGTCGACGCCATCGCTCCATTGACAGATCATGGGGTTATTTGGCTGATGACCCCCAAGCCTGGTCGCGATGGTCACATCGAGGCCGAGGACATTGCCGATGCAGCGCCTACCGCGGGCTTGCAGCAGACGAGCACCATCAGTGCTGGATCCCACTGGCAGGGCACTCGATTGGTAGCACCGCGCGCCAAGCGCTAGCGTCCCGCTCGCGGCTTTTCGATCGAAAGCCGGTGCGCCGATGTCAGTAGGCACGAGGAAGGGATGTCATGGCACTCGAGGTGGGCCAAGAAGCTCCGGATTTCACCCTGCGCAATCAGTTCGGTGAGGACGTCACCTTGTCCGATCTGCGTGGCAAGAAAGTGGTGGTGATGTTCTATCCCTTCGCCTTCACCGGCATCTGCACCGGTGAGTTGTGCGAGATCCGCGACCGTCGCGCCGATTTCGTCAACGACGACACCGAAGTGCTGAGCATCTCCTGCGATTCCCCGGCAACCTTGAAGGCGTTCGCCGAGGCCGAGGGCCTGAACCACCAGTTGCTCAGTGACTTCTGGCCACACGGCAAGGTCGCAAACGCCTACGGAGCCTTCTGGGAGCAGACCGGCTTTGCCACCAGGGCCACCTACGTCCTGGACCGCGACGGCGTGATCCGCTGGTCGGTCGTGAACGGCCCGGGCGAGGCTCGTGATGCCGACGATTACGCCGCCGCATTGGCGGCGATCGACTGACCTGGGCGTGGCCCCTGGTCTCAA
>CBFIHB010000055.1:0-10615 GCA_965662415.1 Actinomycetes bacterium | reverse complement strand
CCAGGCGCTACGCGAAGCGGCGGAAAAGCAGAACCTTGAACTGGTCCTCGACGAAGGCGGGGCGGCTTTCTACGGGCCGAAGATCTCTGTGCAGGCCAAAGACGCGATCGGCCGCACCTGGCAGATGAGCACTATCCAGGTTGACTTCCAATTGCCGCAACGCTTCGACTTGGAATACCAAGGATCCGACGGCACCAAGCAGCGCCCGATCATGATCCACCGCGCACTGTTCGGTTCGATCGAGCGTTTCTTCGCGGTGTTGCTCGAGCACTACGCGGGAGCGTTCCCTCCCTGGCTCGCACCGGTCCAGGTGGTAGGCATTCCGATCACCGACGAGCACATTCCTTATTTGCAGGGGATCGCCGAGCGGCTCAGCGCCCAAGGTGTGCGCGTGGAGGTCGATACTTCCGATGACCGAATGCAAAAAAAGATCCGCAACGCCCAGCGCGCCAAAGTGCCGTACATGCTGATCGCAGGAGACGAGGACATCGCCGCCGACGCCGTTTCTTTCCGCTATCGAGACGGGACCCAGAAGAACGGCGTACTGATCGATGATGCGGTGGCCGAGATCGTCACCGCCATCGATGAACGGGTCCAGGTCTGAGATGTCCGACGATTGGGAGCGCATTTATACGCCGCACCGGATGGTTTACCTGCGCGGCGGCAAGAAGCCAAGGACCACCGAGGCCGGAGCTGACTGCCCGTTTTGCATCGCCCCGGACCTTCCGGAGGACGAGGGCCTCGTTTTCGCCCGCGGAGAGAAGGTCTACGGCGTGCTCAATCTGTACCCGTACAACTCCGGGCACGTAATGATCTGCCCCTACCGGCATATCGCCGAGTACCCGGAGATCGACCACGACGAGATGATCGAGCTCGGGGAGTTCACCCAACGCACGATGCGAATCCTGCGCGAGGTCGCCACCGCTCAAGGCTTCAATGTCGGGATGAACCAAGGTTCGCTGTCCGGAGCCGGGATCGCCGGCCACCTGCACCAGCACATCGTGCCGCGCTGGGGCGGGGATACGAACTTCATGCCGATCATCGGACAGACCAAAGTGATCCCGCAGGTACTCGAGGACACGCGTCGACTGCTCGAGCAAGCATGGAATGACGGAGTCGGCGTGACCAATTCCGATGGTATGGATCGCTAGCCGTGCTCAACAACCCGGCTGCCCGCAAGGTTGCTGCCGTCGTCATCGATCAGCCGGCGAAGCTCTTGGTCAAGCTGAAAGTGAGCCCCGATGCGGTGACCCTGGTGGGAACGATCGGGGCGTCCGCCAGTGCATTGATTCTGATTCCACGGGGTGAGTTCATTTGGGCGATCGTGTTGATCACGCTGTTCGCCTTCAGTGATCTGCTCGACGGAACGATGGCTCGGCTGACGGGTTCCAGTGGGCCATGGGGGACCTTCCTAGATGCCACGTTGGATCGCGTCACTGACGGAGCGGTCTTCGGTGCCTTGATCTGGTGGGGAGCAACACAGCAGGACTATTGGATCGTCGGCGGCGGACTGCTGGCGTTAGTTACCGGACAGGTAACCAGTTACGCAAAAGCTCGCGCTGAGGCTGTCGGCGCCACCGCGAACGTCGGCATCGCCGAACGCGCTGAGCGCCTGATCCTCGCCGGGATAGGAATCCTGCTGACCGGCTTCGGCGTGCCTTACGTGCTGCCGATAGTGCTGTGGATCGTCGGTGTGGCCGGGGTGATCACGGTCATTCAACGCATGGTCGAGGTGCGCCGGCAATTGCGGGGAAGCGCCCCCCAGTGAGCGAGCGCCCATCGCGGCGCGCGGCGGCGAGTGAATCGTTGTCCGCGTGGCTCTACGACGTCGGCTGGAAAGTCACCCGCACACTGCCAGAGCCGGCCGCCAATGCCGTCTTTCGCCAGATGGCCGATGCGCTATGGCGTCGCGGTGCTGGGGGAGTGCGCCAACTCGAGCGCAATTTGCGGCGGGTGCATCCGGATTATGACAACGACGCCATCCGTGATCTGAGTCGAGCGGGAATGCGTAGTTACTTGCGATATTGGTGCGAGGCGTTCCGTTTGCCCACCTGGTCCCGCCAGCGCATCACCGAGACCTTCGTGCTCGAGCGCCAGGAGATCCTCGATAGTGCCCTGGAACAGGGGGGAGCGCTGATGATCCCCGGTCACATGGCCAACTGGGATCACGCCGGAGCGTGGGCCGCAGCTACCTACGGCTCGGTCACTTCGGTCGCCGAGCGGCTCAAGCCGGAGAAACTCTTCCACGCCTTCTTGGACTATCGACGCGAACTGGGCATGGACATTCTGGGAACCGGCGAGGCCGATGTGCTGCGGCAACTCACGCGGCGGCTACGCGACGGCAAGCTCGTCGCGCTCCTCGGCGACCGGGACATCAGCCGCAGTGGGGTGCATGTGGACTTCTTCGGCCAGCCCGCGTCCTTCCCCGCTGGACCGGCGCTGCTCACGTTGATGACCGACGTGCCACTGCACCCGGTCACCATGTGGTTCGACGGCGAGATGTGCCGCGGATACGTCCATGACCGGATAGAGGTCCCCACTGCTGGTGATCGAGACGAGAAGATCATCGCCATGACCCAACAATTGGCCCGCGGCTGGGAATCGGGAATCCGCGAGCACAGCGCCGATTGGCACATGCTGCAGAAGGTGTGGGTCGCTGACCTCACGCCGCGTGTCGAGACGAGCGCATGAGCATGCGGATCGGGCTCGTGTGCCCGTACGCCTGGGATGTTCCCGGTGGTGTGCGTTCGCATGTGTCCGATCTTGCGCTCACGCTGCGCAGTCGCGGCCACGACGTCAACGTGCTAGCGCCGGTCGAAGAAGACGCATCCTTGCCTGAGTGGATCACCGACGGCGGTCGTCCGGTGGCAGTGCCCTACAACGGCTCGGTGGCCCGTTTGAGTTTCGGCGTGAAGGCGACGAGACGCGTGCGCGCATGGATCCGCGAGGGAGATTTCGACGTGGTGCATATCCACGAGCCGCTCGCCCCAAGTTTGTCTCTGCTTACCTGCTGGTCAGCTCGCGGCCCGTTGGTTGCTACGTGGCACTCCTCGCACGATCGTTCGCGCGTCTTGACCGCTGGCTATTACATCGCCCAGACGGCCATGGAGAAGTTGCGCGGGAGCATCGCCGTTAGTCAGGAGGCGCGTCGCACCCTCACGGGGCATGTGGGCGGTGATGCTGTCCTTATTCCGAACGGCGTGCGAGTGAAGGACTTCACTCCGGAGGTCCACGACCGCCAACGACGCCGTGAACTGCTGTTCTTGGGGCGGATCGAGGAACCGCGCAAAGGGTTATCGGTGCTACTTGAGGCAATGCCGGCGATCTTGGATCAGGTGCCGGACTTGAAGGTGGTCGTCGCTGGTCCTGGCGACAACGAGGAAATACGTGAGGACCTGCCCGATCGGGTGGATCGGGCCCTGACGTTCTACGGGTCTGTTAGCGATGAACGTAAGCAAGAGTTATTACGCGAAGCCCAGGTGTACGTCGCCCCGCACACCGGAGGGGAATCCTTCGGGATCGTGCTGGTCGAATCGATGGCTGCAGGAGCGTGCGTCGTCGCATCCGATATCCCGGCTTTCCGGACCGTTCTGGAAGACGGCAAGGCGGGAAGGCTGTTCACCACCAAGGACCCCGCTGCGCTGGCGGATGCAGTCCTGTCCGTCCTGGCTGACGATGCCGCGCGTCGAGCCCTCGTCACCCGTGGCCACGCGCGCGCCAGTCAGTACGACTGGGACACGGTGGTCGACGATGTCCTCGCGGTCTACGAGAGTGTGCGGGTACCCGGGGAAAAGGTGAGTGAGGACCTGCGCGGGCAGGCACTCGGACGCTTCGCCGGCCGTACGAATTTCCTGCGAGGTCGACGGCAAAGCGGCGATAACGATGGAGGTGGCGCATGAGTTGGTGGTGGCTGGTCCTTCTCGTCATCCTTATCGGCTTGTTCGGTCTCTACCTGTCGATGACGGCAGGCAGATTGGATGCCCTCCACAAGCGAATCGATACCTCCACGCTGTCCTTGGACGCTCAACTCCTGCGACGTTCATCCGTAGCGCTGGAACTGGCGACGAGCGGTGTTCTCGATCCCGCCGGGGCCATCGTGGTCGCCGAGGCCGCGCATGCGGCGCGCACTGCGGCCGATGGGCACGCTTCGGCTATTGATCGAGCTGAGGCTGAGACGCAACTGACCTTGGCGCTCGAAGCGACCTTGGACGTAGAGGAGGTCGAAGAGGTTCGCCACGCGCCCGGGGGAACCGAACTCATCGATGAACTTGCCGCCTCGGCACAGCGGGTGCAGCTGTCTCGACGCTTCCTGAATGACGCGGTGCGGGCCTGTGCCCAGCTGCGAAGCCAGCGCATGGTGCGAACGTTTCGCCTCGCAGGCACCAGCCCGTGGCCGGTACCGATCGAACTCGATGATTCGGTGCCATCGGCTCTGGCGGAGGGCAAGCCACGCCCGTCCTCACCGGCGCAGGATGCGACCTGACGGCTTCGCCCTACGATGGGGATCCCACTGAGTTGAGAGGTCCAGGTGAACGAGCAGGTAGGTACCGACCGCGTGAAGCGCGGCATGGCGGAGATGCTCAAGGGCGGCGTCATCATGGACGTGGTCGACGCCGCGCAGGCCAAGATCGCCGAGGATGCAGGGGCGGTTGCCGTGATGGCCCTGGAGCGGGTCCCGGCCGATATCCGGGCTCAGGGCGGAGTGGCCCGCATGTCCGATCCGGAGATGATTGCCGGAATCATGGAGGCGGTCTCCATTCCGGTGATGGCCAAGGCACGCATCGGTCACTTCGGCGAGGCGCAGGTCTTGCAGTCGATTGGCGTGGACTACATCGACGAGTCAGAGGTGCTCACTCCGGCGGACTACGCCAATCACATCGACAAGTCCGGCTTCACCGTGCCGTTCGTGTGCGGTGCCACAAATCTGGGGGAGGCGCTCCGACGCATCACCGAAGGTGCGGCGATGATCCGATCGAAGGGTGAGGCCGGCACCGGTGATGTCTCGAACGCAGTGACGCACATGCGCAAGATCCTCGGTGAGATTCGCAAGCTTCGTTCCATGGCTGAGGACGAGCTCTTCGTCGCCGCGAAGGAACTGCAAGCGCCCTATGACCTCGTCGTCGAGGTGGCTCGTGAAGGCAAACTTCCGGTCGTGTTGTTCACCGCTGGTGGCATCGCCACTCCCGCGGATGCGGCGATGATGATGCAACTCGGTGCCGATGGGGTGTTTGTCGGTTCGGGCATCTTCAAGAGCGGTGATCCGAAGGCTCGCGCCGAGGCAATCGTGTCGGCTACCCGTCACTTCGACAAGCCTGAGATGGTCGCCGAAGCATCTCGCGGACTCGGTGAGGCAATGGTGGGCATCAACGTGGCCGACCTTCCCGTCCACCACCGCTTGGAAGACCGCGGCTGGTGACCAGCGCCCCGAGTATCGGGGTGCTCGCGCTGCAAGGAGACGTGCGAGAGCACGTCACAGCGTTGGAGATGGTGGGGGCGCATGCCTTACCCGTTCGCACGTTCGTTGACCTGGAAGCAAGCGATGCGCTCGTAGTTCCTGGTGGCGAATCGACCACGATGTCCCGCCTTGCATTGATCGACGGATGGTTCGAGCCGCTGCGGGCGGCGCGTGCTTCCGGGATGCCGATGTTCGGCACTTGCGCGGGCATGATCATGCTGGCCGATCAGGTGCTCGATGCTCGGCCCGATCAGGAGACCGTAGGTGGGTTGGGCGTCGTCGTTCGTCGAAATGCCTTCGGCCGGCAGGTCGATTCCTTCGAGATGGACGTGAATGTCCCGGCGCTGGGGGATGCGCCTTTCCACGCCGTCTTCATCCGGGCGCCATGGGTGGAGAGCGTTGGGCAGGAAGCCGAGGTCCTTGCGGAAATATCGGATGGTGCACGCGCGGGTACCATCGTGGCGGTTCGACAGGGCGGCTTGCTGGCCACCAGCTTCCATCCGGAGTTGACCGACGACGTGCGGTGGCACCGCTACTTCGTGGACATGGTTGAGGGAAGGGCGTAGCAGGCATGAGTGGGCATTCCAAATGGGCGACCACCAAGCACAAGAAGGCGGTCATCGATGCCAAGCGGGGGAAGCTCTTCGCCAAGTTGATCAAGAACATCGAGGTGGCCGCCCGTCAAGGTGGGGGAGATCCGGCCGGGAATCCGACCCTCTACGACGCCATCCAAAAGGCACGCAAGTCCTCAGTTCCGCTGGACAACATCGAGCGCGCTGTGAAGCGCGGCTCCGGTGCTGAAGGTGGCGGTGCGGACTGGCAAACGATCATGTACGAGGGGTACGGACCCAACGGCGTTGCGGTGCTGGTGGAGTGTTTGACGGACAATCGCAATCGCGCTGCAGGCGAGGTGCGCGTGGCCATGACGCGTAACGGCGGTTCCATGGCCGATCCGGGATCGGTGGCCTACATGTTCAACCGCAAGGGTGTGATCATCGTGCCGAAGGTCGACGCTTTAACCGAGGACGATCTACTCATGGCGGTGCTGGAAGCAGGTGCCGAAGAGGTCAATGATCTCGGTGAATCCTTCGAGATCGTCAGCGAGGCAACCGATGTGGTGGCCGTGCGAACCGCGTTGCAAGCGGCGGAAATCGACTATGACTCCGCCGAGGCGACTTTCCTTCCCTCGGTCACCGTTCCCTTGGACGAGGACGGCGCCGGGAAGGTGTTCCGTTTGATCGAAGCCCTCGAAGACAGCGACGACGTCCAAAACGTGTACGCCAATTTCGATGTCAGTGATGAAGTGATGGAGAAGGTGGGCTAGATCGTGTCCGGTGAGGATCCCGGCAAGGTCGGAGCGCAACTGCGTGGCTGGGACGCCGCCACGTTCCGTACTGCATCAGGCGATCCCCGAATGCGCAGCACCGTGGTCGCGCTCGCGGTCCTGGACAGCGCACCGGATTGGGAAAGGCTGCGCACGCGATTGGAGCGTCTGACCCATTTCGTGCCAACCTTGCGGATGCGCCCGCTATACGGGGTATTCGGGTTATCGGCTCCACGTTTGGCGCTGGACCCGGACTTCGACATCGATGTCCACGTGCACCGCTACCGACTCCCAGAAGGTTCGGGCTGGAGTGAATTGCTCGGCGATGTACGGCGCATGTCCCTAACTGATTTCGATCGCAACCGCGCGCTATGGGAGGCGGTCCTCATCGAAGGCTTGCCGGGCGGTGAAGCGGCATTCGCTTTGAAGTTGCACCACTCGATCGCCGATGGACAGGCGACCGTGATCATGGCGCTGTCGCTCTTCGAACTCGGACCAGATCCGAACCCCGACGATCCGCCCACTCCGGAGGTTCCGCGCGGCGAAGATGTCAGCTTGCTCGACATCGCTAAGGCGAACGTGGAGGACAACCTCACGAAATTCAAGGACAGTGCTGAAGGGTTGCTGCGCGCCGGCGGCGGAGTGGCGTTGCAAGCACTCGGTGATCCCGGCGGCGCACTCGATGTAGTGCGACAGACCGTCGATTCGATCTCCAAGGCGGTCTCGGTTCCCGAAGCACCGCTGTCCCCGCTGTGGGTGGAGCGTGGCACCACGTACCACTTCGGGGCTTTCGAGTTTCCCTTCGCTGGACTCAAGCACGCCGCCAAGTCCCGGGGGTTCAGCGTCAACGATGCCTTTATGGCGGCGGTAGCAAGCGGGGTAGACCGCTACCACGAGCGCTACGGCGCCCAGGTGCCCGAACTTCGAGTCAACGTGCCCATCAGTCTGCGGGGAGACGCCGGTGACCGCAGTGCGCAGGCGTCCAATGCGGTTGCGATCGCGCGGTTCGAGATGCCCATGGAGGGCCTGGATGTCGACGATCGCATGGCGGTGATCCACGAACTCGTGGATACCTGGCGTGGGGCTCCGGCGATGCGGATGGCCGATCCGCTGGCTGATGTGAGCTGGTTCGTCCCGGTCCCGGTGTTGGCGCAGGCGGCCAAGGCCTCCGATATCACCACGAGCAACGTGCCCGGACCGCCGATAGCGCTGTACCTCGCCGGAGCCCGCATGGTCGCTGCGTTCCCACTGGTCGCCACGATCGGCGCGGCGGTCAACGTCACGATGGTCACCTACGACGGCAACGCCTGCATCGGAGTCTCGACCGACGATCGGTCGATTCCCGATCACGGGGAGTTGCTGGAGGACCTGCGCTGGGGATTCGAGCTGATCACCGGCGATGTCGTAGGCGGCGCGGATCGCTACGGAACCAGCGCGTAACGCCTGTTCGGCGCGCCCATAGGGGTGCTGGCACACCCTGCGGCTAGCGTGGCAGCGCTGCCTGTGATGCGTCCGTCGAAAGGAAGCGGTGCTGCGCGATGTCCGGTGAACGTCGGGTACTCGGGGTCGACCCGGGGCTCACCCGCTGCGGTGTCGCGGTCGTCGATGGCGCGCCCGGGCGCCGGGTGTCGCTGCATTACATCGGAGTGGTTCGCACCGCCGCAGGTGATCCGATCGAGCAGCGCTTGGTGGAACTCGAAAGGGAGTTAGCCGCGCTCGTCGCCGAACACCGCCCCGATGTAGTGGCGGTCGAGCGGGTGTTCAGCCAGCACAACGTGCGCACGGCGATGGCCACCGCGCAAGCGGCCGCTGTTGCCCTTCTCGTGGCTGCGCGCAATGGAATCGACGTGGCGATGCACACCCCCACGGAGGTGAAGGCAGCTGTTACCGGGAGTGGTCGTGCCGACAAGGCGCAGGTGACCGCCATGGTCACGCGCGTCTTGTCACTTTCGAAGGCTCCAAGTCCCGCCGATGCGGCGGACGCGGCAGCCATCGCCATCTGCCAGGCCTGGCGCGGCGCAGCAACAGCGCGGCTCGATGCCGCCCGCGAGCAGATGGCGGCACGCCGGTGATCGATCGGGTGCGCGGGAGCGTGTTGGCTATCGCCGCTGATTCCATCAGTGTCGACATCGGGCCACTCGCGCTACGCGTTGTCGTCCCCCCGCAGGTGTGCGCCGAACTGCGGATGGGAAGTCAGGTGGAGGTGTTCACCTCCATGGTGGTGCGTGAGGACAGTTGGACGCTGTACGGCTTCTTGGGCGCCGAGCAGTGCCAGGTGTTCAACCAAGTGCAGACGGTCAGCGGGATCGGACCACGGATCGCCCTGGCCCTCGTCAGCGTGCTCGGTGCTGAGCAGTTGCGTCAAGCCATCGATGCCGAGGATCTGGCGATGCTCACCAGCGTTCCTGGGATCGGCAAGAAAGGTGCGCAGCGGATCGTGCTGGAACTGAAGGATCGGATCGGACCACCGAGCGTCAGTGGCGCATCCGCGAGAGTGGGCGGTGGCGAACCGTGGCGGTCGTCGGTGGTGGCGGGTTTGACCTCTCTGGGCTGGAATTCGAAGGAGGCCGAGGCCGCCGCCGACGCGATAGCCCCGCGGGTGGGGGAGATCACCGATGCAGCCGATCCTGACGTTGGCGTGCTGTTGAAGGAAGCCTTGCGCGCGTTGGATCGGTCATGAGCGTCTTGGACCCGGGTGCGGACGACGAGGATTCATTCGTTGATGGTGCTTTGCGCCCCACTTCTCTCGGTGAGTTCGTCGGACAAGACCGTGTCAAGAATCAGTTGGGGCTGGTGCTCGAAGCCGCTAAGCGACGTGAAGGCATTGCCGATCATGTTCTGCTCAGTGGTCCTCCCGGGCTCGGCAAGACCACACTCGCGGCGATCATCGCCGCCGAACTCGGGGCACCGATCCGGATGACCTCCGGGCCCGCGCTGCAGCATGCCGGGGATGTCGCGGCAGTGCTATCGAGCCTGCAGCCCGGCGAGGTCCTCTTCATCGACGAGGTGCACCGGACTGCGCGGGCTGCGCAGGAGATGCTCTACGTGGCAATGGAGGACTTCCGGGTGGACGTGGTGGTCGGCAAGGGCCCAGGGGCCACCGCGATTCCCCTGGACATCGCGCCGTTCACTTTGGTGGGTGCGACCACGCGGGCTGGGTTGCTTCCGGGGCCGTTGCGGGACCGGTTCGGCTTCACCGCACATTTGGACTTCTACGATCCGGCCGATCTAGAGCGCATCGTGCGGCGCAGTGCGGGCTTACTGGAGGTGGAGATCACCGACGCCGGCGGAGCGGAGATCGCCGGGCGATGCCGCGGCACCCCGCGGATAGCCAACCGCCTGTTGCGACGTGTACGGGACTGGGCACAGGTGCATGGCAATGGGGTCGTCGATATCGATGCTGCGTCCTCCGCCCTGCAGTTGTACGAGGTGGACGTCGTCGGTCTGGACCGAATCGACCGTGCGGTACTCGAGGCGATCGTCGATCGTTTCGGGGGCGGCCCCGTTGGCTTGAGCACACTTGCCGTTGCCGTCGGTGAAGAGCCGGAGACCATCGAGACTGTCGCGGAGCCGTTCCTGGTGCGCTTGGGCCTGCTGATGCGCACCCCGCGCGGACGCGTCGCCACCGTGGCCGGATGGGAACACATCGGGCGAACGGCCCCGATGGACGCACCCGGCTCCGGCCAGGGAGTCTTGCCCTGGCAGGAAGAGGACCTCGAGTCGGATGACTGACCACGTGGGTGCGGGTGAGGTAACCGCGCGTCGTTCTCGGTAGTCTCGAGCCCGCCGGAGGTGCCGGCGCGAGCGATCTGGGGAGTTACGAGTGGACCTGGTGG
>CBFIHB010000054.1:0-10714 GCA_965662415.1 Actinomycetes bacterium | reverse complement strand
CGCTCCAGTGCGGTCCAGGCGATTAGTGCGATGACCGCGGGGACCGCCCACAGCGCCAGTGCTCGATTCCAGCCGCCAAGTAGCTCCGCGAGCGGGAGAGTGGCAGCGGCGCCTAGGGCCGCGCCGCCCATCATCGCCGCCGTCCACAGCGCTGTCGCGGTGCCCATGGAGCCGGACAATTGTTCGCGGACGATCCCGGGCACCAGTCCGCCGAGGATCGCGATCGAGATTCCGGCCAGAAGTACTGAGGCGAATAGCGCGACCCCGACCGCACCGAACAGGCGCAAGCTCAACCCGACGGCCATCGCCAGAAGTCCGATGGCGACAGCTGCGCGTCGCCCTATGACCGCGGCGAATCGCGGAACGACGAGTGCGAACAACCCCATGCACAGCACCGGAACCGTGGTGAGGGTGCCGATCAGTGCGTCGTTCCAGCCGGTCTCGGCCTTGATCTCGGTCGCCACTGCCGGAAGGCTCGACAGAGCCAGCCGTAGGTTGAGGGCGACGAGCACCACCACGGAAAGCACCGCAGCGCTCGAGCGCACGGCGACCTCGGTATCGGCCCTGCCAACGCGACTAGGTGAGCTCACTGGCGGATTGTTGCGCCTACGCTGTCGCGGTGCGCGAGCAGCCCGGTCAATTCGACGATGACGACGGATCCGCCGATGAGGCGATTCGCTCGGCGCAAACTCCAGAGCAGTTGCTCCAAGCCCTGCGCACCGGCCGTGTGATCGCCGCCATCGTGGCTACCGCCGAAGAAACAGATGAGATCACCGGCGCCGATAAGTCCAGCCACATGTCGGTCGTGTCGATGGTGTCTGCAGACGGTCGCCGCGGCCTTCTCGCGTTCACCGGACTCGATGCCTTGCAACGATGGGACCCGATCGCCCGGCCGGTGCCTGTCTCCGGCACTGATGCCGCGCGGGCAGCCCTGGACGACGGATGCGAGGCGATGGTGATCGACGTGGCCGGTCCGAGAACCCTGGTCGTCATCGAAGCGGACCTGATCGAGCTCGCCGGTATCGATCGGCTGGATTACGTGCGTCAACTCACCCAGCAGGCTATGGATGACAAGTTCGGAGCTGGCGAGATTCACGTCAGCGCCGTGCACGAGCGACTCCGGGTGGAGTCTGCGCATATCGGGCAATCGGAGATAGCCGGCGCGCTCGAGCAGTTGCCGCGAGTGCTCGCGCTCGTGCCCGCTGGCGTCGAGGTGCTCGCCCATCCGTAGACCGTTTGCCAGGTCGATCAGTAGACGGGGCCGGTCCATTTCTCGCCCGGACCCTCGCCAGGTACATCGGGGATCTCACTTGCTTCCCGGAACGCCCGCTGGACTGCCGTGAGCCCATCGCGCAGGGGGGCGGCGTGCATCGAACCCAGATCCGGGGCGCTCGCTGTCACCAACGCGGCCAGGGCGTTGATCAGGATCCGGGCCTCGGCGAGATCGGCCTCGCGGGGAGTGCCGTCGTCGTTCTCGGCCAGCCCGCAAGCAACGGCCGAGGCGGTCATCAGGTGCATGGCCACGGTCAGCACCACTTCGACTGCCGGAATGTCACCGATATCCGGGGGCAGGGCGACATCGCCTGAGTTCGCGCCGCTAGTGCCAACGTGATCCTCGGGCACAGGGGGTTGATTCACGGCTGCTACCCTTGCACCTCCACACGTTCCGGGGAAACCCGGGACGGCGCAAGCGGGGCTTCGACCCCCACCTGGCGGTCCGCGGATCGTCCGGGTCCATTCGGTGGCCTACGTGCTGCCGTCATCGGACCTCCGCCTGCGACGCAGCGGAGGTTTCGTCGTCTTCGCGCGCAGGTAGGCGACCGCGGCGACCGCTTCGGTGAGATGGACTCGACACGCAAGGAGGCGCCATCAGCGTCGAACCACGGATCAACGACAGGATCCGCGTCCCCGAGGTGCGCCTCGTGGGCCCGAACGGCGAGCAGGTCGGCATCGTTCGCATCGAAGATGCGCTGCGGCTCGCCCTCGAGGCGGACTTGGACCTCGTCGAAGTGGCACCCATGGCCAAGCCTCCGGTGTGCAAGCTCATGGACTTCGGCAAGTACAAGTACGAGGCCGCGCTCAAGGAGCGTGAATCCCGTCGCAACCAGACCCATACGGTCATCAAGGAGATGAAACTCCGGCCCAAGATCGATCCACATGACTACGAAACGAAGAAGGGTCACGTGGAGCGGTTCTTGAAAGCGGGGGACAAGGTCAAGATCACGATCATGTTCCGCGGCCGAGAGCAGAGCCGACCCGAGCTCGGCCTTCGCCTCCTTGCTCGACTGGCCGAGGACGTCGAAGGACTCGGTTTCGTCGAGGCGGCCCCCAAGCAAGACGGCCGCAACATGCTGATGGTGCTGGCACCCCACAAGCGCAAGTCCGAAACCGTCAAGCGAGCCAAAGCCGAACGCGAGGAAGCAGTAGACCCCTCAGAGGTCTAGGCAACCAGACAACGAGACAAGGAGGGCAGGAAACATGCCCAAGCAGAAGACCCACAGTGGCGCTAAGAAGCGCTTCAAGGTGACCGGCTCCGGCAAGGTCACACACGAGCAGGCCAACCGTCGTCACTTGCTGGAGAGCAAGTCCAGCAAGCGCACGCGCCGGCTGATGGCGGACGAAACCGTCTCCAAGGCCGACGCCAAGAAGGTCAACAAGCTGCTCGGTCGCTAGCACCCCATTCAACTTTCCGAACGACACCAACAGATCAGGAGGACGCCATGGCACGCGTCAAGCGCTCAGTCAATGCGCAAAAGAAGCGCCGCGAGGTGCTCGAACGGGCTTCTGGCTACCGCGGTCAACGCTCTCGTCTTTACCGCAAGGCCAAGGAGCAGGTCACCCATTCGATGGTCTACGCCTACAACGACCGTCGCACTCGCAAGGGCGACTTTCGTCGGCTGTGGATCCAGCGCATCAATGCTGCGGCTCGCGCCCAGGGCATGACCTACAACCGCTTCATCCAGGGTCTGAAGGCGGCGGAGGTCGAAGTGGATCGGCGGATGCTGGCGGAACTGGCTGTCAACGATCCGCAGGCTTTCACTGCGTTGGTCGATATCGCGCGTGGCGCACTCCCGGCCAGCGCCGCCTGAGGCGCTTTCGAGCACCCGCTCCCCGCGGGTGGCCCGGCTGCGTCGACTGCACGACCGCAAGGGCCGGGTCCGAGAGAATGCCTTCCTTGCCGAAGGCCCCGATTGCGTGCGCGCGGCCATCGAGGCTGGTTGGGCGCTCGAGGTTCTCGCCACTGCGAATAGCGAGATAGGAACATGGGCCGCGGCCCAAGGCGTGCGAGTCACGACTGCTGAGCCGAAAGTGATCGAGGCGGTGTGCGATACCCGCACTCCGCAAGGAGTGGTGGCCGAATGCCGCCTCCCGGACAACGATCTTGCGGCCGTGGTAGCGGCGCCCGGTCCACTCGTCGTGTGCGAGCAGTTGGCCGATCCGGGGAACCTAGGCACGATCATCCGGACAGCCGAAGCTGTGGGTGCCGCCGGTGTCATCACCACATCCGGATCAGTGGATCCCTGGAATCCCAAGACGGTGCGGGCCGCTGCCGGCTCGAGCTTTCGAGTCCCGATCGCCGCCGATCAGGACGGTGCGACGGCACTCCAGCACATACGCGGCAGTGGGCGTATGAGCATCGCGCTTACCGCTGACGCTCCCCGGGAGGTTGCGTCATGCATCCAGGAACTGGCCGTCTCCGGCACCCCAGCAGACTCGCTGGCCTGGCTCGTCGGTTCCGAGGCCCATGGCATCTCGACTGAACTTGCCCAACTGGCCGACACCCGTGCCAGGTTGCCGATGCGGGCGCCGGTGGAATCGCTCAATGCCGCAGTCGCTCTCTCGGTGTGCCTGTACGCCGCTGCCTGGGCGAAGGTGCCAAGATGAACGAAGACACTTCGAAAGGGTGAGATCGATGGATAAGGCCGCCTATCGGACGCTGCCGATCATGGAGGAATCCGGGTACGCGATCCTCGATCGCTACGACCAGCAGGCTGATCCTCGCGAATGGGAGGACCTGGTCTACGTCGACTGGAAGTCTTCCGGAGACACCCGCTTTGCCCCGCTGGCCAGCGCTTACGGCGATATGGAGTGCAACGGCTTTTGGAACCACACCCCGCCCAAGACCGACAAGGACGGCGTATGGGTGCAAGAGAACGTCGACATCGCACCGATCCTCACCCGCCGCGCGCAGGAGCCCGGCGCCAACATCGGTCGCTGCCGAGTTATCGAATTGCAGCCGAACACCTACGGCGAGGCCCTATACAACCTGCACCGCGACGACAACAACCGATTGAACCCCGAGGGCACCGGATGGATCGTGCGGGCGTTCTTCAATCTCACCGACGATGCGGATTCGGTGATGATTCTGCGCTCGGACAAGGAAGACCCTGCGACTGAGGTGCGTATCCCGATGCCCGCGGGCCAGCAGGTGGTGATCGACACCCAGGGGTACTACCACGCGGTCTGGCACCCGGGGGACAAGCCTCGGTACTGCCTGATCACCTCCTACGAGTCCAGCCCCGAACTCGATGAGTGGATCGCTGCGCACAACCCCATCACCCATATCGATAACCATCCGATCGATCCGCAGGTGGCTGCCGAGGGCGAAGCGCTTGCGCAGGCCAAGCGTGATGCCCGGGCGGCCGCGCTCGCCGCCAAGGGTGAAGATCCTCGGTTCGGAGACGGCAGCATGGCGGTTCAAGCAGAGAAGGAAGTGCTCTCCGAAGCGTGATCGGTGCCGTAACCAGCCGCGAGGGCGCTGGGTAATAGCATCGAGAGCACATTGTCAAGCAGTTCACTAGGAAATACACGAGATAGCTCAGGAGTTTGCGTGGTCGCCTACAGCGCGGTGTTGGACGAACTCGAGGCCGAAGCGCTTCACATCTACCGGGAGACCGCGGCGGCGTTCCGCAACCCGGTCCTGCTGTACAGCATCGGCAAGGATTCCTCGGTCCTGCTGCACCTTGCGCAAAAGGCATTTCACCCGGCCCCACTGCCGTTTCCGGTGATGCACATCGACACCACCTGGAAGTTCAAGGAGATGATCGAGTTCCGCGACCGCCGCGCCCGTGAACTCGGGCTCGATCTGCGCATCGCAACCAACACCCAGGCGGTCGAGGAAGGCATTACGCCCTTCACCCACGGCACCCACGAGTACACCCGCATCATGAAGACCGTCGCGCTGCGCGAGGGCCTTGATCGCTACGGCTTCGATGCGGCGATCGGCGGTGCACGTCGCGATGAGGAGCGCAGTCGCGCCAAGGAGCGCATCTTCTCGCTACGCGAGCCGGGTCACCGTTGGGATCCTCGCAAGCAGCGTCCGGAGTTCTGGCACACCGCCAACACCACGCTCGCCGAGGGGCAGACAATGCGGGTATTCCCGCTGTCGAACTGGACCGAGTTGGACATCTGGCGATACATCGAGCGCGAACAGATAGAGATCCCATCGTTGTACTTCGCCAAGGAGCGCCCGGTGGTCGAACGAGGCGGCACCTTGATCATGGTGGACGACGAGCGCTATCCGCTCGAACCCGGCGAGCAGCCGCAAATGACGTCCGTCCGCTTTCGCACGCTGGGTTGCTACCCGCTTACCGGCGCGGTGGAATCCACCGCGGATGATCTGGCCACACTGATCGCCGAGATGGAGGAATCGAACATCTCCGAGCGCGCCGGACGTTTGATCGATGGCGAAGGTGGCGGATCGATGGAGTCCAAGAAAGCCGAGGGTTACTTCTGATGGCCAGCCATGCCAACAACACAACACCGGTCCTGCAACTGGTTACCTGTGGTTCGGTCGACGACGGCAAGTCCACGTTGATCGGTCGGCTACTGGCCGAGACCGATTCGGTGCCCATCGACCAACTGGAGTACGCCCGGCGTACCAGGCGCGGTGGATCGACCATCCCGGTGGGGGAAATCGACTACTCACTACTCACCGACGGACTTGAGGCCGAGCGCGAGCAGGGAATCACGATCGACGTCGCCTATCGGCACATGAATCTCCCTAACGGCCGTCGCGTGCTCATCGCCGATGCGCCCGGCCACGAGCAATACACCCGCAACATGGCCGTTGCAGCATCGAACGGCGATGTCGCGATTTTGCTGGTCGACGCCGCCCGAGGGGTTCGCCCGCAAACCCACCGCCACCTCACCGTCTCCGCGTTGATGGGTGTGCGCACTGTCATCGTCGCGGTGAACAAGATGGACCTCATCGGCTACGAGCACGCCGCCTTCGAGGAGATCACCGGCATCGTTCGCACCACCGCGGCACGTCTCGAGGTCCCCGAGGTTGTCGCCATCCCCATTAGCGCCTTCGCCGGCGACAACGTGACCACCCCCTCGACCAATATGACCTGGTACACGGGGCCCACGTTGATGCAGTTCCTTTCCGATTGGGAGCCGGTCAGTGCGCCGCAGGATGCAGGCTTTCGCTTCCCCGTCCAGTTCATTGTGCGTGCCGAGGGCAACTTCCGCGGCTACGCGGGCACTGTGGTCGCTGGCTCCATCGCGCCCGGCGATCCGGTCACCGTCGCCGATTCCGGTCGCACCGCCGCCATCGAACGCATCGTCACCTTCGACGGTGATCTCGATTCCGTGGGGGAGGGCCAAGCGGTCACCATCACCTTGGACCACGAGGTGGACGTCACCCGGGGCGATGTGCTCGCTGCGCAAGACCCGGATGGGGCGAACCTGCAGCCAGCCGATCGATTCTCGGTCGACATGGTCTGGCTGGGTGAGGAACCACTCGCGCACGGCCGCTCCTACCTCCTAGTCTCCGGATCCCGATCGGTGCCGGCCACCGTCACCAACGTGCGTCACCGTCTCGATGTGGTGTCCGGTCACGAGCACGCCGCTCGCCTGCTGGAGATGAACGACATCGGCCGGGTCGAAGTGGCCACCGACCGTCCGATCCCGATGGATCCCTATGCCCGCTGCCGCGACACCGGTGGCTTCCTGCTCGTGGATCGCGTGACCGCCGACACCGTGGCCGCCGGCCTCGTCCGGCACGTTATGCGCCGAGCGTTCAACGTCGTGCCGCATACCTACGAAGTCGACGAGCACGCCCGCGCAACCCTTATGGGACACGAGGGCAAGGTTGTGTGGCTTACGGGCCTGCCGGGCTCGGGCAAGTCGACCATCGCCGATGAGGCCGTTCGCCGGCTACACGCTCTCGGAGTGCACACCTTCGTCCTAGACGGTGACAACGTGCGCACCGGTTTGAACAAGGACCTCGGCTTCACCGCCGAAGATCGCGCCGAGAACGTCCGCCGCGTGGCCGAAGTCGCGAAGTTGATGCGCGAAGCCGGCTTGGTTGTCTTCGTCGCGCTCGTCTCGCCCTACCGGGGTGACCGAGAAGCTGCCGCGGGCCTGTTCGAGGAGGGTCAGTTCCTCGAGGTCTACGTAGACACCCCCGTGGAGGTGTGCGCCGAGCGTGATCCCAAGGGTCTGTACGCCAAGGCCGCCGCGGGCGATCTACCGAACATGACGGGCATGGGGCAAAGCTACGAAGTGCCCGAGAACCCGGACTTGATCTTGCATGGCATCGGCGATCTGGACACCGAGGTCGTCCGCATGGTCGAGGCCATCCTCGGCGAGTAGCCCACCCCTGGGATACTTGCGACCCCATGTCCGGACCCAACACCGAATTCGATCCCAAACAGGTCGCCGCACTCGATGCGCAGGCGATCGACTCGATGGTTGCTGAAGCGCTCACCGGGATCGCCGAAGCAAGCAATCTCGACGAACTGAAGGCTGCCAAGACCGCGCACACGGGTGATCGCTCGCCCCTGGCACTGGCCAACCGAGAGATCGGTGCGCTGCCGCCGGCTGCCAAAGCCGATGCCGGCAAGCGTGTGGGCCAAGCCCGGGCGCAGGTGAAGAGTGCGCTCGAAGACCGTGAGCAGATCCTGATCGCCGAGCGCGATGCGCAGGTGCTGCAGGCTGAAGCGGTCGACGTCACCCTTCCCGTCCAGCGAAACCCGATCGGTGGCCGTCATCCACTCACCACGCTCATGGAGCGCATGGCTGACGTCTTCATCTCGATGGGATACGACATCGCCGAAGGCCCCGAAGCCGAAGCAGAGTGGGCTAACTTCGATGCCCTCAACGTGCCGCCTGATCACCCGGCACGCACCATGCAAGACACGTTCTACGTCGAATCACCCGACAGCGGCGTGGTGCTTCGCACGCAGACCTCGCCGATCCAGATCCGCGCGATGCTCGAGCGCGATTTGCCTATCTACGTCGTCGCTCCCGGAAGGGTCTACCGAACAGACGAGCTCGATGCGACCCACACTCCCGTCTTCCACCAGATCGAGGGCCTAGCCGTCGATGAAGACCTGACGATGGCAGATCTGAAGGGCACTCTCGACCACCTCGCCACCCAGATGTTCGGCGAAGGCATCGTCACACGGCTTCGGCCCTCGTATTTTCCCTTCACCGAACCCAGTGCCGAAGTCGACCTCGAGTGCTTCGTCTGCCGCGGTGCTTCTATTGGCGATCCGTCCAACCCCTGCCGCACCTGCGGCAGCGAAGGCTGGATCGAATGGGGCGGTTGCGGCATGGTCAACCCGCGTGTCCTGCAAGCCGTGGGCATCGACACCGAGTGCTACCGAGGCTTCGCCTTCGGAATGGGTATTGAGCGCACGCTGATGTTCCGCAACGGCGTCACCGACATGCGTGACATGGTCGAGGGCGACATCCGATTCACCCGGGCCTTCGGGGTGGATGCCTGATGCGCATCTCCCTGGCCTGGCTTCGCGAACTCGTCGACCTGCCCGCTGCCGAAACCGGCCGTGATGTCGCCGAGCGCCTGATCAACGCCGGTCTCGAGGTCGAGACCGTCGAACTCGTCGGCGCGGGACTCAACGGACCGATCACCGTCGGTCGTGTCCAACAGATCGAAGAATTGACCGAGTTCAAGAAGCCCATCCGCTGGTGCCAGGTCGATACAGGTGAAGGCCAACCCCGCGGAATCATCTGCGGCGCGCGCAACTTCGTCGAAGGCGATCTCGTGGTCGTCGCACCGCCCGGCACCACTCTTCCCGGTGATTTCACCATCACCGCTCGCGAGACCTACGGACATGTCTCTGACGGCATGATCTGCTCCGAACGCGAACTCGGCCTCGGGGAGGACCACGCCGGCATCATCGTGCTGCCACCCCACACGGCTGAGCCGGGTGCTGACGCCGCAGACATCCTCGGCGCGGGCGATGAAGTCCTCGACATAGCCATCACTCCCGACCGCGGCTACGCACTGTCCGCCCGCGGCATCGCCCGCGAAGTCGCGATCACCTACCACCTCCCGTTCAGTGATCCCGTCGATCGACCCGAGACGCTGCCCGCCCCGCACCAGGGCGGCGCGCCAGCGCATTGCGCGTCCGATGACCTGCAGGCCTGCCCGCTGTTCACGCTGCGCACCATCACCGGTATCGACCCGAGCGTTCCCACCCCGCAGTGGATGGTGAACCGACTACGCGACAGCGGCATGCGTTCGGTTTCCCTAGCTGTAGACATCACTAATTACGTGATGCTCGAACTCGGTCAACCGCTGCACGCCTTCGACCTCGATTCCTTGCAAGGCACCGTCCGCGTCGGTCGGGCCCTGCCGGGGGAGAAGCTCGAGACGATCGACCATGTCGAACGCGAACTGAGCACCGACGATCTGACGATCCGCGACGACCGCGGCCCGATCGGCCTAGCCGGAACCATGGGTGGCGCCCATACGGAGATCGGCGATGACACCACCAACATCGCACTCGAGGCCGCCTACTTCGCCGCCGATGTGGTCGCGCGGATGGGTCGTCGGCACAAACTGAGCAGCGAAGCTTCCCGCCGCTTCGAACGTGGCATCGACCGCACGCTCGCCCCGATCGCTTCGGCACGGGCGAGCGAACTGCTGGTCGAGCTCGCCGGCGGCACCTACCAGGGCATGACTGCCGTCGAAGCGCCGATGGACGAGCGCGCTATCGAGATCTCCGCGGACCTCCCGGCGCAGGTGGCCGGCATGGACATCGATGCGGCGACCACCGTCGCCAAACTCACCGCCGTCGGCTGCGCTGTCGAGGAAAACGAAGAGCGGCTGAACGTCACCCCACCCACGTGGCGACCGGACCTCACCGACCCCGCTGACTTGGTCGAGGAAGTCGTGCGCCTGGTCGGCTACCAAAATCTGCCGTCCACCCTGCCCACCGCGCCCGCCGGCCACGGGCTCACCCACACCCAGCGGCTGCGCCGTCGCGTGGGCACCGTGCTTGCAGCCCGCGGCATGGTCGAGGTGCTCACCTACCCGTTCACCAGCGACGCCGATGCGAACTCACTGCGTTGGAACGACGGCGACCCCCGCCGCACGTCACCAAGACTCGCCAACCCCTTGTCCGATGAGCAACCGCTCCTGCGCGCGGCGATCTTGCCCACCTTGCTCGGCGCCGCCCAGCGCAACGTGGGCCGCGGCTTCGATGATCTCGCGCTGTTCGAACTCGGCTCGGTCTTCCTCGGTGCCGCGGGCTCACAAGACCCTCCTCGCCCGGGTGTCACGCAGCAGCCGAGCGACGCTGACTGGCGGGCCCTCGAAGGCCTGTTGCCCGATCAACCGACGCACCTAGCGGCGGTATGGACCGGGGATCGCACCGCCAAGAACTGGCAGAGCAGCGGTGAGCCGGTCACCTGGGCCGATGCGATCGCCTCGGCGCAGGACATCGCCGATGCCCTCGGT
>CBFIHB010000053.1:10754-10999 GCA_965662415.1 Actinomycetes bacterium | reverse complement strand
GCGGATGCGCAAGGTGATCAACAAGCAGGTCACCGAAGAGGACTTGATTCGAACGGTCACCACCGCCTACGCCTCGGGTTGGCGGCACGTGAAGTTGTATTTCATGTGCGGACTTCCCACCGAGACGGACGACGACGTCCTGCAAATCGCTACCTTGGCCAAAGAGGTCATCAAGGCGGGGCGTGAGGTTTCCGGACGACGCGACATCAAGTGCACGGTAAGCATCGGCGGATTCGTACCTAAAC
>CBFIHB010000053.1:0-10744 GCA_965662415.1 Actinomycetes bacterium | reverse complement strand
GGCCGCGCAGCTCGATCATGAAGGTACCGATGCTCGGCTGGCGAAGTTGAAAGACGCGAGTCGTTCGGATCGTGAGTATGGCAAGGCGATTGGCCTGCGCTACCACGATGGCAAACCCGGAATCGTCGAGGGAATCTTGTCTCGTGGTGACCGCCGCGTGGGTGCGGTGATCGAGACCGCGTGGCGTGACGGTGCCCGCTTCGATGGCTGGAGCGAGCACTTCTCCTTCGAACGTTGGATGGACGCCGCCGAGCGCGCCCTCGGACCAGGGCCCGTGGACGTCGATTGGTTCACTACCCGCGAACGCGAACGCACCGAGGTGTTGCCGTGGGATCACCTGGATTCGGGACTCGACAGTGCGTGGCTGTGGGAGGACTGGCAGGACGCGCTCGACGAGGTGGCCGTAGACGATTGCCGATGGACACCATGCTTCGACTGCGGCGTGTGCGATCAGATGGGCACCGAGATCCAGGTCGGGCCAACCGGAGTCACCGACCTGCCGATGCCGCAGGTATCTGCCGGTGGCTAGTCGCCGCCCACCTGATCGCGACGTCGCCCCGGTAGCCCAGCGCATCCGCATCCGGCACGCCCGGCGCGGTCGGTTGCGTTTTTCCAGCCATCGGGACTTCCAACGAGCGCTCGAACGCGCCATCCGCCGAGCGCAGTTGCCGATTGCGTTCAGCGCCGGCTTCTCGCCCCACCCGAAGATCTCCTACGCCGGCTCAGCGCCCACGGGGGCGGCCAGTGAGGCTGAGTACGCCGAGATCGGCCTCACCGAAGCGCGCGAACCACTCGACGTCCGCGATGCCCTCGATTCTGCGTTGCCCCCCGGACTGGATGTGCTCGATGCCGTGGAAGCGCGCACCTCGGACTTCGCCCAACGCCTCGAAGCCAGTTGCTGGCGTATCGAAGTAAGCCAAGTGGACCCGGCAGAGTTGCAACGAGCCCGTGATGCGTTCTGGGCCGCGGAGGAGATCGAAGTCGAGCGTCGGGCTAAGTCGGGCATGCGCCGCTTCGATGCTCGTCAGCCGGTAGTGCTCGCCGACGTCGAACCGGACTCGCTCGAGGGGTGTGCCATACTCACCGTGGTCGTCCGGCACGTCACTTTGTCGGTTCGACCCGACGACGTACTGGCCGCGCTGCGGCAAGTGGCCGACCTCGAGCCGCCGATCCCCCCAAGGGTTACCCGGCTGGCTCAGGGGCCTCTTGACCCAGCTACCTGCACTGTGGGCGATCCATTCGCCCCGGACCGTGGGGACTGACCGCTCGTCGATCGGCTGCAGGTCCACGCAGCGCCCAGCGCGCGAACCGGCGGCACCCCGAAGGCTTGAATGGACCGGCCCCGGCGTCAGTGACGCGCCCACGGGCCCCGAAGGAGTACGACCCAATGGTCGACGAGAACGCACAAGACGACAGCAAGACCACATCGGCAGCCCCGCTGTTTCAGGCAGCACCCGCGGCGAAGGCCGATGCGCCGGAAGCCACTGGGTCTGAGGACAAACCGGCGAAGAAGGCGACTAAGAAGTCGACCAAGAAATCGACCAAGACCACGGCAGCGAAGGCGACAAAGTCGACGAAGTCGACTAAGTCGACCGCCAAGAAGGCATCTGCCACGCCCGATGAGAGCACCGGTGACAAGCCCGGTGATGAGTCCGATGGGCAGCGCGAGAAGAAGTCCGAAAAGAAGTCGCAGGCAAAGGCCACCAAGCGCCGCGCAACCCGCAGCGTCGCGCCCCCGGACGCAGGGGGTTCTGACGATGCTGACCACGCGACCGAAGAAAGTGGCGATCGCACCGATGATCAGTCGAGCGATGACACGGGCGGAGAGGGCGCTCGGCGCCGCAGACGTGGTGGTCGCGGGCGCCGCAAGAAGGGCGACAGCGGGACCGCAGCCGACGACTCCGACGAGACTGGCTCAAGCACCGATGATGATGCAAGCGAGCAGTCCGATGGCGATCGAGGCGATGATGATCAGCCCGATTCCGGGGATGGTGAAGGTCAGTCCGGTTCGAGTCGACGTCGGCGTCGTCGGCGTCGTCGTTCCGGTTCGGATGCTGGCGAGGAGGTCTCGCCCGATGATCCGCCGAATACCGTGGTCAAGGTCCGCGAGCCCCGCGAAGGTAAGCGCGGAGACGACAGCATGCGCGGGTCCACTCGGCTCGAGGCCAAGAAGCAACGCCGTCGAGAGGGCCGGGAGGCAGGGCGGCGTCGCGCACCGATCCTGAGCGAGTCTGAGTTCCTTGCCCGCCGGGAATCCGTTGAACGAGTGATGGTCGTGCGGCAAAGCGATGACCGCACGCAGATTGCCGTCCTCGAGGACGGTGTGCTCGTCGAGCACTACGTGACCAAGGGCACCTCGGCCTCGATGGTCGGCAATGTCTACCTCGGGCGTGTGCAGAACGTGCTCCCGAGTATGGAGGCCGCTTTCGTCGACATTGGTCGGGGGCGTAACGCGGTGCTGTACGCCGGTGAGGTCAACTGGGATGCCGCCGGTCTGGACGGTCAGCCCAAGCGAATCGAGTTCGCGTTGAAGTCCGGTGATCCGGTGCTGGTGCAGGTGACCAAGGACCCTGTAGGGCAAAAGGGCGCGCGGCTGACCAGCCAGATCTCGCTGCCCGGTCGTTTCCTGGTCTACGTGCCGGACGGCTCGATGACCGGCATCAGCCGCAAGCTGCCCGATACCGAGCGCACCCGCCTGAAGCAGATCCTCAAGCGCGTGATGCCCGAGGACGCAGGGGTGATCGTGCGAACCGCTGCCGAGGGGGCCTCGGAGGAAGCGCTGGAAGCCGATGTCGAGCGGCTGCAGGCGCTATGGACCGACATCACCGATGCCACCTCGAAGGCCAGCCCGCCGGAACTGCTGTACAGCGAACCGGACCTGTCCATCAAGGTCGTGCGGGACATGTTCAACGAAGATGTCGCCAAACTCGTCGTCTCGGGGGATTCGGCCTGGCGCACCGTCGATGCGTACATCTCCGCGGTCGCCCCCGATCTGTTGGAAAGACTCGAGCACTGGGTGGCGAACGACGACGTCTTCGCCCACTACCGGATCGATGAGCAACTCATGAAAGCCCTGGATCGCAAGGTCTGGTTGCCCTCGGGCGGTTCGCTGGTCATCGACCGCACCGAGGCGATGACTGTTATCGATGTCAACACCGGCAAGTTCACCGGCTCGGGTGGAAACCTTGAGCAAACAGTGACCAAGAACAACATCGAGGCCGCCGAGGAGATCGTGCGTCAACTGCGGTTGCGCGACATCGGCGGCATCATCGTGGTCGATTTCATCGACATGGTCCTGGAGAGCAACCGTGATCTCGTTCTTCGTCGGCTTGTCGAATGTTTGGGCCGGGATCGCACCAAGCATCAAGTGGCCGAAGTGACCAGTCTCGGTTTGGTGCAGATGACGCGTAAGCGCATCGGCTCGGGTTTGCTGGAGTCCTTCTCGGAGACCTGTGAGGTCTGCAGTGGCCGAGGCATCAAGGTCTCCCTTTCCCACGCCCACGAACCGGCACCGCGGTCACGGCGACCAGCGGGCGCGGTCGATCCGGCGGAGGTCGCTGCACGCGCGCTGGCTGCACGCGAGAAGAACGACGAGGAAGCACCCGTCGAGCAGGACGAGGCCCCTGACGTCGTCGAGATCGTGGAGGCGGTCGATCCCGCCGAGTTGCCCGAAACCGATTCAGACCAATCGATGTTCGCAAGCGACGACTAACGGTCCGGTTGATCGGAGGGAAGCAATTCCCAGTCGCGGAAGACCACGGCTTGACCCGGTCCGTTCGGATAGCCATCTACCGTCCACAAAGTCGCGTCCTCGATCACGAAACGAGTGCCATCCTTCGCGACCCGTTCGCCGGAGTAGCCGCGAAAGACACCCTGACGGGCCGCATGGATGAGCATTTCCGAGCGGCCCTGCCGGTATTCCGGAGGCGCCGAGAGGCGTGACGGCATGCCGATGAGTTCTTCGACCGGCATGCGCCACAACGTAGCTGCGGCTCGGTTGGCGTAGACGAACCGCGGATCGGCGCCGGCGTCGTGGCTCAGGACCACTGCGTCCAGGTCCATCAGGGCGGCCGCGTCTACGGCCGGATCGCCGGACCTTGCCAACAGCTCGACCCCGAGCCGTGCGGCGTGGCTGTCGAGAATGCACCTAGCCCTGTCGACCATGGCCGCAGATTCGCCGTCCGAAGACACCCCGGGAGCCTGCCACAGACTCATGTGGGGTCAGGTCGAAGGCCCGTGGGAGCATGCCGTACCCTTTCCCCTTGCGCCTCGAGGGCAGCAGATTGGTGGGCGATAGGCCAACCGACCCTGGCAGATCTCAGGCAACAGACTCACGAAGCACACTCGAGTAGGACCCAAGACAGGAGCACGCACGTGTACGCGATCGTTCGGGCCGGTGGCCGGCAAGAGAAGGTCGAGGTGGGGGACGTCGTCGTCCTGGACCGGGTAGCCGGCGAAGTCGGGTCGTCCCTGGAGTTGCCTGCGGTGCTCGTCGTCGACGGCGCAACCGTGACAGCCGACAAGGCCTCTTTGGGCAGCGTGAAGGTCACCGCCGAGATCCTCGACCACCGTCGCGGCCCCAAGATCGACATCTTGAAGTACAAGAATAAGACCGGATACCGCCGTCGTCAGGGCCATCGCTCGGAATTGACCGCGGTCAAGGTCACCGACATCGCAGCCGGCAAGTAATCGGGCGAGTTAGGGGTATCGGTCATGGCACATAAGAAGGGTGCGTCCAGCACCAGGAACGGCCGCGATAGCAACGCCCAGCGTCTCGGCGTCAAGCGCTTCGGCGGTCAAGCCGTCGGTGCCGGCGAGATCATCGTTCGTCAGCGTGGAACGCACTTCCACCCGGGACTGAACGTCGGTCGCGGCAAGGATGACACCTTGTTCGCTCTCTCCGCGGGCACCGTGGAATTCGGTTCGCGTCGCGGTCGTCGCGTCGTGAACGTCCTCGCCGACTAACCCACCGGGATCGCCTCACCCGCACCCGGTCCAGCTCACCGGGAGAACATCGCGCCATGAGCACCTTCGTGGACCGCGCCGTTGTACACGCCCAAGGCGGCAACGGCGGCAACGGTTGCTCCTCGGTGCACCGTGAGAAATTCAAGCCACTCGGCGGACCCGACGGTGGTAACGGCGGTCGCGGCGGGGACGTTATCGCTGTGGTCGACCCTTCGGTCACGACTCTGCTGGACGTGCAAAGGCATCCACACCGCAAGGCCGGTAATGGCCGTCCGGGACAAGGGTCCAACCGCAGCGGCGCGGATGCCGATGACGTGCTCGTCGCAGTACCGCAGGGAACAGTCATCACCGATGGCAACGGCGAAGTGATCGTCGACCTGGTCACACCGGGGGAAACCTTCATCCTGGCCAAGGGTGGCCGTGGAGGATTGGGTAACGCAGCACTCGCCTCGCCACGGCGCAAGGCCCCTGGTTTTGCCCTGCTGGGTGAGCCGGGGGAAGCGCGTGATGTGATCCTTGAACTCAAAACGGTCGCCGATGTCGCCCTCGTTGGTTACCCCAGCGCCGGCAAATCGAGCTTGATCGCCGCGATCTCCGCAGCCCGTCCGAAGATTGCCGACTATCCCTTCACCACCTTGGTGCCCAACCTCGGAGTTGTCACCGCCGATGACATCGTGTTCACGGTGGCCGACGTCCCTGGGCTGATTCCTGGTGCTAGCGCTGGGAAGGGGCTGGGTCTTGAGTTCCTGCGGCATGTTGAACGCTGCAGTGTGCTGGTTCACGTAATCGACTGCGCCACCTTGGAACCAGGCCGCGAGCCGCTGGGCGATCTAGATGTCATCGAGACCGAGTTGCGGGAATACGGGGGATTGTTGGATCGACCCCAATTGGTGGTGCTCAACAAGATAGACATCCCCGATGCCCGCGAACTTGCCGACTTTGTCCGCCCGATGCTCGAAGAGCGGGGCTACCGGGTCTTCGAGGTCTCTGCAGCGAGTCGCGAGGGCTTGCGTCCCTTCATCTTCGCAATGGGGCAACTGGTGATGCAGGCGCGGGCGGAGCGCGAGCAGATCGAACCAACGCGGATCGTGATCCGCCCCACCCCTGTCGATGATTCGGGGTTCACCGTCCGCCGGGAGCCGGAAGGCTTCCGGGTGATTGGCAAACGGCCCGAACGTTGGGTGCGGCAGACCGATTTTGCCAACGACGAAGCTGTGGGCTACCTCGCCGATCGTCTGGCACGCCTTGGCGTGGAAGAGGAACTCCAGGCCCTGGGTGCCCAGCCCGGATCGACTGTGATGATCGGTCCAGGTGAGGATGCGGTCGTGTTCGACTGGTATCCGACTTTCGCCGGCGATCTACCGGTGAGTGGCCCGCGCGGATCCGATGATCGACTGTTTGCGATCGAGGCGGACCGGGGAGGCAACGACGATGAGTGACGTGCGCGAAGCCATCGCCCGCGCCGATCGCGTGGTGATCAAGGTTGGTTCGTCGTCGCTGACTTCGGTGGACGGCGGCATGGATGACGAACGAGTCGATGCGATCGTGCGCAGCGTTGCGGCTCGGCGAGCTGCCGGGACTCAGGTCGTGTTGGTCAGCAGTGGAGCGATTGCTACCGGCTTTCCGAGCCTTGGACTGAGCCGGCGTCCTCAGGATTTGGCTACCCAGCAGGCGGCAGCCAGTGTCGGTCAGGGCTTGCTCCTCGCGCACTACACGCAGCACTTTGCCGAACATGGACTGACCGTGGGTCAGGTCTTACTTACTTCCGATGACGTCACCCGCCGAAGTCATCACCGCAATGCCCAGCGCACGCTGTTCCGGCTGCTCGAGCTCGGAGTGGTACCTGTCGTCAACGAAAACGACACCGTGGCCACCGATGAGATTCGAGTGGGCGATAACGATCGACTCGCGGCACTCGTAGCACACGTGGTCCAGGCCAAGGCACTGATCTTGCTGTCCGATGTCGACGGCTTGTACAACTCACCTCCGAACAAGCCGAATGCTCAGTTCATCCCCGAGGTCCGGAATGCCCAAGACATCGAAGGAGCACGGATCGGGGGAATCGGCAGTGCAGGTGTAGGCCTTGGTGGCATGGCAACGAAGGTCCAAGCTGCCACGATCGCCACGGCGGCCGGTATCCCGACGTTGGTCGCTGCCGCCCGACATGTTGGCGAGGCACTCGATACCGCCGAGGTCGGCACGGTGTTCCATCCGACCGGTCGGCGGTCGTCCACGAGGTTGCTGTGGCTCGAGCACGCAACCACACCGAGCGGAACTGTCACATTGGATGACGGTGCGGTGGAAGCCGTTACCGTTCGGCGCGCATCACTGTTACCGGCCGGCATCACTGCGGTCGATGGGACGTTTGTTGCAGGCGATCCGATCGACTTATTGGACCAAAGTGGTCGCGCAATCGCCCGAGGTTTGGTCAACTTTGACTCACGGGAGTTACCGGACCTACTGGGACGCTCCACTCGGGAATTGGCCCGCGAACGCGGACCGGAATACGAACGTGAAGTCGTGCACCGCGACGACATGGTCATCTGGTCTTCGCCGTAGCCGGAATAGGAGGGCGCATGGTCCTCCGCAGCGTGCCGCCCGCGACCGACATCGGCTCCCACCGAATGTGGCACGTAACGCTGACCGTCGCCGGCGAAGCCGAGCCCATAGACCGGGTACGCACTGCCTTGGAGCGCTTGAGCCACATGCACCCATTCCTGCTCGAGGCGCGTTACGCGGTTGACCGCGCCGAACTTCGCTACTGGGAGGAAGCCGAAGGCATGGAAGCTGCTGCTGCTGTCGCAAGCGCCATGTGGCAGGTAAACGAGCGCTCAGCTGACCTCCCCGGGTGGGATGTCGTTGGCCTTCAGGTGCTCGATCGACAAACCTATTTGCTCCGCGAACCGCTGCGCTCGCTTTCCCCTGAGGGGCGGATAGCACCCTTTTAGTGCGGGCGTACCCTTCGGTCATGCTCGACGATCGCGAACTCGTGCACGAGACCGCACGCCGTGCGCGCGCAGCGGCGCAGGACCTGCGCGTTCTCACCCGCGACGAAAAGGACGCGGCTCTGCTCGCGATGGCCGATTCGCTCGAAGCGAATATCACCGAAATCGTTGCCGAGAACCAGTCCGACATCGCACGAGCCCGGGAGAGCGGCACTTCCGATGCGCTCATCGACCGGTTGACCCTGACTCCCGAGCGCATCACCGGCATCGCCCAGGCGCTGCGCGATGTGGCGGCCTTGCCGGATCCGGTCGGCGAAGTGATCCGCGGCTACACCCTGCCCAATGGCCTGCAGGTGCGTCAGATCCGGGTACCGATCGGCGTGGTGGGGATGATCTACGAGGCGCGGCCGAACGTGACTGTCGACGCTGCAGGTCTGTGCCTGAAGAGCGGCAACGCGGCGCTCTTGCGCGGGTCGTCATCGGCGATGAGCAGTAATCGCGCACTGACCGCGGCCATGCGCAGTGCACTAAGCACGCTGGGACTGAATCCTGACTGCGTGCAACTGGTCCCCGGAGATTCACACGAGTCCGTCAAGCATCTGATGACAGCCCGTGGTCTGGTGGACGTACTCATCCCGCGCGGTGGGGAATCGCTGATTCGCAGCGTGGTGGAGAACTCCACCGTCCCGGTGATCGAAACCGGTGTTGGTAATTGCCACGTGTACGTCGATGCCGATGCCGATGTCGACAAGGCGGTGGCTCTCGTAGTGAACAGCAAGGCACAGCGGGTGAGTGTGTGCAACGCGGCCGAGACCCTCCTGGTTCACCGGGATATTGCCGATGCCTTCTTGCCGGCTGCGCTGGAGGCTCTTGCCGAGGCCGGCGTGACCTTGCATGCGGAGGAAAGGTTCGTGCGAGCGGCCGACGGTGGCCCATGCACTGTTGTCGAGGCTACGGACGATGACTGGGCGGCCGAGTACTACTCCCTGGATCTGGCCGCGAAGATCGTCGAGGACATCGACGAGGCGATCGAGCACATCCGGCGCTGGTCCTCCGGTCACACCGAGGCTGTGATCAGCGATAGCCAATCCGCAATTGCCCACTTCACCGCGCGCATCGATTCGGCGGCGATCATGATCAACGCTTCCACCCGCTTCACCGACGGTGGGGAATTCGGGTTCGGTGCCGAGATCGGGATCTCCACGCAGAAGCTGCACGCCCGTGGCCCGATGGGTCTACCGGAGTTGACCTCCACAACCTTCATCGTGACCGGCGACGGCCACACCCGGGGGTAGGGTGTTGACCATGAAGGATTCGCTCGCCGCTTTGCCGATCCAGCTCGCGAACCAGGTAGTCGCCGCCGAGGGTGGCGGGGAAGCCTCCACGCCGGCCTGGCTCTTCGGAGTCGTGGCCTTCGCCATCTTGGTGGGCCTGCTAATCGTGACCATGATGATCAAGGTGGACCGCTGACGAATCGCCGCGTAGGCGTGATGGGCGGCACCTTCGACCCCATCCATCACGGCCACCTGGTGGCGGCCTCGGAGGTCGCCCACCGCTTCGGTTTGCAGCGGGTCATCTTCACTCCGACCGGCATCCCGTGGCACAAGGAGCGCACCGCAACTTCGGGTGAGGACCGCTACCTGATGACGGTCATCGCCACGGCAGCCGACACGCGCTTCGAGGTGTCCCGAGTGGACATCGACAGAGAAGGTCCTACTTACACCGTCGATACCCTGCGCGATCTACAGTCGGCCTTCGCGGGGGCGCACCCCGGCGAGCAGGCCGAGTGGTTCTTCATTACCGGCGCCGATGCGCTCGCCGAGATCGTTGGCTGGCACGATCCCGATGGCATCGTCGATCGTGCCCATCTGGTCGGCGTCACCCGCCCCGGCCACCACCTCAGCGATCCCGGTTTACCTGAGGGTGTTGTGACTTTGATCGAGATTCCGGCGCTGGCGATCTCGAGTAGTGACATCCGCGCACGCGTGGCCGCCGGTGAGCCAGTCGATTACCTCGTGCCCGAGGGTGTGGCCCGCTGGATCCGCAAGAAGCGTCTCTATGCAAAGGCAGGCGGATGACGGCCTCAGCCGAAGCAGTCCAGACCGCGATCGCCGCAGCCGAGGCGGCATCGGACAAGCTCGCCACCGACATCGTGGCGATAGATGTAAGCGATCAACTGGTCATCACCGATGTCTTCGTCATCTGCTCGGCTGCGAACGAGCGCCAGGTCAAGGCGATCGTCGATTCGGTCGAGGAGCGCCTGCACTCTCGAGGCGTGAAGGCGGTGCGCCGTGAAGGATTGAAGGAAGGCCACTGGGTGCTGCTGGACTTTGCGGACGTCGTCGTCCACGTCCAACTAGCCGAAGACCGGATGCACTACGCCATCGAACGGCTATGGAAGGACTGCCCGCTACTGGCGTTACCCGAATCGGTAACGATCCAATCGAGCCGAAACGCTTCTTCGTGAGCGAACGCCGAATCGTGCTGTGGCGGCACGGTCGTACCGCGTGGAACGCCGAGCGTCGATTCCAGGGGCAGTCCGATATTCCGCTCGACGAACAAGGCATCGCTCAGGCCGAGCGCGCCGCCGGGATGCTGGTTCATCTGGCTCCGCACCGGATCGTGTCGTCGGATCTCTCGCGCGCGTTTGCGACGGCCCAAGCGCTGGGTGGACTCACCGGCATGGCGATTACCGCGGACGAACGTCTTCGCGAAACCCACGCCGGGCAGTGGGAGGGGCTACAACGCGCCGAACTGCTCGAGCGATTTGGCTCGGAGCTGGCCTTATGGGCCTCGGATTCCTATGTGCGTCCGGGAGGCGGCGAGACCAGAGT
>CBFIHB010000052.1:0-11029 GCA_965662415.1 Actinomycetes bacterium | reverse complement strand
ACGAGCCCTACGTAGCGGAATTGATCTCACGACTACGGCACCAGGGCTTGCATCCTTCGAGTACAGCCATGGGAATCGATCTACAACCGGGTGGTTCTTGCATCCGGTGCAGCACTTGCGATGGTTTCCCGTGTCGCCTCGGGGCGAAATCCGACGCCGAGACCTGCGCGCTTGCTCCGGCGATCGCGTCGGGGCACGTGCGGCTTGCGACCAACACGAAGGTCGATCGCATCGTGGCGGAAGGTGACCGGGTAGTGGCATTGGATGCCGAGCACGATGGTGAGCGCGTGCGCATAACCGGGGGAGCCTTCGTAATTTCTGCTGGGGCAGCCAACAGTGCGGCACTGCTGTTGAAATCCGCTAGCGAGGAACATCCGAAGGGCTTGGCGAATGACACGGGACTTGTTGGTCGCAACTACATGGTTCACAGCAATACACACTTCGCTGCCGTCGATCCTCGACGAAAGAACGATGTGGTGTTCCAAAAGACCATGGCCGTTAATGACTTCTACCGGGATCTCGGGGATGGATTCCCCGGAGGCACGATTCAGTTGATTGGCAAAGTTCAGGGCTTGATGATGAAGACTCACGCGACGAAAGTCCCTCTGCGTGTGTTGGATCGTGTCTCTTCACGGAGCATCGAGGGCTTGGTGATGAGCGAGGACCTGCCAAGCCCGCATAATCGAGTCACGGTCGATGGCAAGGGACGGATCCACGTCTCCTGGCGTCGGACCAACTACGACCGCCACGAGCTCCTACTTACGAAGGCGAAATCCATTCTTCGCAGGGCTGGTTACGTCGGGATATTCGAACAGCGCTTCGACATAGCGCTCAATTCGCACATGTGCGGAACGGCCGTCGCCGGCAACGATCCGGCCCGCAGTGTCCTGGACCCGTGGTGTCGAAGTCATACCGTCCGGAACCTGTTCGTCGTGGATTCGTCCTTCTTCCCTTCGAGCGGGGCGCAAAACCCGGCCCTAACTATCGGTGCGCAGGCGTTGCGCGTGGCAGCGGAAGTGGACTGGCCGTCTACAGTGTGAGCACGAATTCGAGGAAGGAACCCCCGTGAAGTTACGGACAACGATCGTGTCGACTATCGCCGCCGTGGGTTTGATTGTCGCTGGAGCGCCAATCGTCCAGGCCGATGTTTCGCTCACGTCCAAGCAACTGACGCAGGCCGGCTACCCGAAGAAGCCGAATGTGGTGGATTGGGCTCCGGGCACCGCGAAACTGTCAACCAACACCGCCGCTCAGTGGGAGGACGTCGTCATCACGGGCAAGGCTCCGGACTTCACTACCCCCGGTCAATTGCTGACGCTGTCCCGCTACGTGCCGGCGGATACGCAGGGCAACGGTGAGATGAAGCCCTTGAATATCACGACCACCGTGAACCCGAACGGGACCTTCGCGATGCGCATGCAGTTGGGCTACGTCGGGACCTTCGGGTACTCGGTTGGCTACTTCACCGATTCTTTCTCACCAGAGTTCGTGGGTTTTCAGTTCCAACTCACCACCACGGGTGATTCCTCGGCGGCCGCGAAGGGTTCCTCCCAAGCAGTCCAGCTGACCAAGAAGCAACTTACGCGTTCAGGTTTCACCAAAACGCCGAACGTCACAGGTTGGGGTGGAACCGCCACCATCAGCACCAACCGGGCCCCCGCGGGCGCACCCGTCACCATTAGTGGCACTGCACCGGAGGGTATGCAACCAGGCACGGTCATGACGCTGACCCGCTTCGTGCCCACCGATAAGGCTGGATCGGGCCACTTCGAGAATCTCCCCATTCAGACGGTAGTCAAAGCCGATGGCACCTTCGAACTCACCTTCGAGGTCCACCAGAAGGGCACTTACGGCTACGGGCTCGGAGTCGACGAGGAGTTCGACTGGGTGGGCATCGAGTTCCAACTCACGACGACCTAGAGGGAGCCTGCCCTGATGCGTGTCGTGACCGCGAACGTCAACGGGATCAGGGCCGCGGCTCGACGTGGGGGCCTGGAGTGGTTGGCGCATTCCGGCGCGGATGCCATCTGCCTGCAAGAGGTCCGTGCGACCAGGGCGCAGGCCGAGGCGGCCATCGCCGACTCTCCACTCGCGGCGTGGCACTTGGCTCTGGTCGAAGCACCGGAGAAGGGCCGTGCCGGAGTCGCGGTCCTGACCCCCGATGAGCCGCTATCGGTACGTGAGAAGTTCCGTCAGGACTCGATCAACGGTCAGGGCCGGTGGGTTGAGGTGGATCTCGATACCGAAGCGGGGCCCGTCACTATCGCGAGCGTTTACGTGCATTCCGGTGAGGCAGACACCCCGAAGCAGGATGCCAAGTACGCGTTCCTGGAGGGGATGGATGCGCGGATGCGTGCGTTGGCGCGACGCGCGAGCAGGGACGGGATCGAAGCCCTTGTTTGTGGAGATCTGAACATCGCCCACCGCGAAGTCGACATCAAGAACTGGAAGGGCAATCTGAAGAGCGCGGGCTTCCTACCGCAGGAGCGCGCCTACCTCGATCGATGGTTCGCACGTTCGTGGCGGGATCTCGGACGGGAGTTCGGTGGAGCCGGCCCGGGCCCCTACACCTGGTGGTCCTGGCGTGGCCAGGCCTTCGACAACGATGCCGGCTGGCGGATCGACTATCACGTGGCCACCCCCGGGCTCGCGGATCGGGCAACTGGGGTAGTGATCGGTCGGGCACCGAGTTATGACGAGCGCTGGAGCGACCACGCCCCAGTGACGGTGGACTTCGCCTGAAATGCCCGATGCGGCGTCGTGTGACGCCGCATCGGGGAAAGAGGGGAGTTAGAGGGCGCGGGAGAAGATCGCGTCGATCTCCGCAAGATCGCTGGGGCTGACGGCCCGGCGGCGCTCGCGGTCCCATTCGCGGTAGATCTCCTTGCGGGCGGCGAGCTCGGGGTCGATGTTCCGGCTCGGCAGCAGGGAGCTGACGAATGCGTTGAACTTCTTCATGGAGGGTCGCTCCTTTCGATTGTGCGTCGTGTGCCCGGGGTTTCCGTGGCACATAACGAGTATGTCGCATATTTGTTGTTTTGCCAAACAAAAAGCCCCCCTTGTGCGCGAATTCACATGAACCCGTGTTGGCAAACTTTGTCCGGACAATTGCTGGACTTAATACCCCTGGGGGTATTAAGGTGGGACTCGCACCGAAAGGATGCTCACGAGCGAAGGGATGGCAGCCTGGCGCGCATCGGGCCTGCCGCAGAACAAGCACACAGGAGTAGGAGCAGCGTCATGACCGCAAGCAGCGCACCGCACGTCATCGTTATCGATACCCCCGGGTTGGGGGACCGCGGATACATAGTCCACGACGGCGTGAGTGCCTTCGTGATCGATCCGCAGCGGGACACCGACCGTATCGAGAAGCTGATCGCCGAGCACGGCCTGACCGTTACCCACGTTGGCGAGACCCACATCCACAATGACTACGTGAACGGCGGGTATCAGTTCGCCAAGAAACATGGCGCCCGCTACATGGTGCCGGCCGACGTTGAACTTGCCTACCTCGGCGAGTCGAAGGTCGAGGCGGTTGGCGAAGGGGCACAGTTCCGGGTCGGAGACCTCGACGTACGCGTCGTGCACACACCCGGCCATACCCCCCACCACATCTCCTTTGCGGTGAGTCGCGACAACCATCCCGGCGCGGTCTTCACTGGTGGGTCTCTGCTGTACGGCACCGTCGGTCGCCCCGATCTGGTCGCACCGGACCTGACCGTGAAGCAGGCTCACGATCAGTGGCAATCCGCACACAAACTCGTAGATGAATTAGCGCCCGATACCCAGATTTACCCCACACATGGATTCGGCTCCTTCTGCTCTTCTATCCAAACGGAGGGTGTCCAGACGTCCTTGGGTCAAGAGAAGTCGATCAACCCGGCGCTTACCCAAGCCGAAGAAGACTTCGTCGAGATGCTGCTGGCCGGCCTGGATGTCTTCCCCGCTTACTACGCCCACATGGGTCCAGCCAATGCCGCGGGTCCGGCCGAGATCGATCTCTCGCTACCCCAGCCGGTGGATCCGGCTGAACTGCGGCGCCGCGTCGAGTCGGGGGAGTGGCTCGTGGATCTACGTTCGCGCGAGGTCTTCGCAGCCGGCCACGTTCCGGGAGCGGTGAACTTCGATCTCGATGGTGCCTTCATCAACTACCTCGGCTGGATGATTCCCTGGGGAACCCCGGTCACCCTGCTCGGTGCGACCACTGAGCAGGTCGAAGCGGCCCAGCGTGAACTCGTGCGCATCGGCATTGACCGCCCCACTGGACAGGCAGTCGGCAACCCTGAGTCCTGGATGCCCGAAGGTGAAGCTCCTGCGTTCATCCGTCGCGTTGACTTCGATGAGATGGCCAAGGAATGGAAAGCCGACCCGACTGCTGTTGTAATCGACACCCGACAGATTCTTGAGTGGGAAGCCGGACATGTGAAGGGTGCGACCTTCATGCCCTTCTACGAGGTTCTCGACCGTCTCGGTGAGTTGCCTCGAGATGTCGATGTGTACGTCTACTGCGGATCCGGTTACCGCGCCGCGGCTGTTGCGTCGGTGATGCAAAGCGCCGGCTTCGACAACATCGTCCATGTCGACGACAACTTCGGCAATGCCGCCGTGGCCGGCCTGGAGATCGTGGGCGAGGACGCTCCCGTGCGCGAGCCCGGGTGGACCTGGATCGCATCGCGGGCAGGCGTTCGTGAGTTCGAATCCAGCGGAGCGAAGGGCAGCGTCAACGCCTCCTAGCGTCCACTTTCGCGTCGAGCAATTGTTCGACACGAAACCCATCTCGGAGTCGACGGTCCCCGAACGATCGTGTATGCCACTATACGAGCCGGGGGCCGTCGACGTTCACTGGAGGAGGGCTCGTGGGTAGGGATCGCACGTCCACCCGCGTCACCTACTCGCCTAAGGTCTTCATTCCGCTCACGAAGTTGTGTCGCGATCGCTGCGGATACTGCACATTCGCCCAGGCCCCCCATCACCTCCCCGCCCCGTACTTGTCACTCGACGAGGTCGAGGAAATCGCAACACAAGGTGCGCAGGCCGGCTGTCATGAGGCGCTCTTCACGCTCGGGGAATATCCCGAAGATCGCTATCCGCAGGCTCGAGAGTGGCTCGAGGTGAACGGCTACACCTCGACTATCGACTACCTCGAAGCTGCCTGCCGACGTGTGCTCGACACGACGGGACTGCTGCCGCACGCAAATGCCGGTGCCCTAGACCGGGAGGACCTCGCGCGACTTCGGGCCGTCTCCCCGAGTCAGGGGATGATGATCGAGTCCTTAAACCCTGATCTCGCGGCTCACCGGGGAGCCCCGGACAAGGACCCACAGCGCCGCCTGGCCACCTTGGAGAGCGCAGGGGAACTCAAGATTCCGTTCACGACGGGGATTCTCGTAGGTTTCGGTGAGACGCGCATTGATCGGATCGACGCACTCGAGGCGATTGCATCGGCGCACGATCGACATCGCCATGTCCAGGAAGTGATCGTGCAGAACTTCGTCCCGAAGCCGGGCACGGGAATGCGAGATGCCCCTGCCTGCAGCATGGAGGACTTGCTGGATGCGATCGCGCTAGCCCGCACGATTCTGCCGACGGACGTGCATGTCCAGGCTCCGCCGAACCTCGTCGAGGATGCAGGTGCGCTGATCGAAGCTGGCATCGATGATTTCGGCGGTGTCTCGCCCGTCACCATCGACCACGTGAACCCCGAGCGTCCGTGGCCATCACTGGAATCCTTGAGGCGCGAAGCCGCCGAGCATGGCCGTGAACTCGCCCCGCGATTGACCGTGTATCCGGAGTTCGTGAACGCTGCCGATACCTGGATCGATGAAGGTCTGCACTTCGCAGTCCTCGATCGCAGCGACGCCGATGGAATGGCCCGCGATGATCCCGGCGCTGTATTCCCCGAACGCTATGAGATGGCAGCCAACGTCGGAACCGGTGCCGAGGTGATCCAGATCGGTCGCCGTTCCACTGCGTGGTACTCCGGCGCCGACCGAACACCGCCGGACCTGATACCAACTTCGGTCGCGATCGGTGGAGCGGTTCGGGAGGTCCTGAACGGTGTTACCGCTGGCCATGAGGTGGGTGCGCCGGAGATGTCCGTCCTCTTCGCCGCCCGCGGTCGCGAAGTCGCGGCGATCGCCGAAGTGGCCGACGCCATCCGTGCCGAAGTCAATGGTCCGGACATCACTTTCGTGCGCAACCGCAACATCAACTACACGAATGTGTGCACGTACAAGTGCACGTTCTGCGGGTTCTCCAAGGGCCCGCTATCACTGAACCTGCGGGGGCGCCCGTACCTGCTGGAGGACTCGGAAATCGTAGGGCGAGTGCGTGAGGCAGCCGCCCTCGGCGCGACGGAGGTCTGCCTGCAAGGCGGCATACATCCGGAATTCGATGGCGACTACTACGTACGGGTCACGGAGTTGGTCAAGGACGCAGTGCCGTCCATGCACGTTCACGGATTCACCGCGCTAGAGGTTCTGGAGGGATCGCGTCGCCTCGGTGAACCACTCGAGTCTTACCTGACCAGGATCAAGGACGCTGGGCTTGCGTCCTTGCCCGGGACGGCCGCAGAGATCCTGCATGACGACGTCAGGGCGGTTTTGTGCCCGGACAAAGTCAACACCGAGGAATGGCTGATGGTGCATGAGACGGCGCACGGCATCGGCTTGCGATCCAATGTGACGATCATGTTCGGCAGCATCGAGCGCCCGGAACACTGGATCGCTCACATCCTTGCTACGCGCGAATTGCAGAAGAGGACCGGTGGCTTCACTGAGTTCATTCCGCTTCCGTTCGTGCACATGGCCTCTCCCATCTACCTCAAGCGCAAGGCGCGACGCGGCCCCACGTGGCGGGAGGTGGTCCTTATGCACGCAATCGGGCGGATCGCATACCGGGGGACGATCGATAACGTCCAGGCCTCGTGGGTGAAACTCGGCCTCGCGGGGGCGATGCAACTCTTGCAAGGGGGCGTCAACGACATCGGAGGGACGTTGATGGACGAGAACATCTCGCGTGCCGCTGGTGCCGCCCACGGCCAGGGTATGGATCCGGCCCAGTTGGCACCGGCAGTGTCGGATCTCGGTCGGCGCATCGTCCAGCGCAGCACGATCTACCAGGCGGTCACCGATGTCGAGGGAGTAGCGGGATGAAAATCAGAGCCGTGCACTCGAGTGTTCACCAGACCTTCTCCGAGGCAGGCGGAGCGTTGCCTGATCCCACCACGATCGCCACCTGCGCGATTGTGGTGACGAACCCGCTCGCCGGGGCCGGTGTCGTGGTGGACCTATCGGAGATGGAGGAACTGGGCGCGGATTCCGGTGCCTACCTAGTGGAGCAGTGTCTAACGCAGCTCGCATCGGTCGGCTTGAGCGCGCAGGACGTTCGCGGCTACGGCAAAGGAGCGGTCGTCGGCACGGCGGGGGACCGGGAGCACAGTGCCGCGATCCTGCACCCTCGGTTCGGTGCCCCGGTACGCGCAGCTATCGGGGGCGGAACTGACATCATCCCGGGAACCAAGAAGGTCGCCGGACCTGGATCGATGATCACGATGCCCATCGGTAACAAAGACGACCGCTGGGTCTTCGACGACATGGATGCTGTGGACATTGCCATACCTGACGCGCCGCACCAAGACGAGATCGTGATCGCGTTGGCCCTTTCGTGTGGTGGTCGACCTGGCGCTCGAGTGCAGAAGCCGCAGTAGGAGGATGGATTCATGTTCAAGGCCATGATCCTGTTGACGCGCGGTGAGCAGATGTCGGCGCAGCAGTTCGCCACCTGGTGGCTCGAGGAACATGCGCCACGTGCCCGGCAACTGCCGGGAGTGCGCGAAATTCGCTTCAACCTCGTGACCGACCCAGGTGATGCTGCGGAGCGTATTGACGGGGGTGTGGATGGAATCGCCGAGCTGTGGTTCGACGATCGTGAGTCCTTCGAAGCGGCGTATGCGACCGACATTGGCAAAGCAGTAGCCCAGGACTCACTCGATCATGTGTCTGGTCGAATCCGATTGTTCGTCGAGGAGAACGCGATCCTTCGTTCGTGAGTTACGCGAAGTCCGTGAGCAAGCGACCGACCCATTTCCTCGGGACACCTGCCACCGCGCCCGGCCCACTCGGCCCGGAGATGTTGCGCGCATTCCAGACAATCCGTCGCGACCCGCTGGCCTACGTGAACTCGGTGTGGAACGAATACGGTGACATCACTCAATTCCCTGTTCCGCGGCCGCCGTCCTACCTCGTCAATAGCCCGGCCGGCGTGCGTCATGTACTGGTCGATAACGCCCGTGGCTACGACAAGTCCACGATCCAATACCGAGCGCTGTCCTTGGTAACCGGCGAGGGCCTGCTCACTTCCGACGGATCGGCATGGCGCGAACAGCGCCGAGTCCTGCAACCGGCTTTCCATCACTCCGCTCTCGAGGAGATCGGCGGTCACGTGGTCGCCGCAACGAAACGCGTGGCCGATCAGTGGGCGGCGCTGCCGGCTGGATCGGTGGTCGATGTCGACGCCTTCATGATGGGGGCCGCACTCGAGGTGGTTGCCGCATCCTTGATGGGCACCGATCTCACCGGGCGTTCCAGTGAGATCGCCGATGCGACATTGGATGCGTTGGAAGTCGTGGTGGCCCGCGCCCGGGTCCCCCTCACACCCCCTGCCTGGCTTCCTACTCCGGCCAATCGCGTGCTGCGGCGATCGGTGGCTCGTCTGGATTCGGCCGTGAGTGAGATGGTCGCTTCCCGCAGCGATTCACCAGGTGGAGATCTCCTCGGGTTGTTGTTGGCTGTTCGTGACGAGCAGGGTCGGCCGCTCTCGGTCGCGCAGATTCGCGATCAACTCGTGACGTTCATCGTCGCCGGCCACGAGACAGTGGCCAGCGCGCTCGGGTGGGCATGGGGGTTGCTGGCCCAGCACCCGCAGGCAGCCGACCGCATCGCGGCCGAGGCCGAATCCGTGGCGCCGGATCGACCGATTTCCTTCGGTGACTATTCCGAACTTCCGTTCACTCGAGCGGTCGTAGAGGAGACCTTGCGCTTGTACCCGCCGGCCTGGCTGGTAACAAGGCGCGCGCTCAACGACGACCTCATTGATGGGACCCGGGTTCCCGCCGGATCCCTCATCATCATGAGTCCATGGCTGCTACATCGACATCCGGATCTTTGGCCTGACCCACAGGCATTCCAGCCTGAGCGCTTCTTGCAAGCCATTCCGCGGTTTGCCCACATTCCCTTCGGCGCGGGCCCGCGGTTGTGCATCGGTCGCGACTTCTCCTACGTTGAGGCGGTCATGGTGCTCGCCCAACTCGTACGTCAATTCACCGTGGCACTGCCGTCGGGACATGGGCTTCCGGTCGGTGAGCCTTTGGTCACGATCCGTCCGCGCGGTGGCATGCCTTTGCTGGTGGCCGCGCGCTAGCCGCCGTGAGTGATGTACTCCACCAGCGCTGCGTGTTCGGACTCGAGTTCGTCCATCCGGTTCTTCACGACGTCTCCGATCGACACGACGCCGACCAATGTGTCATCGCTATCAAGCACCGGCACATGCCGGATCCGACGTTCGGTGAGCAATCGCATGAGGTCCGAAACATCGGCATCCTGTGAGACCGTGACCACTTCGCTGGTCATGATGGCGGCCACAGGGTCTCCGAGAATAGATTCGCGAACTGCAAGCGCCCGCACGACATCGCGCTCGGAAACGATGCCCGCTATGGCACCGTCCTGATCGCGAACGAGCAATGCGCCGACCTTATGTTCGGTGAGTTCGTGAACGAGATCACCTACGGTGTGCTGCGGAGTGATCGAGTAGACATCGCTGCCTTTGGTGGTGAGAATCTGCGAGACACGCATCGAGCACCTCCTTATCGGTGCCTCCATGGTGCGGCCATCGGGTGTTCGCGGCTAGGTCCCAAGCAGATCTACGACCGAATTGTGAAGAAGTCCATTCGTGGTGAGTGCTGAGAACTCCCGTTCGGCGTCGTCCCAGTGCAGTTCGGAGCCATCGAATGACGTGATTTTCCCGCCCGCTGCTTCGATGATCGGGACGAGAGCCGCGACATCATGGATCTTCAATGCCGGCTCAGCAGCGATATCGAGTACACCCTCAGCCACCATCATGTGAGACCAAAAATCCCCGTAGCCACGCTGTCGCCAGGTGGTCTGTAGTAGGCGGTCGAGTGACCCAGGAGGCCAGCCGATGGCGTCGGAGAAGGAGAAGGACGAGTCGGCCAGCGCGCTTACGTTGCTGACGGTCAAGCCGACGCGTTGTGTGCGACCCGGCGCAGAGCAACTCGCCGCCCCCTGGCTGCTTGCCCACCAGCGCCGCCCTAGAGCGGGGGCGGAGACAACCCCTGTGGTGATGTCCGGCCCTTCTCGAAGTGCGATCAAGGTCGCCCACACCGGTACCCCCCGCACGAAGTTCTTGGTGCCGTCGATCGGGTCGATGATCCATTGGCGATGACCTTGCTGGGATCCGTATTCCTCGCCGTGGACGGCATCATCAGGACGCGTGCGAGCAAGCAATTCGCGCAGCGTCTGCTCGACCGCGCGATCGGCGTCGGTTACCGGCGTGAGGTCGGGTTTGGTGTCGACGTGTAGGTCGGTGGCCTGAAAGCGGGCCATCGACACAGCATCGGCGGCATCGGCGAGTTCGAGCGCCAAGGCGAGATCATCCACGGTAGGCAACTTAGGGCAGGCGCTGCACGTACATGTCGACCCTGGTGATGGGAAGCGACGTTCCCGCAGGGGCATCCTCGATCACCCACGCCACCCCCTCGACTGGGACGCCGGATTTCGTCTCCATCCGCGCCACGATGCAGGTTGCGAGGAGTTGAGCGGGGGTAACTATCCCCTGTGTCACGATGTCCGTGCCGGCGATATCGAAGTCCCCTGCTGAACAGGAGTCGGTGACGGCGTCGCGGGCTGGGCCCTTCGGTGTGTGGAAATGCAGGTTCAAAAGGCAGTCGCCGTCGCATTCGGCGAGCCGCTGCGCCATGGCATCGATCTTGCGAAGCGTTTTCGCTCGGGTG
>CBFIHB010000051.1:0-11033 GCA_965662415.1 Actinomycetes bacterium | reverse complement strand
GACTTCATCCAGTCGATGCCACGTGCGGCCTCAAGCCAGAACCCTTCGGGATCGGACAAACTGCGCTGGTAGGCATCGGTGTATCGACTCACGTGACTATTCCTTCCGTGCCTCATCGTGTCGTCCCGACCGCGCGCTTCGAGCTCGCTGCGCTGCTGAAGTGAAGACTCGAATAATGGCAGCGATGAAGACCAGACCCAAGGCCATCTGGATCATTACTACGAAGCGCGCCGGGTCACTAACAGCCGTGATATCCCCGAAGCCCACGGTCGCCAATACGGTCAACGCGAAGTATGTCGCCGTGAAGTGATCGATGGGTTCGGAGAACGAACCTGGTGCGTTGCCATCGATGATCACGTAGATCGCGCTAAAGATCGCCAGGAACAGCGCCGCGCTCAAGATGAGCGATTCCGCCGCCAGGATTCCGGGTCTGTGTGATTTGGAGACTCGATGCAATTGCAGCCACAGCACGGACCCGTACAGGGCGCACCCGAGAATGAGCAGCACCAGTGGAAGGGCCGCAGATGGATCACTGCGAGTGGGCATGAGCGTCAACAACCAGAAGATGAAGATGATCCCCACGACGACACGGATCATCGAGAGCAGGGCTTCAAGCCAAAGAGATATCTCGCGCTGCATGAGCGACTGTCTCGCTGAGGGCTCCATGAGGCGAGAGTGTGGCACGACGATGCTTCGCGCGTTAGCGAATCAACCTTCCAGCGCGGCGAGCTGGCCGCAGGCACCTTCGATCTCCCGGCCTCGCGTATCGCGAACCGTGACCGCTACTCCCGCCTCGCGAAGTGCCGAGACGAACTCCGCCTCGGCCTGCGGCGTGGAAGCGGTCCACTTGGAGCCGGGCGTGGGGTTCAACGGACTGAGGTTTACGTGCACGAGGTGGCCAGCAAGCATCTGACCAAGCAGCTCGGCACGCCAGCGTTGATCGTTGATGTCCTTGATGAGCGCGTACTCGATGCTGACCCGACGCCCGGTCTGATCGGCGTAGAACCATGCCGCATCCAGCACCTCGGAGACCTTCCAGCGATTGTTTATCGGCACGAGGGAGTCGCGCAGATGGTCGTCCGGTGCATGCAAGGAGACCGCGAGGGTGACAGGCAGACCCTCGTCGGCAAGTTGCCGGATGCGAGGCACCAGACCGACTGTGGAAACCGTGATCCCCCGGGCACTCATCCCCAGCCCCTCGGGCGGATCGTCGACGAACCGATGCAGCGCACCGAGCACAGCGGAGTAGTTCGCCAGCGGCTCCCCCATGCCCATGAAGACAATGTTGCTGATGCGTCCCGGACCACCGGGCACGTCACCAGAAGCAAGAGCGCGTGCTCCTGCGAGTACCTGCTCGACGATCTCCGCGGTCGACAGGTTCCGGGTGAGTCCGGCCTGACCGGTGGCGCAGAACGGGCAGTTCATGCCGCAGCCGGCTTGGGATGAGATGCACATGGTGATCCGGTCGGTGTACCGCATCAAGACCGACTCGACCAAGGAGCCGTCGTGCAGGCGGTAGAGGGACTTCACCGTTGTGCCGTTATCGCAGTCGAGCGTGCGGACCGGATCCAACAACGTGGGAAGGACCACCGCCAACTTCTCCCGGTCGGCCACCGAAACGTCGGTCCATTGATCAGGGTCGTCTTGCAGGTGCACGAGCAGGTGCGTTGATACCTGATCGGCACGGTAGGCCGGCATTCCGAGTTCGGCCACCGCGTCTCGCCGCTCGGCGCGCGTGAGATCCAGCAGATGCGTCGGTGGCTTGCCTTTCTTCGGCGCCTCGAGGACGAGATCGACCATCAGGCTGCACCCATCAGCACGGTCGGCCCCAGGAAGATCGTGAACAGCGCCCACGAAGCGAAAGCGTTCGGGATGAGAGAGTCGAGTCGATCCATCATTCCGCCATGGCCGGGCAGGAAACTACCCATGTCCTTGACCCCGAGGTCTCGCTTGATCGCGCTCTCGGCGAAGTCACCGCCGGTCGCGGTGATCGTCAGCACTACTCCCGCGATAACCCCCTGCCACCATGGGGCGTCGAGGAGGAACATGAAGGCAAGTGCGCCAACGATCATCTGCAAGATCAACGAGCCCGCGAAACCTTCCCAAGACTTCTTGGGGCTGATGGATGCTGCGATCGGGTGCTTGCCGTAGAAGATGCCGGCGAAATACCCGCCGATGTCGTTACTGATGGTGAGCAGGATGAAGACGACCACGCGAATCGGCCCGTTGTCCGTTGCCAGGGTCAGCATCAAGAACCCTGCCATGAACGGCAGATAGGCGATCACGAAGAACGATGCACTGATATCGCGTACGTAGCCTTCGGCACCGCGCCGGATGCGCCACAACATGGCGGCAAGTAACAGTGCACCGGTTGCCACCAACTGCCAGATGGGTCCGGTCAAGTAAGCAACGGTTGGAAGGATGACGACCGCGCTGTAGGCCGGTACTCGGGCGATCTTGATGTCTCGTGACGCAAAAGCAAGGACCATTTCGCGCATCGCGATACCCAGCGCGATGATGACGACTACCCCAAACAGCCACTTCAGGGTGAACAGACTGACGATGACGATGACGGCGAGCACCACGCCAGACGCGATGGCGGCTGGCAGATTGCGACCAGCGCGTGAACCCTTAGCGTCGCGATCTCGGGCAGCGTTCACCGCTCAGACCTCGAGCAGTTCGGCCTCTTTGTGCTTGAGGACCTCGTCGATGTGCTCGACGTGTTGATGGGTGAGATCGTCGAGCTGCTTCTCGGCGCGACGAACATCGTCCTCGCCGGCGTCTCCGTCCTTTTGTAGTTTGTCCAAGGAATCCTTGGCATGCCGCCGGATATTCCGCACTGAGATGCGTGCATCCTCAGCCTTCGCACGCGCCATCTTGATGTACTCCTTGCGGCGCTCCTCGGTCAACTCGGGCAAGACCACGCGGATGATCGCGCCGTCGGTATTGGGGTTGATGCCGAGGTCACTGTCACGCAACGCCTTCTCGATGTCGGCCGTTGCGCCCTTGTCATACGGGCTGATCACGATCATGCGAGCCTCGGGAACCTGGAAGGAAGCGAGCTGGTTGAGCGGTGTTGCGGTGCCGTAGTAATCGACCACGATCTTGTTGAACATGGCGGCGTTGGCCCGGCCGGTGCGAATGGTCGCGAAGTCTTCGCGCGCCACCTCGATGGCCTTATCCATCTTCTCGGTCGCCTCGAGAAGGATCATGTCGATGTCGTCGCTCACGCGTTTCCCTTCGTCACGATGAGACTAGCGTCCCGATGCGCTCGCCCCGAGCGGCGCGGGCGATATTGCCTTCCTCGAGCAAGTTGAACACCACGATGGGCAGATCGTTATCCCGGCACAGGCTGATGGCGGTGGCATCAGCGACCTTCAGGTCACGGGCTAGGACCTCATCGCAGGTGAGCTCCTCGAACCTGGTGGCATCGGGATTCGTGCGCGGATCGGAGTCGTAGACACCATCGACTCCTTTGGCCATCAGCACCACTTCGGCACCGATCTCCAGTGCGCGCTGCGCCGCGGTGGTGTCGGTGGAGAAGTACGGCTGGCCGAGTCCGGCGCCGAAGATCACCACGCGACCCTTGTCTAGGTGTCGCATCGCGCGACGGGGAACGTACGGCTCTGCCACTTGTCCCATGGCGATGGCCGTTTGCACTCGAGTGTCGATACCGGCCTTCTCGCAGAAGTCCTGCAGTGCGAGGCAGTTCATCACCGTCCCGAGCATGCCCATGTAATCAGCGCGGGCGCGCTCCATACCGCGCTCGGACAGTTGCGCGCCACGGAAATAGTTGCCTCCACCGATCACCACGGCCACCTCGGTGCCAGAACGGACAACCTCGGCGATCTGCCGTGCGATCGAGGAAACTACGTCGGGGTCCACACCCAGCCCCCCGCCGCCAGCGAAGGCCTCGCCGCTGAGCTTTAGGAGAACCCGACGCCAACCGCCCTCGGGTGCCTGCGGCCAGGTGAGGAGGGTCCCCTCCAATGACGGCTGGACCGGCTCGCTGCTCAACCGATCCATCGTTCCGCCTTCCCTAGCGAATGCGTTCAGCCCGGCTCAGCCCTGGCCCGGCTCGAACCTAGCGAATCCTCGGACCGTGGTGCCCGATTCGGCCAGGACGTCGCTCACGGACTTCTTGCCGTCGACAACGCTCGGCTGCTCAAGAAGCACGTTGTCCTTGAAGTAGGCGTTGACCCGGCCCTCAACGATCTTGGGGACGGCCTGCTCGGGCTTGCCTTCCTCCTTGGCCGCGGTCTCGGCGATCCGCCGTTCGTTCTCGACGGTCTCGGCCGGGACGTCCTCGCGGGTCAAGAATTGTGGGCGCATCGCGGCGATCTGCATCGCCACACCCTTGGCGGCCTCCTCGTTGCCGTCGTAGGCCACCAGTACGCCCACCTGCGGCGGTAGGTCCGAAGCCCTGCGGTGCAGGTAGGTGGTGGCTGGGGCCTGCAGCACCGAGACCCGACCGAGTTCGATCTTCTCCCCGATCACGCCGGCCATCTCGCCCACGGTGTCATCGACGCTCTTGCCGGTATCCAGGGTGGCTGCCAGCAGCGCGTCCCGGTCACCGATCTGGCCATCGAACGCAGCCTGCGCGAGGGTGCCGGCGAGCGCCTGGAAGTCCTCGCCCTTGGCCACGAAGTCGGTCTCACAGAGCAACTCGATCATCGCGTTATCGACCGCAGCGACCACACCGTTGGCGGCGGTGCGCTCGGCGCCTCGCTTGGCGGCCTTGGCCGCTCCGGAGATGCGCAGGGCCTCTACCGCCTTGTCGAAATCACCGCCGCTTTCCTCGAGTGCCTTCTTGCACTCCATCATTCCCGCGGAGGTCATCTCCCGCAGCCGCTTGACGTCGGCGGCGCTGATCGTTGCCATGTTCGTCCTCTTGATCGTGGTTGGTGGTGGCTAGTACGTGGCTAGTACGTGGTTCGGTGTTGCTAGGACTGCTCGGTTGCGAGTTCCGCGCTGGTGACCTCGGCTGCCGCAGCTTCATCGGCAGCACCGGCACCGGCCAGCAGTTCGCGCTCCCATTCAGCCAGCGGCTCCTCGGCTGCACCCTCGGCCGATGGAGCACCGGCGCGAGCCATCAGGCCCTCGGCCACGGCATCGGCGATCACTCGGGTGAGCAGCGCGACCGAACGGATGGCGTCGTCGTTGCCCGGGATCGGGAAGTCGACCTCGTCGGGATCACAGTTGGTGTCCAACATCGCGATGACCGGGATGCCGAGCTTGCGGGCTTCACCGACGGCGATGTGCTCCTTCTTGGTGTCCACGACCCAAATGGCGCTGGGGATCTTCGCCATATCGCGGATACCACCGAGGGTGCGCTCGAGCTTTTCCTTCTCGCGGCGCATCATCAGCAGTTCCTTCTTGGTCATGCCCGAACCTGCGACGTCGTCGAAGTCGATCTCCTCGAGCTCCTTGAGTCGCTGCAACCGCTTGTGCACGGTGTTGAAGTTGGTGAGCATCCCGCCGAGCCAACGATGGTTGACATACGGCATGCCTACGCGGTTCGCCTGCTCGGCGATCGCTTCCTGGCCCTGCTTCTTGGTGCCCACGAACATGACGGAACCGCCGTGCGCGACGGTCTCCTTGACGTACTCGTAGGCCCGATCGATGTAGGACAGGGACTGCTGCAGATCGATGATGTAGATGCCATTGCGCTCGGTGAAGATGAAGCGCTTCATCTTGGGGTTCCAACGCCGGGTCTGGTGTCCGAAGTGGACACCGCTTTCCAGCAGCTGGCGCATCGTTACGACGGCCATGGTCGTTCTCCTTCTCGGGCGCGCGCGCCCTTGAGCGGTGCGTTGGCACCGCGTGCGGTTGTCGGCTCACCCGGCGGGTGATCCCCTGGCGATCTCGTCCTGCTCGCCCGCCGGAGCGGGACCGTCGAGCCGGTCGGCCGTGCTGGGCACGGCGGTAGATCGCGCGAAATGTGTCTTCCCGTAGGAAGCGGGGTAAGCATACGCGGGTTGTCCACAGGCAGGCGATTCGCCCTCCCCAGGTCGGAGCATGCCCCTGGCCCTACCGGGTCGGGGGGCGTGGACTGGCTCCATGTCGATGCCCGCTGTCCTGCTCGTCCTGCTCGTCCTCCTCGCCAGCCCGGCTGCCGGTGCCGGCGTGGGGCCCGGCTCGGCGTGGATATCCCCCGTGGATGGCGGCCTGTCGGGCGTGATCCGTCCCTTCGAGCGCCCCGTGGACCGGTTCGGGGCCGGGCCCCGCGGGGTGGACCTGCAGGTCGCTGCGGGGCAGGAGGTGCGCGCCATCGGCGATGGCGTGGTGACCTTCGTGGGTGATGTGGCCGGCACCCGATCGGTCACGGTCGATCACGGCCCCGTGCGCTCGAGTTACCTGCCGATATCCGCCGAGGTGGTCCTCGGCCAATCGGTGCGCGCCGGGGAGGTCATCGGAACCATCGAGGCAGGGCACTGCCCGAGCAGCTGCCTGCACCTCGGCCTGCGCCGACCGATCTGGGATCGCCTCGACCACAAGACCGACCCCTATGTGGACCCGATCGCCTGGATCAGCCGAATCCCCGTTCTCAAGCCGCTCGACGGCTTCGGCTCAGCCTCCTGAGCGCGGATGTGCCTGCTCGAAAGTGCTGCGCAACCGCTCCACGGACACATGGGTGTAGCGCTGGGTGGTGGCGAGGTTCGCGTGGCCGAGCAGTTCTTGTACCGAGCGCAGGTCCGCGCCGCCTTCCAGCACATGGGTCGCGGCGCTGTGTCGCAAGGCGTGCGGCGCGATCACCGGCACTCCCGCGGCGTCGCTCATCCGCGTGACCACACTGCGCGCCACCCGAGCATCGATGCGGCTGCCTCGCTTGCCAACGAACAGTGCGTGTTCACCAGGTGCCGCGACTTCAACCCGCACCCGCTGCCATGCGTCGAGGGCCTGCTGCGCGGGCACCCCGTAGGGCACCACTCGCTCCTTGCTGCCCTTGCCCATCACCCGGATCGTCCTATTGCCGGCATCGACATCGTCGATATCGGCCGAACACAACTCGGCGATCCGCACACCGCAGCCATAGAGCACTTCCACCATGGCGTGATCGCGGATCGCCAGCACCGATCCGTCGTGTCGCCCGGCGAACTCGAGCAGTTGCGCAGCCTGGCGCTGATCGAGGACTGTCGGCAGCCGACTCCCCACACGAGGACTAACCAACCGGTGGCCCGGATCGCTCGCGCATCGCCCGGTACGCGCACACCACGCCGTGAACGCGCGTGCCGCAGCAGATCGACGAGCGATCGTCGCGCGCGCGAGTCCTAACGACGTCCCCTCGGCCAACCAGGCACGTAATGAGGTCAGGTTCAGCTTCTCCGGGGAATCCACACCCCGCTCCTGGCAGAAATCGGCGAGATCAGCAATATCGATCAGGTAGGCGCGCTCAGTGTTGGCGCTGCGACCCTTTTCATCACGTAGGTAGCAACGGAACTCCTCGAGGGATTCATCCCACCCGTCCGCACGCTTCACGGATTCATAGTTGCAAGGATTGCCGGCTATCGTCGTGAGACTCGCCCGGACGGTACCGCCACAGTCCCGACTCATCCCTGCAAGCTTCACCATGGTTCTCCGCCAGCCGCAAACACCTCGACACTTGCGACGGGGCGACTCCCGAGCGCCGGGCAATGGATTCGACGCTTCGTGCAGCGGAGACACTGAGTGCATCGATGACTTCTCGATACCGGGCACGCGCGGCAGAGTCGAACCAGGAATGCGTTTCCATCTCGGACTTCACAGCGCCCAGAGGATGAATCATCTCCGCGATCGTCTCGACATCGGTGACGATGGTGGCTATCTGCTCGCCTATCAGTCGGTTCGTACCTTCCGACATCGCTGAGGTGACTGGCCCGGGAACCGCGAGCACCGGCCGGGCGAGATCCGCAGCGTGGTGTGCGGTGCTGGCCGCCCCGGATCTGCGAGCAGCTTCCACCACGCAGGTTGCCGACGACAACGCGGCAATGATGCGATTACGCGACAAGAAGCGACGGCGTCGCACTACTTCCCCCGGAGGCGCCTCGCTTACGAGAACTCCTCGCTCGAGGATCTGCGCAAAGAGGCCGTCGTGTCCGCGTGGGTAGACGTTGTCCACTCCACCAGCCAGCACGCAGATGGTCACCCGGTCGACCGCAAGTGCGCCCCGATGGGAAGCCGCATCGATGCCGTAGGCACCACCGGACACGATCGCGATCCCTTTCTCGGCAAGCCCAGCGGACCATTCCCGGGCGATGAAGTCCCCGTACCGGGTGCAGGCGCGAGCACCGACCATCGCGACCGAACGAAGGGCATGCAGTCGAAGATCCGCGTTTCCCCAACACCACAGGGCGAGCACTCGACGCGCACCGAGATCATCTAGTTGTCGCGGCCACTCCGGATCACCGGGCAGCGCGATTCGCGCTCCGATCTCCTCAGTTCGCTCGAGTTGTGAATCGAGATCCAACTCAGCGAGCCGTTCGCCGATCGCGTCTCGACGAGGCATGCGCACTGCGGTGTCTCCGCGTAGCAGCGCTGCACTCGGCCAACCCGGCCCGTGTCGATCGATCGCAGCGGCTAGACCTGGCTCGCCCGGTTCGCATACACACGCCAGGGCGATCCGGGCCTTACGAAGGATCTCGGGCTCGTCGAGATCGGGATCGGCTTCGGGATCGGTGGCGCGCATCAGGCGGCTTCCCACAGTGGTTGATGCCATTCGATGGCCTCGAGAACGTCCTGGACACTCGGGCGCTCCCGACCGGCGAGATCGCTGAGCGTCCAGGCGACTTTGGTGATGCGGTGCGTGGAACGCAATCCACCGGATCGACGCAAGTGGGCGTCGAGGATCTCCTGCGCGGCTGGTTCGAGTGCGTGCGATGCAACCACTGGATTGGCGGCTCGCGCATTCACCGAACTCCACCTGCGCAACGCCCGCGCGCGTGCTTGCGCCACACGCTCGGCTACGTCTGCCGACGATTCCCCTCGCGATCGTGCACGCACCGGATGGAGTTGCACCCGCAGGTCGATTCGATCGAGCAGCGGACCGGAGATACGTGCGGCGTAGTTCTGACGAGTGGTCTGCGGGCATCGGCACACCGGTGCCGATGTACCGAGTGATCCCTGGGAACCGTAGAAGCCGCACGGACACGGGTTGGCGGCGACGATCAACTGGAAATCGGCCGGAACCTCACCGCTCCAACTCGCGCGATGCAGGCTAACCACCGAACTCTCCAGCGGTTGTCGCAACGCCTCCAGGGTGTTGCGGGGGAACTCCGGCGCCTCGTCCAAGAACAGCACCCCTCGATGGGCGAGGGAGACTGCGCCGGGGCGCACCGACCCGCCGTGCACGGAGCCCAGAAGTGCCGCCGGGCTGGTGGAGTGGTGCGGCGCTTGGAACGGCGGCCGCAGATCCTCCCCCGTGACGAAACCGCCATCGGACACCAGGGCGTGAACGGCCATCACGTCCACCGCGGCGGCCTCGTCCAGATTCGGCAATAACCCTGTCATCCGCTCGGCGAGCAGGGTCTTGCCGACCCCCGGCGGCCCGACCATGGCAAGGGAATGTCGTCCGGCTGCCGCGATCTCCAGGCAGCGACGACCCTCGTCTTGACCCAGGACGTCCGCGAGATCGGGTTCGTGGCGCATCGGCTGTCGGGTGCGTGGAGCGTTCACCCGTTGACCGTTGTCTTTGCCGAGGAGAACCTGCACGGCCTGCTGGACGGACTCCACGCCGATGATCTCCACACCGGGAACGCGGGAGCACTCGGACACGTGCTCGGCGGGCAGGACCAAGGACGTGAAGCCCGCCTGCTGGATCGCGCAGGCGATGGTGATCGCTCCGGGAATCGGCCGCACCCGACCGTCGAGACCGAGTTCGCCGACGATCACCCAGGATCCGAGATCTCCCGGGAGATGCTCCAACTGTCCGCAGGCAGCAAGTACGCCGATAGCAATCGGCAGGTCCAACCCGGTGCCGTGCTTGCGAACATGCGCAGGCGATAACCCGATGGTCACTCGCCCCATCGGCCACTTCAATCCGCTGTTCTCCACGGCGCAGCGCGCTCGTTGCCGCGCTTCTCCGATAGCGGCATCGGCCAACCCCACGAGTCCGACGGCGGGCAATCCGGCGGAGACATCCACTTCAACGGTGATGACCGTTCCGCTCATTCCCGCGATCACGGCGCCGTGTACCTGGGCCAGGGGCATCTCACACAGCCCGCAAGTGCTCGATGACCGGCTGTCCCGCCGGTGGAATGACGATGGAGATGACGTCGAATCGGATGGTGGGTGCGTGGATGCTTCGCTGTTCCAGCCAGGCGAGCGTCAGCGAGCGCAACGCTCGGATCTTGCGCCGAGTGATGGCTTCGGCCGGCGTTCCGTACGCGATAGACCGGCGCGTCTTGACCTCGACGACCACGAGCTCATCGCCATCACGCGCGATGATGTCCAACTCACCACGGACATCGGCACCGTGCGGACGCCAGTTGCGATCCAGCACCAACATGCCCGCTTGCCGCACGTAATCGAACGCAAGGTCTTCGCCGTGTCTGCCAATCTCCTGATTCGTCTCCATGCACCGACCTTCGGTGCTGGCGCTAGTGGAATCCAGGGGCAATCCGCTGCTGTGGATCGGCGATACGTGGGCTGTGGATGACCGACGAGGTCTAGCCGCCGTGCGTTGCCGTCAACCGCCAACTGTGGCGGTGGTACTCACACGCACCGTGCGCTTCGATCGCCCGCCGATGAGCAGCCGTTCCGTAACCGACATTGCGATCCCACCCATACATGGCGAATTCCCTGTGCAGTTCGCGCATCAGGGCATCGCGTGCCTGCTTGGCAACGATGGACGCCGCCGCGATGCTCGCGCACCTGCCGTCTCCCCCAACCACCATGCGCACTCGATGATCGGCACATACCGGAGTGAGGAAATCGTGCTTGCCGTCTAGGAGCACAGCGTCATCGTGGTTCTCGGTATCGCGGACTTCCCCGACGTCCCCCTTCAGGGACACCAGCGCCTCGTGGGCACCCTCACCCAGCGCCATCATGATGCCGAC
>CBFIHB010000050.1:0-11168 GCA_965662415.1 Actinomycetes bacterium | reverse complement strand
CTCGGGGATAACGGTGCCGTGGTACCCAAGACCGATCATCGAGATAGGTCGCACGATCTGGCGAGTTCGTTCCTCGAGTTCGGCGAGGGCCTCCGTTTCGGTGGCAGCCGGCGGTAGGTCCATCGGTTCGAGGTCGGCGATGCCCGCGGGGACCACGGCGGCGATGAACGAATCGAGATTGGGATATCCGAGCGCACCGAGCATCGTGGCGGTGTCGTCTTCGGTGGGACCGATGTGGCGTGCGGTGAATTCCATGTCGTCTCTCCAAGCGGGCGGGCGAACAGTCGGAACTGCTCCCCCTCTGTTACCCGCGACGAGCGCGACCTGAGAGCTTCACCGTGGCTGGGAATTCCAGCAGCGGCTTGCACCGTCGGTAGGGACCAGGTCCCTTTTCCAGAGTTGCCTACCCGCGCGGTACCGGCGCCTGAGAGTTTGTCGGGGCAATTGCTCCTTCGGCGGCTACGACCCTGGCGTGGGCCGCGGCTCTCTCCCGCGTGGGATTACTAACTCTTTCACACTAGCGCACATCCGGGCGCCGGGTGACCAGGTTCAGCCGACAGCGCGTCGCGCGCGCCGGCTCGCCAACTCGTCGGTGACCCCTTCGGGCGGGATCTGCTCCCCCGCCGGGTCCTCGGCCGGCAAAGTAGCCAGGGTGCCTTCCACCTCGCGCCACACACTGCCCACCGCGATCCCGAAAACTCCTTGGCCACCGCGAACGAGATCTACCACCTCGTCGGCGCTGCGGCATTCGTAGATGCTTGCCCCATCGCTCATCAAGGTGATTCGGGCCAGGTCCTCGCCCTTGCGGGTTGCCAGATGATCGACAGCCGCTCTGATGTTCTGCAACGACACCCCGGTATCGATCAGCCGCTTGACTATTCGCAACACCAGAATGTCGCGGAAGCTGTAGAGCCGCTGGGAGCCTGAGCCACTCGCCCCGCGCACTGATGGCACCACCAGTCCGGTTCGCGCCCAGTAATCCAATTGGCGGTAGGTGATGCCAGCGGCCGAGCAGGCAATGGGCCCGCGGTAGCCGACATGGGCCGGCAATGGTCGAAGATCAGCGTCGTCGAAAAGGGCGTCCTGTGCACCAGAGCCACTTGCCCATTCGTGGACAGTGGGTGTCTGCCAACCGGTCACGCGATCCTCCTCCTGCAGGCTTCACCCTAGTGCGTCAGTGCCCGATCCGTTTCGGGCTTCACGCGACCGAGATGGTCGGTGGGGAAGCTCGGCACGATGAAACCTAGGCACGAGCGCACGGCGGCTCAACGCGACACGCCACGACCAGGTCGAGCGAAGTCTCAACGTCAAGTCAAGGCTCAGGAGGGTCCCGGGGCTCCGAAATCCTCCGGTGTCACCTGGTCGAGGAACTCGCGGAATTTCTCCACCTGGTCCTCTTCCACCGGTTCGGATTCGTCGGGAATCTCGATGCCGGCTTCGTCGAGGACCGACTCTGCTCCCACGATCGGCACTTCGCTGCGCAAGGCAAGCGCGATGGCGTCGGACGGACGGGCTTGCACCTCGAGACCGCCGGCGAAAACGATGACCGCGTAGAAGACTCCGTCCTCCAATGCGGTGATGCGAACTTCGGACACTTGCGCATCGAGGGCTACCAGCAGATCCTTCATAAGGTCGTGGGTGAGTGGCCGCGGAGGCACCACCCCCTGCTGCGCGTACGCAATCGCAGTCGCCTCGACCGCTCCGATCCAAATGGGCAGGTAGCGCTCCCCTTCCCGCTCGCGCAATAGCACGATGGGAGTGTTCGAGGGCATCTCCATGCGCACTCCGACGACGTCCATAGGCACCATGCCAACAGGCTATCTGCCGCTGGCTCCCGGGCATACCCGGAACATCACGCGCTTAGCGAAATTACGGGCGCTACGCCTTGCCCGACCGAATCAACTCAGCCCGAAGAAGGGCTCCGTGCAGTTGCACGAACAACGAAGCGATCTCTCGTACAGCTTCCACGGACTCCGCCCGGTTATTGCGATCGCGACCTGACGTCCGGGAGAAGGGCGTGATCATCTGCTCGATGAGACCACTTTCCCGGTCGGCGACTACGCGAAAACTACGCAGGTGCCGACCTTCGATGCCGAATACGGACAATCGCGCCGCCACCTGGCAGATAGCGACGGCATCTTCGTCGTAATGACCTGCCGGTGAGATCCAAACCAATCCGAGTTCCTCGAGCTCGGCAACGAAGGACTCCTCGAGTTCGGTGGTCTCAGCGAGTTCGGTGCGGGTGAGCCGCATCTTGCCGGCCCCTGGGCGGAAGTCCTCGGGACGAACTCCAGATCCCGACGACGCGGCCGTTGGCGCTGGCTGTTCGAGTTGCTCGCGTATCACTTTGAGCGGCAGATACTGATCACGCTGCAAGGTCAAGATGTCGCGAAGTCGACGTATGTCCTCATCGGCGAATCGCCGGTAACCGCTCGATGTGCGGGCGGGAGTGACCAAACCTTCGGATTCCAGGAAACGGATCTTGCTAATCGTGACATCAGGGAACTCGCGTTTGAGGATGCTGAGTACCTCTCCGATGCTCAACGTCCCCTGGGCTGCAGGCTCCGGCTCTTGCCGTGCGCTCATGCTCGGGGCTCAAGCTCCGGGCTCAACGCCCACCAGGAACACGAATCGGAACTTGCCGATTTGGACTTCGTCGCCCCCATTGAGACGCTGATCGTCCACACGTACGCGGTTTACGTACGTGCCATTCAAGGAACCGACGTCGCGCACACTCCAGCCGTCCGCACCGCGTCGGAATTCCGCGTGCCTCCTACTGACGGTGACGTCGTCGAGGAAGACCTCCGATTCCGGGGATCTGCCGACGCCGATCACGTCAGCTTCGGCTGGAAGCAAGAACTCGCTTCCCTCGCTGGGGCCACGATGCACCACTAGCAGCGCTGAGCCAGTGGGCAATTCCCGGTGGATTCCGGTGCCGAGTGCGGCTGCTGGACCGGTACCCGTGGGCGGGCCGGAACCCGGTATCGCCGTAATGGCTCCCGTTTGGTCGAGTTCCTCGGAGACGACCGCCAACGGGGCGCCGCAGGCGGCGCAGAACCGATCTTCCGGATGGACGGGCTTGCCACACGATGTGCACGTCATGAGTCGAAGGCCCTCCCTCCCGATGGCCGAACAACGATACGAGACCAGCCTAGGACCCTTGGGTCATTCCTTCGTACTCACTCGCCGAGAGCAAGCCATCGATCTGGCTCGGCTCGGTCACGGTGAGCCGCATCAACCAGCCTTCGCCGTAGGGCTCGGTATTGATCACCGCCGGATCGGACTCCAAGGACCCGTTCACTTCAAGTACCTGGCCGTCTAGGGGTGCGAAGAGTTCGCTGACGCTCTTCGTCGATTCGACCTCACCGCACGACTCTCCGGCTTGGACGACCGCACCAACCTCAGGGAGCGACACGAAGACGATGTCGCCGAGGGAGTCTTGTGCGTAATGGGTGATGCCGACCGTCACATGGTCAGTGTCGTCCACCCGCACCCACTCGTGCTCAGCGGTGTAGCGCAACTCGCCAGGACTCATCGTCACCCTCCTTGGTATCGCCGACGTGACCCTAGCCCATCGGTGTATCGCTGATCGGCCGCTTGGGGGCGCTGATGATCTGCCGTGCGTAACGGATGCCTGCCCACCAGTACAAGTACGTGCCCCACAATGCGAACCCCCAGCCGAAGGCCGTGATGACGCTCCCCCAAGTCCCCGGTAATGAGCCGAGTAGCAATAGCGGGAAACCCCACAGGAGTGCGAAGGTGCCGGCCTTTCCGACGAAGGTGACCGGCAGCGCGATACGACCGGACTTGCGCAGCACCGGCAGCAAGGCCAAGAGCACCAGGTCGCGACCCACGAGTAGGCCCACCAGCCACCAGCCGATTACGTCGCGTAACGCCAGACCGATGAGGGTTGCCAGGATGTACAGGCGATCGACGAGGGGATCAAGGACCTCGCCCAGCGCGCTTTGCTGATCCAACCGACGGGCTAGGTAGCCGTCGAACCAGTCACTGGCTCCTGCGACAACAAGCACCACGAACGCCCACACATCTGCCCGTTCCACCAACACCAGCCACAAGAACACCGGTATTCCCAGCAAACGGGCGAGGCTGAGGATGTTGGGAACCGTCCAGATCCGGTCGTTGCCACTCACGGTGACGTCCGATCCTCGATGCCCGTTGACACCGATTGCTCGTGCCGACCTCGCTTACGGAATCCAACGATGGCGACGATGAGCAACGCGATACCCACAATGATTACCACCGAGCCGGAGATAAGTGACGCTCGGATCAGGTCTGGTGCGCCGTCGATTCGGTACCGGCCGGTCAATTCCACTGTCGCGATGTTGCCCGGGCCGTCTACGGACACGACCAGGGTGCGGCCCGGCTCGGGAACCGGGATAACCACCGACTCATCACCTTCGGCGCGAGCCCACACACCCACAAGGCCGTCTAGGTTCACATCCGGAGCGTCCGCCGTCAGGCTGACGTTGCGCGTGGTCCATCCCTGGGGACCCGACTCCGCGATGCAATACCGCGCCCCCAGCAATCGCTCCTCAACCTGTTGGCTGTCAGCCACTCCCACCAGAGTGGTCGACTGAGCCTCGCTTACCGCCGACACCACATCGACCACCAGGGACGGGGACGTGCGCTCTGCCACTACCGGCAAGTTCTCAAGTTCCTGCGCGCGAATATCCACCTCGACGACTTCGATCAAGAGGGTTTCGCATTCCGCAGCCGATATCGACTGCGCAACCGAAGACAAGGCGCCCTGGGGATCCAATACCGATCGAACCCACGCAGCACCCCCGACCACGGCCGCACCGGCGAGTATCGCGAGTACCCCCAGGATCGCAATGAACCAGCGGACTACCGCGCGGACGTTCGATCTGCTCACGGCGCCTGCTCTCCGCGTGCTGCCTCCTGCGCAAGCAATTCCGGCAGATCGCGCAACTTGTCCATGGTGCGTAGGGCGGTGCCCATTCGATGGTTGGACCGAAACGACTCGCGATGGCGATCCAAGAAAGCCCAGTAGCCCGCCGTGAACGGGCACGCGTTGTCCCCCACACGAACCTTGGGGTCGTACCGACACTCACCGCAAAAGTCCGTCATCTTCTTGATGTAGGCCCCACCGGACACGTAAGGCTTCGTGGCCATAGTTCCACCGTCGGCGTACAAACCCATCCCGATCACATTGGCTGTCATGACCCACGGATAGCCGTCCACGAAAGCGCGCCGAAACCAGTCATTCATCACCTGTGGCGAATATCCGCGTTGGGTCGCCCAGTTGCTCAACACCATGAGTCGGACGATGTGGTGCGAGTAGCCGATTTCAGATACGTATTGCAATGAGCGCTTTAGGCAATGGGCATCGACTTCCTTCCAGGCGGCCTGCAGGAACCAATCCGGTGGATGTACGTCAGCACTTAGTGCGTTGAGCTCCTCGTACTCGGCACCCAGATGCCAGTACAAGTGCCACACGTACTCGCGCCAGCCGATGATCTGGCGGATCAATCCCTCGACGCTGGCGATGGTGGCACGGCCATCGACCCAAGCCTCAACGGCTCGGTCCACCACTTCGACCGGATGCAACAACCCGAGGTTCAACGGCACCGAAAGCAAGGAATGCGCCATGAAGGGGTCGCGCCATAAGACGGCGTCCTCGTAAGGGCCGAACAGGGAAAGACGGTTGTCTATGAAGTCTTCGAGAGCCTGTATGGCTTCCTCGCGGGTCACCGCGAAACGGCGTGGGCCATCGGTCCCGAGGAATTCCACACCCTCCTTGGCCCACGCATCCAGGTCGGCCCGGACCTCGGCGTCTATTTCGTCCTCTGCCGGCTGCCACGGCGGCGGGACAGGTAGATGGGTCTCGCCGCGCGGCGGTGGTAAGCGGTTGTCGGAATCGAAGTTCCAGCGCCCGTCTACTGGCTCACCGTCGTCCATCAAGATGTCGTGCCGGCGACGCACACTTCGATACCAGTCCTCCATCAACAGACGCTTGCGTCCTCTGCCCTCTACCCACTGCGCGAACTCTGCGGGTCCGGTGAACCAGCCGCGCTCGGGGTGCACCTGCCCGAAGCCCAGGCTCGCCTGGAGAGCACGTGCAGGGCGAGACGTGGCAGCCACGGCATCCATCGCGCTCGCGTCCAGACCCGATAGCCCCTCGCGGTAGTTCGCGGCGCGGATCAACGTGATGCGACCGGAGTCCTCGGCAGCTCGATGCCGCAGAGCGCTCAGCACCAGATGCGCCTTCTGGCGGTGGTAGGCGCGCCTTTGGAACACCGATTTTGCTTCCACCAGTGTGATGGCGCCGCCATCGTCGAAGTGGGGTCCGAGCTGGTCAGCGAATAGGAAGCGCGCGGGAGCGTTCGTGCTCACGACGCCGCCTTCCGCGCGATAGCCATCCATCTTCCGCCAACCGCTTCGATTTGAATAGGAACGCCGTACGCCTGGGACATCGCCTCATCGGTGAGTACCTCCCCTATGGGTCCACTGGCGATTACCTTTCCCCCTGCCAGCAACAACCCGTGGGTAATGCCGGGAGGGATCTCCTCGACGTGGTGGGTAACCAGGATCAGTGTCGGCGCCATCGGGTCCGCGCTGAGATCATCAAGTAGCCCGATCAATTCTTCGCGCCCGGCTAAGTCCAATCCGGCCCCGGGCTCATCAAGCAACAACAACTCAGGATCGCTCATCAGGGCGCGAGCGATGAGTACGCGCCTACGCTCGCCTTCCGACAGCGAAGCAAAGGGGCGATCGGCATAAGCATCGGCCCCCCATGCCTGGAGCAATTCGCGCGCGCGAGCCAGATCCGACTCGTGGTAGTCCTCATTCCAGCGTCCGGTGATGGCGTAGGCCCCGGTAACGACGACATCCACTGCCGCTTCGTGCATGGGAATGTCACGTAGCAACACGTGCGACGCGAATCCGATACGAGGCTTGAGTTCGGCAATATCGACTTGCCCGAGGGTCTCGCCGAGAATTTCGACGGATCCAGCGCTTGGAAACATTCGAGTGGACGCGATGGTGAGCGCTGTGGTCTTTCCCGCCCCGTTCGGGCCGATGACCACCCATCGTTCGAAGTCCTCGACCGTCCAGTCCACCGACGACAGCAGGTGTGCCGCGCCCCGGCGGACCCCGACGTCGGTCATTCTCAGGACACGCACCCTGCCACTGTAGGGCGTGTTGAAAGGGATCTGGGGAGCGCTCAGTAGCGTGGTCCCATCATGAGCGAGCACGGCAGTCCCGCGGCAGGTGCGTCACGTGCAGCCGCTTCCACCATCTTGGTAACGCTGTCCGGAAGCGACCGACCGGGCGTCACCCGGGACCTATTTCGGACCTGCGCCCGCTTCCCCGTTTCCGTCCGCGACGTGGACCAGATCGTCATGCGCGATCGCCTTATCCTCGCGTGCTCGCTCGAGGCACCGCCTGCATGCGTCGCCGATGTCGCTTCGGCGATCGAGGCCCTCGCCGGGGAACTTGCCATGGAGGCCTCGATCAATGTGCGGGCCATGCCGGATCGAGACCACGTCGCAGGACCCGATGGCGGATTCCGCATCACCGTGATGGCTGCGGATCTCACTCCCGCTTCGATCGCAGATCTAGCGACCGAGGTAGCGGGGAAAGGTGGGAACATCGATCGAATTCGTCGTGTTGCCCACTACCCCGTCACAGCCGTGACCTTCGAAGGTCGGGGCGTGGATCCAGATGAACTCCGGCGGCCGTTGGCAGCCATCTCGGCTGAGCGCGGCGTGGACATCTCCGTGCAGGACACCGATTTGGAGACCCGAGGGCAGTACCTCGTTGTGATGGATGTCGATTCCACGGTCATTCAAGACGAGGTGATCGACCTGCTGGCCGAGGCAGCCGGTCAGCAGCAGGCGGTGGCTGCCGTGACCGAGCGCGCGATGGCCGGTGAGTTGGACTTCACAGAGTCCCTGCATCGTCGGGTTGCCCTGCTCGAAGGCCTTTCTGAGGACATCCTTTCCGACGTCCGTGACCGCATCCGGTTGACTCCCGGTGCGCGGACGCTGTGCCGGACACTCAATCGGCTCGGCTACCGGATCGCACTGGTCTCCGGTGGATTTACGCAAGTGATCGCGCCCCTTGCGCAGCAACTCGGGGTCTCGGAATTGCGAGCCAACACGTTGGAGATCGAGGCCGGGCACCTCACCGGTCGGGTGGTCGGAGAGATCATCGACCGCCCTGGCAAGCGCAAGGCCCTAGAGGATCTCGCAGTCCGCTTTGGGATCCCGCGTCGGCGCACCATCGCGATCGGTGACGGTGCGAATGACATCGACATGCTCGAGGCCGCCGGACTTGGCATCGCCTTCAATGCCAAGCCACTCGCTCGTCAGGCGGCAGACACCTCCGTTTCCGTGCCTTTCTTGGACTCCACCTTGTTCTTGATGGGGATAACTCGTGACGAGGTCGAGTTGGCCGATGCCCGCGACGGCCTCGGGAACATCAACGGCACTTGACGAAATCGATGCAGGTCGCGTCTTCTGGCTGCCAATGTGCCAGCGGCGTTGTCCCCGTGTCGATGACCGCGAATGCGGCTGTCGGGAATTTGTGCGCCATCTCCTCGGCGATCTGCTCTCGGGCAGGCGGAATTGATTCGGCTAGTTCCCAGATTCCCGGGTTATGACCAACGATGATCCCGACATCCGTGGTGAAGCAGGCGGCTGTTTCAGCGATGGTCGCAGGCTCCGCGAGATACAGCGCGGCGTCATTCCAGTGCTGAGCAACCGCTGGAATCCCGGCCTCGATCCGCGCCCAAGTCTCCTGAGTTCGCGTGGCTGTGGATACGGCGGCGCCGAGTGACCAGCCGGGAGGTATCGCTCCGAGAATGCGGCTCGCGATCGTGTCGGCATTGGCTCGGCCGCGAGCGGACAGAGGGCGCTCGTGATCTGGCACGCCGAGCGCGTAGTCGGACTTCGCATGCCGCAGCAGGATCAACCTCGCCACCGTCACGCTCCCTGGGAGTGCACTCCACCGTCCACGTGCACGATCTCACCGGTGGTGGCCGGAAACCATGGTGACAACAACGCAACGCAGGCCATGGCAGCGGATGTCGGATCATCGAGGTCCCAGCCCAACGGGGCGCGGTCTTGCCACACCTGCTCGAATTCACCGAAGCCCGGAATGCTCTTGGCCGCCATAGTCCGGATCGGCCCCGCCGCCACGAGATTCACCCGTATCCCGGCCGGCCCGAGGTCGCGGGCGAGGTAGCGCGCGGTGGATTCCAGCGCCGCCTTGGCCACGCCCATCCAGTCGTAGGTGGGCCATGCGACCGCAGCATCGAAATCAAGTCCCACGATCGCCGAACCCGACCCCATCAGGGGTTTGGCCGCGACTGACAACGACGCCAGCGAATACGCCGACACCTGCAGTGCCGTAGCAACATCGGGCCAGGTGGTCGTGAGGAAGTTGCCGCCGAGTGCAGCCTCCGGCGCGAAGCCGATGGAATGCACCAGTCCATCGACGCGATCCGCGTGCTCGCCAACTCGGCCTGCAAAGGCCGCAAGATCATCATCGTTCGTGACATCTAGTTCGATGATCGGCGCCTCCTTCGGCAGTCGGGCCGATGAGCGCTTCGTCAGGGACATGGTGCGCCCGAAGCTCGTCAAGATGACTTTCGCACCTTGTTCTTGAGCCAACCGGGCAATGTGGAAGGCAATCGATTGGTCCGTCAGCACACCCGTCACGACCACCGTGCGATCGGCTAGCAACCCCATGCGTGCTCCTTCACCCGTCTCAATGACCCATGCCCAGTCCACCATCGACCGGAATCACGGCTCCGGTGATGTAGCCGGCATCGGGGCCGGCGAGAAAGTCCACGACTCCGGCAACTTCGTCCACCGCAGCGTAGCGACCAAGGGGGATGGCGGAGAGGATCTCCGTGCGGCGAGAGTCATCCAAATCCGCGGTCATGTCCGTTGTCACGAAACCTGGGGCCACGACGTTCACGGTGATGCCACGCGAACCGAGTTCACGTGCCAAGGAGCGGGCCAAACCGATGAGGCCGGCCTTGGACGCCGCGTAGTTCACCTGACCAGCGCTCCCGAGCATTCCCACCACCGAAGAGACCAGCACGATTCGACCCGACTTCGCGCGCAGCAGTCCCCGAGTCACTCCCCTGCACAATCGGATGGCTCCTGCGAGGTTGGTGTCTAGTACGTCGTCGATGTCGGAATCCGACATACGCATCAGCAAGTTGTCGCGAGTGATCCCCGCATTTGCCACCAGCACACCGATAGTGCCGAACTTCTCGGCCACCTCGGTAAGTGCCGAGTCGATGGACTCCGGATCAGCCACATCCATGGCTATCGAGCCAGCAACATCGACGTCGGCCGGCACTGCTCCTGTCCGGCTAGCCACGATCACCCGATGACCCGAGCTGGTAAGTCGCCTCGCGACAGCCGCTCCGATTCCTCGACTTCCACCCGTAACGAGTGCAATGGGTTCGCTCATGCTTCCTTCCTTCACCTCGCTCATGTGGCGAGATTGTCGTCTACCCGTATACGTCGTCGAAGGACTGCATTCACGGGAATCAGCAGCAGGGCCAAGTAGGGCGACACAACTGGAAAGAACTCGCTCAAGATGCCGATGCAAAAGAACGTGAGGAAGAACGTCAAGCCAATGACGCGTCGAAGCTGCCGATAGCGATAACTTTCTGCCCGCGCGTCCGGTTCGAGTAGACCGGGAGTCCTGCCAGCGTGGAGAGCGATCAGTGATCCGAGTCCACTGATGGCCGCGAGAGTCCACCAGTAAAGCAGTCCGACGCCCCCCGGGCCGATCACTTGATCATTCACTGCGTTGCCGTACATCGAGGTCGGCCATGGTAGGAACACGATCAAGAGCAACCACAGGACGTTTAGCGTGAAAATCGTGCCGTCGTACTGCCGCATCGAGTTGAACACGCGATTGTGCGTAGACCACATGGCTATGACCACCACGAACGACAGTATGAAGGCCGTGATCTGGCCCTGGTTCGCGGCAATGACCTCCCAGACCGATTGTCCGGCTTGGGGACCTTGAACGTCGATGAGAGGCAGCAGCTGCAAGGTGATACCGATGGCGACGACGGCGTCGGTGAAGTTGGTAAGCCGCTCGAACGACCGACGCTGCTCGGACGTCAACTCGGCGTCGACCCCCGGATCCTGGTCCGA
>CBFIHB010000049.1:0-11362 GCA_965662415.1 Actinomycetes bacterium | reverse complement strand
CCGATCCGGAGTTCGGCGCCGAATTGGAGGCTCTTGAACGTGACTACACCGGCCGCCCTTCACCGCTTACCCGTGCCCAACGATTTGGTGAGCATTGCGGTGGCGCACGCATCTATCTAAAGCGCGAGGATTTGAACCACACCGGTTCGCACAAAATCAACAACGTCCTCGGTCAGGCGCTGCTGACCAAGCGAATGGGCAAGAGCAGGATCATTGCCGAGACCGGGGCCGGGCAGCACGGTGTTGCGTCGGCGACCGCGGCGGCTCTCTTGGGCTTGGAGTGCGTTGTCTACATGGGGCGAGAGGACACCCAGCGTCAGGCACTCAATGTGGCGCGTATGGAGTTGCTGGGTGCGACAGTCGTTCCCGTCGATACCGGAACGCGCACACTGAAAGACGCCATCAACGAGGCGATGCGAGATTGGGTAACGAACGTCGAGCGCACGCACTACCTGCTGGGCACCGTTACGGGACCAGCACCTTTCCCGCGCATCGTGCGTCACTTCCACTCCGTCATCGGACGGGAGACTCGAGAGCAGGTCTTGGCAATCGAGGGCCGGCTACCCGATGCGGCGATCGCCTGCGTGGGAGGCGGGTCCAACGCGATGGGTCTTTTCTCTGGATTCATGGACGATCCGCAGGTGCAGCTCGTCGGCTACGAGGCCGGTGGCGAGGGGGTGGACTCGGGTCGGCACGCCGCGCGCTTCGCCATGGGGGCTCCGGGCGTCCTGCACGGAGCCCGCACCTACGTCATGCAAGACGAATGGGGGCAGACCGTGCCTTCGCACTCCATAAGTGCCGGCTTGGACTACCCGGGCGTGGGACCTGAGCATGCGTGGTTGCACGACACCGGCCGCGCTCGCTACGAACCCATTACCGACGCCGAGGCGATGGAGGCCTTCGCGCTGATGTCACGTACCGAGGGCATCATCCCCGCCATCGAGACAGCCCACGCGCTAGCGGGTGCGATGAAACTCGGCAACGAACTTGGCCCGGATTCGGTGATCGTCATCAACCTGTCCGGTCGGGGGGACAAGGACGTCGAGACAGCCATGCGCTGGTTCGGCATGCAGGCGAAGTAGCCGATCCATCGTGAATCTGCGCACCACGCGAGTCTTCGAGACCGCCCGAGCAGAGTCCAGGGCAGCGGTGATCGGCTACCTGCCGGCCGGGTTCCCCGACGTCGATGCCAGCGTCGCCCTGATCGACGAGATGCTCGCCGGCGGCGTCGATCTAGTCGAGGTGGGACTGCCGTATTCCGATCCGCTGATGGATGGCGCGGCAATCCAAGAAGCGGTGGAGATGGCCTTAGCCGCGGGCACCACCACCAGCGATGTCTTGTCCGTGGTGGACCGCATCGGCGCTGGTGCTGAGCAGGCGGTGGTGGTGATGAGTTACTGGAATCCCATCGAACGGTTCGGCGTCGACCGCTTCGCGACCGGGCTCGCCGATGCCGGGGGTAGCGGCGTGATTACCCCGGACCTGACGCCCGAGGAAGCCGGTGCCTGGATCGCGGCAACGTCGTCACAGGACTTGGATCGGACCTTCCTGGTGGCGCCCTCGTCTACCGATGAGCGGATCGACACCGTCGTGAACGCGTGTACTGGATTCGTCTACGCCGCATCGACCATGGGTGTCACCGGGGCCCGCGATCAGGTCAGCTCAGCGGCTCCCACGCTCGTGGCCCGAGTGCGCGAGCGAACCACAGCGCCTATCGGTGTAGGCCTAGGTGTCTCAAGCGGCGATCAAGCGGCCGCGATCGCCGGGTATGCAGACGGAGTCATCGTCGGTTCGGCGTTTGTTCGCCGCATCCTGCAGGCCGATGATTTGTCGTCCGCGCGGCATGCCGTGAGGTCATTCGCTGAGGACCTCGCCGAGGGGGTTCGCCGACCTCTGGCGAGCGCGCCGGCTGCGGCGAATTAGTCTGTTAGCGCCTATCGGGATTATGCACGCGGAAACGGAGAGTCGATGGCATCGGGAAGCAGGGATCGGCGTGAACGCGCGGCGATGGCTCGGGAAGCCGCGCAGGCTGGCGAGAAGCGTCGCGAACGCACGGTACGGATCATCGGTGCCGTGGCGGTGGTGGTCGTCGTTGGCGGGATCATCGGTGCCGCGATCTTCGCCCGCAGCACCGACGGCAGTGCCAGCGGTGTCGAGGTCGTCGAGCCGGACCCAAGTGCCCCGGTGCCCGCAGGAGTCCTCGGTGCGGATAGCGAATGGGCCTTCGGAGTTCCCTACGGCTCGGGAAGCGAGAACGTGCCGGTGCTGGAGTTGTGGGAGGACTTCCAGTGCCCAGCGTGCGCGTCGTTGGAAGCAGCGAACGGGGCGGGCATTGCGGAGCTCGCCGAGGATGGCTTGGTCCGTTTGATCTGGCGGCCGACGGGCTTCTTGGATCGCAACCTCGGCAATGACGCCTCCAACCGGGCGATAGGCGCCTGGGGCTGCGCGATCGATGCCGGGTTCACGCGCGAGTTCCACGATCAGTTGTACGCGAACGAGCCGGAAATCGAAGGCGACGGCTGGCCCAACGAGGATTTCATTGCGATAGGTGAGCAGATCGGCATGACCGGCGAGGTGCTGGACACATTCACGCAGTGCGTGAATGACGGTGACTACCGGGTCTGGGCTGCAAACACCACCCAACAGTTCTATGACGGCGGGATTGCGGGCACACCTCTTGGAAAACTCGACGGCGTGGAGGTACCCAACGCCACGTTGGCCGACAAGGCTGGACTGCTGGCCGCGGTGACCGAGGCGGCAAGTAGCTGATCTGATGCCGTTTTCATGCTGATGAACACCGCTGTCTGGCTACCCGCGGCCATCCCCAGCCCCGATCAGGGTTCGTGGAATCTGGGTCCGGTACCCGTGCGTGCCTACGCATTGGCCATCATCCTTGGCATCGTCGTTGCCATTTGGCTTGGCAATAAGCGCTACGTGGCACGCGGCGGCGAGCCAGGGCTGATAACCGATATCGCGCTGTGGGCGGTGCCATTCGGCATCGTCGGGGGACGGATCTACCACGTTCTGAGCGACTGGCAGATCTACTTCGGCCCCGATGGTCGAGGCTTCGCGGCTGCTCTTCGCATCTGGGACGGTGGCTTGGGTATCTGGGGCGCTGTCGCCTTCGGCGCGCTCGGCGCCTGGATTGCCACACGGCGACATCATGTGCCTCTTCCGCCGGTGGCCGATGCGATCGCGCCGGGGATCGCACTGGCCCAGGCCATCGGCAGGTGGGGTAACTGGTTCAACCAGGAACTGTTCGGGCGCCCAACCGACCTTCCGTGGGGTCTTGAGATCGCCGAGGCCAATCGACCCGACGGATATGAGCAATACGCCACGTTTCACCCGACCTTCCTCTACGAGTCCTTGTGGCTCGTCGGAGTGGCAGTGGTCGTCATCTGGGCGGACCGACGCTTCACGCTCGGCCATGGCCGGGCCTTCGCCCTGTACGTCCTGTTGTACGTCAGCGGTCGCATATGGATCGAGGCCCTGCGTATCGATCCGGTGAATACGGTTGGCGGGGTCCGGTTGAACGTGTGGACGTCGGTCCTAGTCGGACTCGGCGCGCTCGCATATCTCGTATGGTCCGCGCGGACTCGACCAGGTCGAGAGTCGCCTGAACAGGTGCGTTCCTCTACACTGGAGGACCCGCGGGCCAACGTCGTCCCGTGACCTGACGCTTTTGCCCCCCTGCACCCGGTCCCATCGGGTCTTCGCGGCACTGGTGTCGACGCCCGGACGACGAAAGGTGCCCCGTGTTCGATCGCTACTCGACCGCGCCTGAGCCCCAAGGCCTGTACGACCCACGCACCGAGAAGGATGCGTGCGGTGTGGCCCTCGTGGCCACGCTCACGGGCCAGGCTTCGCGCGAGGTGGTAGCCCAAGCTCTCACCGCGCTGGTCAACTTGGAGCACCGGGGGGCTTCGGGCAGCGAGCCGGACAGCGGCGATGGCGCAGGCATCTTGTTGCAGGTTCCGGACGAACTGCTTCGTCGAGTCAGTGGGCTGGAGCTTCCCCCGGCCGGCTACTACGCCACCGGTATCGGCTTTCTGCCCGCCGAAGAGCTCGAGCGCGCCGAAGTTTTCGAGCGGGTGAGCGAAATCGCCGCTGATGAGGGCCTCGAGGTTCTCGGGTGGCGCGAAGTGCCGACAGATCCATCGACCGTGGGTGCCACCGCACGTGCGTGCATGCCCGCCTTCTGGCAGTTGTTTCTCGCACAGCCCGAGCGACAGATAGCGGGCCTAGACCTAGACCGCGCCATCTACGGACTTCGCAAGCGCATCGAGCACGAGATCGGGGTCTATTTCGCATCCCTGTCCGCCCGCACTTTCGTCTACAAGGGCATGCTCACGACCGGGCAGCTGGTTCCTTTCTACCCCGATCTGAGCGAACCGGACATCGCCTCGACTCTGGCGATGGTCCACTCGCGTTTCTCCACCAACACCTTCCCTTCGTGGCCACTCGCGCATCCCTACCGGTTGATCGCGCACAACGGTGAGATCAACACCGTGCAAGGCAACCGCAACTGGATGACAACCCGTGAAGCGATGCTCACCAGCGACGTCATCCCCGGGGACATGACCCGGCTGTTCCCGATCTGCACACCAGGAGCCAGCGACTCCGCGAGCTTCGATGAAGTCTTGGAGTTGCTGCATCTTGGAGGGCGCTCGCTGCCGCAAGCCGTTTTGATGATGATCCCCGAGGCGTGGGAGAACAACCCGGAAATGGACCCCGCGCGTCGGGCCTTCTACGAGTTCTACGCAACCTTGATGGAACCGTGGGATGGCCCCGCCAACGTGTGCTTCACCGACGGCACACAAATCGGCGCGGTGCTCGACCGCAACGGTCTGCGCCCGGGTCGATTCTGGGTTACCGACGACGGTCTGGTGGTTCTCGCATCCGAAGCGGGGGTCTTGGACGTCGATCCGGCCACCGTCGTGCGCAAGGGTCGTCTGCAACCAGGTCGGATGTTCCTCGTCGACACCGCTGCGGGTCGGATCATCGAGGATGACGAGATCAAGGCGCAGATGGCCGACGAACTGCCGTACTCCGAGTGGCTCGATCAGGGTTTGATTCACCTCGAGGAATTGCCCGAGCGGGAGCACATCGTGCATACGCACGAGTCGGTGGCCCGCCGCCAGCAGACATTCGGTTACACGCAAGAGGACCTGCGCATCATCATCGAGCCGATGGCCAAGGCTGGCGCTGAGCCCATCGGTTCGATGGGGACCGACACCCCGATTGCGGTGCTGTCCTCGCGGCCGCGGTTGCTCTTCGACTACTTCAGCCAACTGTTCGCACAGGTCACTAACCCGCCGCTGGATGCGATCCGCGAAGAGATCGTGACCAGCCTCGCCAGCCTGATCGGTCCCGAGGGCAATCTGCTGGACTCCCAGCCGGGTCATTGCCGCCAGGTGGTGCTCCCGTTCCCGGTGATCGACAACGACGAACTCGCCAAGATCTTGCACATCAACGCCGATGGCACGCTGCCGGAATTCGCGGCGACGCGGATCAAGGGGCTCTACCCGGTCGGCGGTGGCGGAGCCGCGCTGACCAAGCGGCTAGGAGAGATCTTCAGCGAAGTGGATGCGGTCATCCGGCAGGGCAAGCGCTTCATCGTGCTCTCGGACCGCGACAGCAACGCGCAACTGGCTCCGATTCCCTCGCTGCTGCTGTGCGCCGCAGTGCACCATCACCTGGTGCGCACGAAGGCGCGCAGTCAAATCAGCTTGCTGGTAGAAGCCGGTGACGTCCGCGAGGTCCATCACGTTGCCCTCCTAGTGGGTTATGGGGCAGCAGCCGTCAATCCCTACCTCGCGTTGGAGACAGTCGAGGATCTGGTCCATGGTCACGTGATCGAGGGCACCTCGGTGGAGAAGGCCGTTCGCAACTACATCAAGGCGCTCGGCAAGGGACTACTCAAGGTCATGTCGAAGATGGGAGTTTCCACCGTCGCGTCCTACCGCGGGGCGCAAATCTTCGAATCGATCGGCCTATCCCAGGAACTGGTGGATGCGTACTTCACCGGTACCACCACCAAACTCGGTGGCGTGGGCATCGACGTCCTCGCAGAGGAAGTGGCCCGCCGCCACGCAGTGGCTTACCCGCCTTCGGGTATCTCGCCGGCGCACCGCATCTTGGCCGATGGCGGCGAGTACCAGTGGCGCCGTGATGGTGAACGGCACCTGTTCGATCCCGAGACCGTCTTCCGCTTGCAGCATGCCACGAGCAGCAAGCGCTATGACATCTTCCGCGAGTACACCAGCGGTGTGAACGAACAGGCTGAGCGCCTGATGACCCTGCGCGGACTGTTCGGTTTCAAGGAGGGTGTCCGCGAGCCGGTACCGATCGAGGAAGTCGAATCAGTCGAGTCCATCGTTGCTCGCTTCTCCACGGGTGCGATGTCCTACGGATCCATCTCCGCCGAGGCACACGAGACGTTGGCCATCGCGATGAATCGACTCGGAGCGAAGTCAAACACCGGTGAAGGGGGCGAGGATCCGGAGCGCTACGTCCCGTTGGAGAACGGGGACTCCAAGCGCTCAGCGATAAAGCAGGTGGCGTCAGGCCGCTTCGGGGTGACCAGCGAGTACCTGGTCAACAGCGATGACATCCAGATCAAGATGGCCCAGGGTGCCAAGCCCGGTGAGGGAGGACAACTCCCCGGGCACAAGGTCTACCCATGGATTGCCAAGACTCGACATTCCACGCCAGGCGTGGGGCTCATCTCCCCACCACCGCACCACGACATCTACTCGATCGAAGACTTGGCCCAATTGATCCACGATCTGAAGAACGCCAACCCGCGCGCGCGAGTGCACGTGAAGCTCGTTGCCGAGGTCGGTGTCGGGACGGTCGCCGCGGGGGTGTCCAAGGCACACGCCGATGTCGTTCTCATTTCCGGCCACGATGGCGGTACCGGCGCATCACCGCTGACTTCCTTGAAGCACGCGGGCGGCCCGTGGGAACTCGGATTGGCCGAGACTCAGCAGACCCTCCTGCTCAACGGCTTGCGCGATCGGGTGGTGGTGCAGACCGACGGCCAGCTCAAGACCGGGCGCGACGTGCTCATCGCCGCACTCCTAGGTGCAGAGGAGTACGGCTTCGCGACGGCGCCTTTGGTGGTTATGGGCTGCGTGATGATGCGGGTGTGCCACTTGGACACCTGTCCGGTTGGAATCGCCACGCAGAATCCCGTGCTGCGCGAGCGCTTCCAAGGCACGCCGGAGTTCGTTGTGAACTTCTTCGAGTTCATCGCTGAAGAGGTGCGCGAGTACCTGGCTCAACTGGGCTTCCGCAGCCTGGATGAGGCGATCGGCCATACCGAAGTACTCGACACTCGTCGGGCTGTGGATCACTGGAAGGCAGATGGCCTGGATCTAGCGCCAATCCTGCATATGCCGGACATTCCCGAAGACGCGTCGCGTCACCGGACTGTCGCCCAAGACCACGGTCTGGATCGGGCCTTGGACATGGAGTTGATCACGTTGTGCGCCCCGGCTATCGAGCGCAAAGAACCGGTTCGCGCCCAGATTCCGATCCGAAACGTGAACCGCACGGTTGGCACGATGCTCGGCTCGGAGGTGACCCGCGCACATGGTGGCGAGGGTCTACCCGACGAAACCATCGACCTGACGTTCGAAGGATCGGCTGGTCAGTCCTTTGGAGCATTCGTCCCGGCAGGCATCACGTTGCGCCTCGAGGGCGATGCGAACGATTACGTCGCGAAGGGTCTGTCCGGTGGTCGGATTGTCGTCCGCCCGGACCGTTCGGCACCGTTCATCGCGGAGGACAACATCATCGCCGGCAACGTCATCGCGTACGGAGCTACCGGTGGGGAGATCTTCATCCGCGGGCAGGTTGGCGAGCGGTTCTGCGTGCGAAACTCCGGGGTCCACGCAGTGGTCGAAGGGGTTGGAGATCACGCGCTGGAGTACATGACCGGCGGCATCGCGGTGATCCTCGGGGCGGTCGGACGCAACCTCGGTGCCGGGATGTCCGGTGGACTCGGATACGTGCTCGACCTCCCGGTCGGCAGGGTCAATCCGGAGATGGTCGACCTCGATCCGCTCAGCGCCGACGACGTCGACGAACTGCACTCCCTGATCACTAGGCATGTCGAGGAAACCGATTCCGCGGTTGGAGCGTCGTTGCTTGCGGACTGGCCAGCGGCAGTCACCCGCTTCACCAAGGTGATGCCCAAGGACTTCAAGCGCGTGTTGCGATTGCGCGAGGAGGCGCTGGCGAAGGGCGAAGATCCCGTGCTGGCTGTGATGGGAGGCGACAATGGCTGATCCACGTGGTTTCTTGACGACCGATCGGGAACTACCCCAGCGGCGACCGGTCGATATCCGCATCCAGGACTGGTCGGAGGTCTACGAGGAGTTCGATGCGCGAAGCCTGGAGAAGCAGGCGGGGCGGTGCATGGACTGCGGCATTCCGTTTTGCCACCAAGGATGCCCACTAGGCAACCTGATCCCCGAGTGGAACGATCTGATCTACGACCGCGACTGGGGGCAGGCCATCGAACGCCTGCATGCCACCAACAACTTCCCGGAGTTCACGGGCCGACTCTGTCCGGCGCCCTGCGAAGCGGCATGTGTCCTTGGCATCAATGCCGATCCGGTGACCATCAAGCAGGTAGAGGTCGCGATCGTCGATCGCGCTTGGCAGGCCGGCTGGATCACCCCGCAGCCACCTGAGGCTCTCAGCGGCAAGGCGGTCGCGGTGATCGGATCTGGGCCGGCCGGCCTGGCAGCAGCCCAGCAACTCGCCCGCGCGGGCCACACAGTGGCCGTGTACGAACGTGCCGATCGCATCGGCGGACTCCTGCGCTACGGCATCCCGGAGTTCAAGATGGAAAAGCACCACCTCGATCAGCGGCTGGAGCAGATGGCGGCCGAAGGTGTGAAGTTCCGCCCGAATGTGGAGGTGGGGGTCGACATCACCGTGTCGGACCTGCGTCGTCGTTGTGACGCCATCGTCATCGCAACGGGAGCTACCGCCTGGCGCGATCTTCCGATCCCTGGGCGCGAATTGGACGGCGTCTATCAGGCGATGGAGTTCTTGCCGTTGGCCAACCGGGTACAAGAAGGCGACTTGGAGGCGTCACCGCTGGATGTGGCCGATCAGCATGTGGTGATCATCGGCGGCGGTGACACCGGAGCCGATTGCCTGGGGACCGCGCATCGGCAAGGTGCCGCGAGCGTGACCCAGCTGGAGATCATGCCTCGCCCGCCCCATGAGCGTCCGGCCGCGCAGCCGTGGCCCACTTTTCCCATGACCTATCGCGTTTCGAGCGCGCATGAAGAGGGCGGCGAGCGGATCTTCGCGGTCTCGACCGAGCGGTTCGAAGACAACGGCTCAGGTCGCGTGAAGGCACTTCATCTTGTGGACGTCGAGATGGTGGACGGGTCCTTCCAGCCCGTGGCCGGTAGCGAGCGGTCTATCCCGGCGGACACCGTGTTGCTCGCCATGGGATTCACCGGGCCCGAGCAAGGTCCAATGGTCGAGCAGTTCGGTTTGCCGCTGACCGAGCGCGGTGCGATCGTCCGGCACGACGATTACGCCACTGACGTGGAAGGTGTTTTCGTGGCAGGTGATGCGGGACGAGGCCAGTCCCTGATCGTGTGGGCGATCGCCGAGGGGCGAGCTGCTGCGGCCAGCGTCGATCGCTTCCTGATGGGTAGCTCCAACTTGCCCTCGCCGATCCGAGCTTCGGCGCGGCCGCTGACGGTGTAACCGTTTGCGGGTAGGCTCGAACCATGCGTCGCGCCAAGATCGTGGCCACCTTGGGTCCCTCGGCTCACTCTGCCGAGCAGATCCGCTCACTGGTGGACGCCGGCATGGATGTTGCTCGGTTGAACCTTTCGCACGGCAACCGTGATGATCATCGTCAGGCCTATCTCGCGGTGCGTCAGGCCAGCGATGCCAGTGGCCGTGGGGTAGGCGTGCTCGTCGACCTGCAGGGTCCGAAGATCCGTCTGGGGACTTTTGCCGAAGGTCCGGTGCTCCTCGAGCCCGGGTCGGAGTTCATCGTTACCACCGAGGACGTCCCCGGCGATCGCCACATGGTCTCGACCACGCACGCCGGACTGCCCGCCGATGTCAGTCCGGGAGATCTCGTCCTCGTCGACGACGGACGCGTGGAATTGCAGGTGACCAAGGTCGACGGTCCCCGAGTGCACACAGTCGTGATCGAAGGCGGCCGGGTCTCGGACAACAAGGGCTTCAATCTGCCCGGTGTGCCGGTCAGCGTTCCAGCACTTTCGGATAAGGACATCGAGGATCTCCGCTGGGCCTTGCGCATGGGTGCGGACATGGTGGCGCTGTCCTTCGTTCGCTCCGCGGCCGATGCCAAGGAGGTGCACGCCATCATGGACAAGGAGGGCATCTCGGTGCCCGTCCTGGCCAAGGTGGAAAAGCCCCAGGCAATCGAGAATCTCCAGGACATCGTCGCGACCTTCGACGGCATCATGGTCGCGCGTGGGGATCTTGGGGTGGAACTGCCACTCGAACAGGTACCCCTCGTGCAAAAGCGTGCGATCCAGTTGTGCCGCGAGGCTGGAAAGCCGGTCATCGTGGCCACCCAGATGCTCGATTCGATGATCAGTGCCACTCGACCTACTCGTGCGGAGGCCAGTGACGTCGCAAATGCGGTGCTCGATGGCGCGGATGCGTTGATGCTGTCCGGGGAGACCAGCGTGGGGCATAACCCGCCACTGGTGGTTGAGACGATGGCGCGGATCATCGAACACGTGGAGTCAGAAGCACTGGATCGGCTGCCACCGCTACAGGAGGAAGTACACGGCTCCACAGCGCGTGCACTGACGCGTGCGGCAGTGGACGTGGCGCAATACGTCGGAGGTTCCCACCTGATTGCCTTTACCGAAACCGGGCGTTCGGCGCGGTTGATCGCCCGCTGGCGGTGCGACACTCCGCTGTTGGCCTTTACCCCCAATCCGCGGGTGCGCAGTCAGCTGGCATTGGTGTGGGGCGTCGAGACTTTCCTGGTCCCGCAGGTGCGACACACCGACGACATGGTCCAGCAGGTAGACAAGGCGCTGTTGGAGATCGGCCGAGCGAGTGTCGGCGAGCGCGTCGTCATTGTGGCCGGGGTGCCCCCCGGTATTCCTGGAACAACCAACGGGATGCGGGTTCACAAGATCGGCAGCGCCGGGCCCGGCGGCGGCGTCTAACCGCGAACTTGCGGAAATACGCCGCGAACTTGCGCAAATCCAGCGCGAACTTGCGGAAATACACCGCGAACTTGCGCTCCCAGGGCTCGAACTTGCGCTCCCAGGGCTCGAACTTGCGCTCCCAGGGCTCGAACTTGCGGAAATACGCCGCGAACTTGCGCTCC
>CBFIHB010000048.1:0-11446 GCA_965662415.1 Actinomycetes bacterium | reverse complement strand
CGGTTGGCTCGCCCATGGAAACCCAGACGTCCGTGTGCACGAAATCGACTCCGGACACGCCTTCGGCTAGGTCCTCGGTCAGCAAAATCCGAGCACCGGACTCAGCTGCTTTCTCCCGCGCGATCTGCTGAACTGCCGCATCCGGCCACAAGGACCGGGGAGCTGCGATTCGGACATCTGCGCCCATGATCGCCCCGGTCACTAGCAGCGAGTTGCCCATGTTGTTGCGCGCATCACCGAGGTAGGCGAAGCGTGGTGTAGGTGCCGCAGAGTGCTCGCGCATGGTGAGGAAGTCGGCGAGCATCTGTGTTGGATGCCAGGTGTCGGTCAGTCCGTTGAATACCGGGACGGTTGCGTGGGCAGCGAGTTCCTCCACCGTGGAGTGCTCGGACCCGCGATACTCGATGCCGTCGAAGACCCGAGAAAGCACGCGAGCGGTATCGGCGATCGATTCCTTGTGACCGATTTGGGTTGAACTTGGATCCAGGATCGTCGAGAAACCACCTTGCTGCGCAATAGCAGCCTCGAATGAGATGCGGGTTCGCGTGGAGGTCTTCTCGAAGATCAACGCGATTCCTTGGCCGGCCAATCGTGGGCGCTCGCTACCTGCGATCCGCTCAGCCTTCAGTTGGGCGGCTAGTTGAAGTAGGTAGTTCAGTTCTGCTGCGCTGAATTCCTGCTCAGCGAGGAAATCTCGGCCACGCAGATCGATGCCTTCGCCCATTCGCGGAACCCTAGCGACATCGAGACCGGATCATCCGATGGAGATGCCGAGGGCCTCGGCTGAGAGTGCGGCGTCGATGTCCCGCCCACCCGCGTGCAGGCCTTCACCCCGTCGGCGAGGAAAGTGTCGTGAATCCAAGCGACGGTAGATGCGTTCCCTGTCCTCTTCGCTTAACCCGCCCCACACCCCATACGGTTCGCGGGCCCGGATGGCGTAGTCGGCGCACTCGAGGCGCACACCGCAATCTGCGCACACTGCCTTTGCCGACCGATCGCGGTGGAGCCTGGCGGTGCCGCGTTCGTTTTGCGGGTGGAAGAACAGCGTCGGGTCCACCTCACGGCATGCGCCGTCCTCTTGCCAAAACCAGGTGGCGTCCTGTGGGACCTGGGCCAATGGTTGTTGCGGCATGTCGTCCTCCCGGGCGTCGTGCTTGAACGCAACCACGCTAGGGCCCGCCCGGGAACCCACGTACCGCCGAAGGTCCCTTTGATTCGGGACCTGTAGGACTATTCGGGCTTTTTGTCCGTTTGACTATCCGGCTCGTTCGTGGCGAGTTGCTTGCGGACGTCCTCCATGTCGACGTCGCGGACGGCCTGGACGAGGTTCTCCAACGCCGGCTGTGGAAGTGCACCGGCCTGGGAGTACAGCACCACTCCATCCCGGATCGCCATGAGTGTGGGGATCGAACTGATCTGGAAGTAGCCCGCGAGCCCCTGTTCGGCCTCGGTGTCGACCTTGGCGAAGACGATGTCCGGATTGTCCTGCGAGACGTTCTCGTAGACGGGGGCGAAAGTCCGGCAGGGACCGCACCAGGATGCCCAGAAGTCGATCAGAACGATCTCGTTGCTGCCGACGGTATCGGCGAAAGTCTGTTCGGTTAGTTCCTGTGTAGCCATACAAATACCCTAGGGGGTATTTAGTTCCGAAGTCCAGCTCCGACTCCGGAATGCGGTTCGCACGGAGGTGCGACGTAGACTTATTGGATGCTGGAGATGTCGATGCCGGACTCGCCCGCGCCGCTGGAGTCTCCGGAGTTCGGCGGTGGGACGCTGCTCGAGGAGCGCACAGCCGATTACGACGACGGCGACCACGAGCGTTTCGCGCACTACGTGGAGAAGGACAAGATCGTCGAAAGTGCGGTGACCGGAAAGCCGGTGAAGGCGCTGTGCGGCAAGGAGTGGGTGCCCGGCAGGGATCCGTCGAAATTCCCGATCTGCCCCGAATGCCAAGAGATCCACGCCTCGCTTCCGCGCAACAACAACGACGAGTGATGCCTTGATCGCTTTCGATCGGGCCCGTGCGCGCACCGTGATGGTGCTTGTCGGAGCCGCCGCATTGCTGGCGGCCTGCGCCTCCTCCGGTGATGACGGTGCCGCACTTTCTGTCGAGCCTGATCCGAACCCGTCCACCGAAGCCGTTGACATTTTGGATCCCTGTGCCAAGCCCAACTTGACCACGGTGGAGCCCGGGGCGCTCACCTTCGCCACACCCGCAGGTCCGATGCCGCCGTACTTTTTGACCGATGAACCCTCCGATCAACTCGGCCTAGAGTCTGCCCTCGCCTACGTCCTCGCCGAGCAACTGGGCTTTCGCAGCCAGGAGGTCACTTGGGAAGTTGTGCCGGCCGAGCAGGTCCTGACGGGTGAGTTCACCGACTTCGATATCGCCCTCGGTGGATTCGTGGCTCGGCCTGATGAGTTCCCGATCATCGACTACTCGACTCCCTACCTTGTGACGAGCGTCGACGTCGTCGCCACAGGTGATGACGTACGGGGAGTGCTGGTAGGAGGTGCTGGATCCGCTGCGGTGGCCACGCAGGAAGACGCGCCCCGGTTAACTCCGCTCGATCTTCGCTGGACTGCGTCCGTTCAGGGACTAGGAAGGCCTTGGCTTGCCTCTCAGGGCTGGCTGTCCGACCGCGGCTTGACCATATGGGCACGCGGGGGGCTGGAGATGATCGCTGCCGAGGACGGCACCGACGTTCGCATCATCGATGAACCGACTCAAGAGTGGCTGACCACCATCGCCGAGGAGGAAGTGTCAGTCGTCCCTGGTGTCTCGCCTCCTGACGCTGAGTACTCGCTGGCGATGGTCGCTGGCAACCCGTTGGTTGCGTGCGTGGAGCGGGCGCTGGGAGAAATGTCGGAAACCGGACAATTGCAGGAATTGACGACGACGTGGCTCGACCCGGTGCTGTGGATCGAGGAGGATTAAGGCTCCGATTACTGCCGAGCTAGCACGGAATGTCGACACTGATCGGGTCAAGGTCCCCGGTGATTCGCTCAAGTGCCCCTAGCATCGGTGCGTCACGCGGGGAGACACCCCGGCGGCTGGCATCAGGAGGATGCATATGTCCAACAGTGAAACCGTCGTAGTCGAGGAGTCACCCGACAATCTGATGGCGGCCATTGGCCGCAATTGGTGGGTGCTGCTCTTCGCCGGGGTCCTCAGCTTGATCGTAGGAATAGCGGCCCTCGTATGGCCTGGCAAGACGGTACTCGTCGTGGCGATCGTCTTCGCGGTGTGGCTCATCGTCTCGGGGATATTCAGCATCGTCCGCGGCTTCGCGGCCGGACTAACCGGAGGAATGCGCGCGCTATTCATCATCACGGGCATCTTGTCCTTGGTCTTGGGCATTTTCGCCATCCGCGGCGAATTCCAGGAGTTGTACATCCTGAGCCTGTTCATCGGCATCGGGTTCTTGTTCCGTGGATTCGCCACCCTCTTCCTTGGCTTCGAAAACAAAGAAGGCCGCGGCTGGAACATCTTCTTCGGCATCGTCATGCTCATCGGTGGCGTCGTCGTATTGGTGTGGCCGGGTATCTCGCTGCTTACCCTCACGTGGGTGGTCGGTATCTGGCTGATCGTGATCGGCATCTACGAGATCATCGCCTCCTTCAGCGTGAAGTCGGCGGCAAAAGCACTCGGATAGGGCGTAAGCGACCGGTCATAGACCGGGGTTCAGCGTCGAGGGCGAGGGGTGGATTGCATCCGCCCCTCGCCCTTCGCGCGCGTCCATGATTGGCTGCCCTTATGGCTGCGGAGACTTCTCAGACCCTCGATCGAGGATTGTGTGTCCTCGAGGCTGTCGCGGAGTCCGGTGAAGGACTGACGATTACCGAACTTGCGAGCCGACTGGGAATCGGCCGCACGGTCGTCTACCGACTGGTGGTGACCCTCGAGCAGCACGCGATGATCCGCCGTGGCGGTGATGGTCGCTGCCGCCTCGGGCTCGGCGTGCTGGCCATGGGACGTCAACTGCAGCCGGTGGTGCGAGACGCCGCCTTTCCAGCTCTTCGGCTCTTATCCGATGCCGTGGGCTGTACGGCCTACCTGTCCCTGGTCGATGGTCCGGAAGCCGTTGCCGCCTTGGTAGCCGAGCCGACCCGCTCGGATATGCACGTTACCTACCGCGTCGGTAGTCGCAGCCCTCTCGAAGCGGCCGCGGCGGGCCGAGCCATCCTCGCGGCCCGCACAGCGGGTCCACGTGCGTTGGAGCCGCCTTGGGTAGTGGCCAGTGAAGACGGCGCCCCCGGAGTCCACGGCTTGGCCGTCCCGGTTCTCGGGGTGCCCGGACTCGAAGCCAGTGTCGGGGTCGTCTCTTTCCGGGAAATCGATGAGAGCGATGTAGGGCCACGGGTAACCCGGGCGGCAGGGGAGATCGCCCGAGTGCTGCGCTAGGACACGCCCTCCCCGCTTCGTGGCGGCACCTCCTTGGTGACGCACAATGCTGGGATGCGCTTCCCCAGGTTCGTGTCCGTCTCTGCCGTGGTGGCGCTGGTCGCCTCTCTGCTGATCGCTGGGGTTCCTGCGGCGCCGCCCGCGCTGGCAAACGCTCCGGATCGCATCATCAGTGGCTGGATGCCCTATTGGATGACTTCTCCTGGCCGCCCAACCGGAGTGGACAGTGCGGTGGCGAACGCGGATCTGTTCGAAGATGTCTCACCGTTCTGGTACTCGGCCACAGCCCGCAAGGGGGGTGGCATCCAGGTGGAGTTGAATCGTAATTTCACCAACGGAGAGGCCAATGTCGCCTGGGCCATGCAACGACTACGCGAAGCCGGCTTGGTCGTGCTGCCGGCGATCGCCGATGCCTCCGGCAAAGGCCGCATGGCTGCGACTTTGGCCGATCCGGCGTTACGCAGCCAGCACATCGCCGATCTCGTAGCGCTAGTCATCAACAACGGCTACGACGGCCTAGACCTCGACTACGAGAACTTCGCGTTTAGCGATGGACGTTCGAGTTGGGAAGCGACGCTTCCGAACTGGACCACGTTCGTGGCCGAGCTCGGTGCTGCGCTGCGAGCACAAGGCAAGTTGCTATCGGTGACGATCCCAGGTCCTTGCAGTGTGCAGAACATCTGCGGCGGACGCAACGGCTACTGGGTCTACAACCTTGAGGGCATCGCACCGCATGCCGATCGGATTCGGATCATGGCGTACGACTACACGGTCCAATCCGTCGGACCGATCGCCCCAATCGACTGGGTTCGTGCAAATGTCGAGTACGCGATCACGGTGATGGATCCGGGCAAACTGCAAATCGGCGTGCCTACGTATGGGCGCGCCCGAACCCGCAAGAAGGGTGGGGACTTTCGGCTTTCCGGCGTGTGCCCGAGCAGGAACGGGTCTTCGGCAGAGCGTCGTGCCTACCGATCGGCCACTTCGATGGCGGCAGTGACGGCGGCTGACATTCCCGGACTACTGACCACCTACGGGCTGACCGATGCCGATGTCCGGTGGGATCCGGTCCGGCAAGAGAGTTCCTTTCGCTACACCAAGGAAGTGGACTGGACCGATTCGTCCGGTAGTAGGCAGACCTGCCTTGCCCAACGCCAAGTCAACTTCGTCGGCCCCGATGGAGTTCTGGCCCGCACTCAACTAGTGGGCCAGTACGGCCTCAACGGAGCCGCACTGTGGACCGTGGGCGGTGAGAACCCGACCCAGTGGGCCGCATTGCGCAGCTATGCCCAATCGTTGGCCCCGGCCGAAGCCGCGGTCGCGATCGATGCGACCCCGTTGGTTGTAGCGGGTTCACCCACCTCGGTAGCGGGCGGCGTCACCTTCAATGGGGTCGGCGTCCCTGACCTCCCGGTCACCTTGGAGTTCGCCGCGACCGGTACCGAGGACTGGCAGGCCTTGCAGGTGGCTAATACGGCCGCAGATGGATCGGTGGCCTTCGCGGTAGTCCTTCCCGGCTCCGGGCGAATCCGCTTGACCACACCGGCCGTGGGCGGCATCGCCGCATCGCAAAGTGGTGCGTTCGAGGTCCTCGTTGGCGCCACGGTCACCGCCCGGGTCAAGACCAAGAAGGTCGGATCGCGTGATCGGATTCGCGTGCGGGCAATCGTTCGACCGGCCCAGGCTGGACAGAAGGTCGTCCTTCAGGTCCTCAAGAAGGGCACCTGGCGCAAAGTCAAGGTGGCCCGTACCAACGCCAAAGGCCGGGTGACGATCAAGGCGCGAGCGCAGAAGGCCAAGAAGCAATGGACCTACCGAGTTGTGTCGCGTCGGGCAGGGGGAATCGCAGCGGGTGTCTCGCAGGAATTCACGATCCGCGTTCGCTAGTTCGGGCCACGTCGAACCAGCGCAACTGCTCGAAGTCAGCGGATCCGCCGGGGACTGTCTCCATCAATTCCGGCTCATCGAGGCCGTCAAGCAGCGCGCAAGCGTGATCGAGGTACTCCACGAGGGCGGCCTCGGGTGCTCGATCGTGGTGAATCGGATACGTGAGCCGGCCATCGGAGTCGTACGCCAGTTGCGTAAGACGCAGCGGAGGTTCGACCGGCCCATCGACGTGCTGCCAAAGACCCGAAGTCGAATTGAAGCGGTACTGGGGCAGGAGCCGATGCCCGAGCTCTCCAGTCAAGTGGACTGCCCGCACGAGATAGTCGAAGACAGGTTCGGAGATGAAGTAGTTGAAATTGACGCGCGTCCACCCGGGTTTGATGCCTTCGCATCCGTGGCTGATCTCGCGCTCGAACTCGTGTGAACGCTCGACATCGATACCAAGCAGCCGATGGCCATAGGGTCCAGCACACGAGCAACCACCACGCGATTGGATGCCAAACAGATCGTTCAACACGGCCACGACGAAGTTGTGGTGCAGATAGCGCCCATTCGAACGTCGCACCACGAAGCTCACTATGGAGAGTCGTTCGGCCCGAGTATTTCCGAGCACTTCGATTGCTGGATTAGCTTGCCAACTTGCGATCGCCCGACGCACGAAGTCCGATTCACGAGCGCCGATGGTCTTCACCCCAACTTCGTCCTTCAAATCGAAGACCAGTCCGGCGCGGATGGACTCGACGATCGCTGGGGTACCGCCTTCCTCCCGGTGCTCCGGATCGGCTAGGTAGACGTGCTCATCAGGATTGACATACGCCACAGTGCCGCCACCTACCGTGTCCGGTACCGAGTTGCGCATGTGTTCACGGCGCACCAGCAAAATACCTGGGGTACCGGGACCGCCGATGAATTTGTGCGGGGACAGGAATACCGCGTCCTTGTAGGACAAGGGATGTTCGCTGCACCGGGGCTGCATGTCGATATCCACGTAGGGACCTGACGCGGCGTAGTCCCAGAAGGCGAGTGCGCCGTGTTCGTGCAGCAAGGTGCTGATCGCATGGGTGTCGGTCATGATGCCGGTGACGTTGCTTGCCGCGCTGAACGAGCCGATGCGCAGGGGACGCTCGGCGAACTCCTCGAGTCGAGCGCGTAGCACCGTCACGTCCAGATGTCCCTCTGCGTCCTCGGGAATCGAGATGACGTCAGCGATTGATTCCCGCCAAGGCAGTTCGTTGCTGTGGTGCTCGTAAGGTCCGATGAAGACCACCGGACGTTCGTTGCGCGGAATGAGCGAACTCAATGCATACCTCGCATCGAGGTCTGCGGGAAGTCTCAGATTCAATATGCCGATCAGTTTGTTGACAGCGCCGGTGGATCCGGATCCGCAGAAGATCAGGCAGGTGTTGTCGTCGGCGTTGACCGCAGACTTGATTCGCGCGCGGGCGTCCTCACGCAGCCGAGTGGTTTGCAGGCCTGTTCCGCTGGATTCGGTGTGGGTATTTGCATATCGGGGGAGCACTTCGTCGCGAATGAAATCTTCGATGAAAGAGAGTGCTCGACCTGATGCGGTGTAGTCGGCGTAGGTGACGCGCCTGGGGCCGAAGGGTCCCCACATCACCTGGTCGTCACCGATCACCGATTCACGGATCCGGTCCAGCAGCGACGGGTGCGGCAGATCAGGGACCGGGGTAGGTATGGAGTAGCGCTCGGCTCCGAGTGAGCCCGCGCAATGCTCTTTCGTCACCGGGACAGGGTACGTCGAAATCGGTCTGCGTGTGCTGCGAGACTGGAGCAGTGAGTCGAGTAGCCGTCACCCCGGAGATCACCCCGGAGGTCGACGAAGCGGTCGAAGAGGGTGTCGAGGTTCAGCGTCCTTGGATCACCATCGTGTGGAACGATCCGGTGAATCTGATGTCCTACGTGACGTATGTATTTATGAATTACTTCAAATATCCGCGGGACAAGGCCGAGAAGCTGATGCGCGATGTGCATTACGAGGGTCGTGCTGTTGTGTCGAGTGGAACCCGTGAGGAAATGGAACGAGATGTGAACGCCATGCATTCCTACGGCCTTTGGGCCACCTTGCAGCGAGACGATTGAGTCCATGAGCGAATCCACCTACGGCTTTCAGCGCACTGCCACCGGACGCATCGTGTTGCGAGCGGACAAGGTGGAGCGCGGGCTACTGGGGTCAGTCGCGCGGCAGGTGATCGATCTCGTAAGACCCGAGGAAATGCCTGAAGACGCCGATCCGCTTGCTGCAGCGCTTGGTTGGACCGAGGGGGATGTCGGGCCATCCGATGATCCGGCTGTGGCTCGATTGTTGCCCAACGCCTACGCCGATGAGGCTGAGTCAGCTGACTTTCGTCGTTTCACTGAACGGGACCTTCGCCAGACCAAGGTTCAACACGCCACGACGGTTCTCGAGGAGATCGAACGTTCGGGGGAGAAGATCACCGTCGCTTCACCGGAAAGTTGGCTCGGCACGTTGAACGATGCCCGGCTGGCCATCGGCACCCGTATCCAGATCAGCGAAGACAATCACGAAGAACTCGCCGGACTTTCCGAAGATGATCCCCGGGCGGGCCTGTTCCATGTGTACGACTGGCTCACGTTCTTGCAAGAATCGCTTGTGCGTTGCCTTGATCCGAGCCTCTACGGATTCTCCGAGGATGACGCACCGCTCATCGACGATTGAGTAGCCGCGTATCCGTGCCTCCGTGCGAAAGAAGACGGCGGATCGGATGCCGGGAACATCCGATCCGCCGTCTGGTTACGGGGTCGTGCAAACGAGATGCTTAGACGCTTGAGGGCGCTTCCTTCATCTCGTTCTCGGCGAACTCCGCGGAGTCGACCGCGCTCTTCTCGCGTGCGATCTTGTAGATCAACAGACCGAAGAGACACTTCGCGAGGACGTCGGCCAGCGAGTAGCCAACCTGACGCCAGACGAAGGCGTCGGCACCGTCGAGCCCGAACATCGGGAACATGTACGAGATGGGGTAGACGCCCCACGTGGCCAGCAACAGCCAGCGCAGGCCGTTGACGTCCTTGGCGACCTGACCCGGCTGGGTCTTGGTTGCCTTCGTGAGTTCCACGAACAGCACGTACAGGATGTACAGGAACGGAATCGTGGACAGCGCGCCCCAGATGGCCTTGGGTGCAGTGTCGACCGCGATCTCGCCCGGGTAGCCCAGGACGATCATCAGGATCGAAGCCGGGATTAGCTTCAGCATCAGCGAGCGACGTACTGCGGCGGGCAGCGCCAGGACGGCGATCGCCTCGAACAGCAGCAGCGGCACGGTGAGCAGCCAGTCGACGTAGCGATAGCCCTCGTTGAAGCCCTCGCCATTGACGAGGACATAGGACATCGCGTTCATCGCCGCGGCGGGATCGCCCTCGTCTACTGCGACGTACGAGCCCTTGAAGGACTCGAAGATCCGCCCGTAGTGGTAGGCCGCGATCAGGGTGACGATGGACGAGACGACGATCGCCTGGCGGTAACGCGGGAGGACCCGGCCCTGAACCGCGAGGAGGAAGATCGTCGTCGCGAGCATCGATGCCAGCGCGAACGACAGGATGTTGTAAACAGTCTGAAATTGCGTGTAGGTGAGTTCGAGAACTCCCACTCCAGCCTCCATGCTTCAAGGACGCCGCCCTTGGTGGCAACGTCAGCTTTTGGGTGGCTGCGCGGTCTCCCGGTGATCGCGTAGCGCCCCTAGCGTGGTGGGTGTCACAACCACATGCAAGTTGAACAAGCCATGAATCAGATAACGCTCGTATAACGGAAGTACTTTTTGTCCGTTTTGCTCTGGCTAGGGTGGTGCGATGCCCAGGACTGTGCGGTTGAGCCCGGAACTCGTCGAGCAGATGCTCGAGCACGCACGCCGAGACCACCCCGACGAAGCGTGCGGCGTAATCGCCGGTGCGGACTACTCGAGCCCCAGCCGGTTCATTCCGATGGTGAATGCCGCTCGTTCACCCACCTTCTACGAGTTCGATTCGGCCGATCTGCTGCAGTTGTATCGGGAGATGGACGATCGCGATGAAGTTCCGGCGGTGATCTACCACTCCCACACGGCCACCGAGGCTTATCCGTCGCGCACCGATGTCGCCTATGCATCCGAGCCCGACGCGCACTACGTCCTGGTCTCCACCAGCGAATGCGGGAATGATGAGGGCCCCTACGAACTCCGCTCGTTCCACATCGTGGACGGGCAGGTAACCGAGGATGTCGTCGTAGTCGGGTAGCACGCATCGATCTCTTGCGAAGCACTTGCAGCAAAGCCTCCCGCGATGGTGTAACCCCACGCGTCGCCTTACCCTGGGAGTCAACAACGAGAAAGGTCCGACATGTCCGTGGAAGTTCGCATTCCCACGATCCTGCGCACGTACACCGGCGGGGAGAAGATCGTCACCGCGGAGGGCTCGTCCCTGCGGGAGTTGGTCGCGAATCTCGATTCGAGCTACCCGGGTATCGGCGAACGGCTGCTCGACGAGTCCGGACTACGTCGCTTCGTCAACGTTTATCTGAACGACGAAGACGTCCGTTTCCTCGATGGGCTGGGCACCGAGGTGGCCGATGGAGATTCGGTCACGATCCTGCCCGCTGTCGCCGGCGGTTAATGTGCGTTTCGATTCCCTTCTCGATTCGGTCGGCCACACTCCGCTTGTCGGGCTGCCGACGCTGTCGCCGAGTCCCGACGTTCGCTTGTGGGCCAAGTTGGAGGACCGCAACCCGACTGGTTCGGTGAAGGACCGCGCTGCGCTGGCGATGATCACCCAGGCCGAGAAAGACGGTTTGCTCCATCCGGGCGTCACGCTGCTCGAACCCACGAGTGGGAACACGGGTATCTCCCTGGCGATGGTTGCCAAGCAACGTGGCTACCGACTCGTGTGCGTGATGCCGGAGAACACCTCAGATGAGCGCGCGCAACTGTTGCGCATGTGGGGAGCGGAGATCATCTACTCACCTGCGGCCGGAGGCTCCAACGAGGCTGTGCGCGTGGCTAAGGGGATCGCTGAGCAGAATCCCGAATGGGTCATGCTCTACCAGTACGGAAACGAGGCCAACGCACTCGCGCACTACGAGACCACTGGACCTGAACTGCTCTCCGATCTGCCTACGATCACGCACTTCGTTGCCGGACTCGGAAC
>CBFIHB010000047.1:0-12193 GCA_965662415.1 Actinomycetes bacterium | reverse complement strand
ACAAGGACGGAGTGTGGCTGGTCTCCGCTACCGAAGAGGAAGCGTCAGTTTCACGTCCCTGGGACGGCCGCAGAGCACCGTAGTGTCGCGGCGGCGGCGTGGACCCTCGAATCTCGTGGGGTGTTCGGGCTCGGTCTCGCTCCCTGGGGCGAGTGACACAAGGCGAGATCGGTTCGCGGCACACGAGGCGTAGCGAGACCGTCTGAGTGCCGAGCCGGAGGGGGTCGTGTTCACTCTCGGCGATCCACACCCCTGCGCTCCCCCTCGCTTGAGGGTCAAGACGCCCGTACCCTGGGTGGGGGAGGATTCCATGCGTTCAGCGAAGAAGTTGCTCACCGTGCACGGAGACGTCGAGCCGGTACCGACGTTGGTGCACGCGTTCGGTGGATTCGTGGACGCCGGGGCTGGGGTGCGCTTGGCCGCATCGCAGATCAAGTCCACTCGGCCCACGCGAGTGGTGGCGAACTTCGATGCCGATGAACTCCTCGACTACCGCGCTCGTCGACCCCGGATGACCTTCTCCAGCGACCACTTCTCGGCTATCGACCAACCGGCGATCACCGTCACCCGGGTCGAAGACGAGGCCGGTCGTCCCTTCCTCCTCCTCGATGGCCCCGAGCCTGACTACCAGTGGAATCGCTTCCTCGCGGCCCTAGACCTCCTGGTCGATGAGTTCGAGGTGACCCATGCCGTGGGACTGTCGGCCATCCCCTGGCCCGCTCCGCATACCCGCCCGATCGGGGTCACCGTGCACGGCAATGATCCCGAACTGATCGCCGGACGAAGCGCCGTGCTCGGCGATATCGAGGTTCCCGGGCACATGGGCGCGCTTGTCGAGTTCCACCTCGCCCAGCGCGGCTTGTCCTCGGTGGGGGTCACCGCACAGGTCCCGCACTACCTGGTGCAGTTCGAGTACCCGCGCTGCGCGATGGTGTTGCTTGAGGGCTTGTCCGACGTCACCGGCCTGGCGCTATCCAGCATCGCCCTGGAGGATCCAGCGCAGCAAGCCGACGGTGAAGTGTCCGAACAACTGTCGGGCAACGAGGAGTTCGCCGCGGTGGTCACCGCCCTCGAGGCCCAATACGACCAAATGGTCGAGGCGCGCAGCGCACTCACCAAGCCCAGCAGCGCACCGCAAGGCGAGGTGCCAAGTGGCGATGAGATCGCCGCCCAGGTGGAGGAGTTCCTCGCCGGCCTTGGTGAAGAGTCCGAAAAGGGCGACAAGTCCGGCGGCGAGGATTCCCCCGGGCGCTAGTGGACCTCGAGCACCGGGAGACCGGGGCGGCAGAGGATTAGCTCGTGCAGGTCGTCCCCGCGGCAGGAAGCGCACCGCTGAGCAGATACCGATCGGTGAGATCGTCGATGCACATGCTGGTGTTGCCGTAAGCCGTATGGCCATCACCTCGATGGACGAGCAGCCTGCTTGTTGGCAGCTGGTCAGCCAGCGCGCGCGACCAGCGAAGCGGCGTGGCCGGATCGTAGGCGGTTCCGATGATCAAGATGGGTGCATCGGTTGTCGAGGTCACTGGCTGGGGTGGCGTGGGCGAGTGCGCGAACCACGAACTGCACGGAGCGTTGCCCCACGACATCGCCTGCGCCATCTGCGGAACGCTCACATTTCGTGACCACTCGCGGGCAGCCGCGCGCAGTCCCGGGATTCCCGGTGGCGCGGGGAAGTCCCAACACCCGATCGCGTAGAACGCCGACGCGATGTTCGTCCCGTAGCTATCCGGCCCGGTTTGATCGTTCGCTAACTGCGCGAGCACCTGCAACGTTGTCCCATCACCCTTGGCTGCGTCCCGCAAGCCTGTTCGCAAGGTGGGCCACAGGTCGGTCGAGTACATACTGAAGAACAGCGCGGTCAGGGCCTCGGCCTGCACCAGACGCCGGGAGCCGTCTGTGGGCATCGGGTTACGGTCGAGTCGCCGGAGCAATGCATTGATGGCGGTGATGACCCCATTTCGGGTGTCGGCAACACATCCGGTCTTGCGTGCGCAGTCGGAGGCGAAGCGCTCGATCGCCAGTTGGAACCCATCGGATTGATCCTTGGAAACTTCCATCGCATCCAGTTTCGGATCCACTCCACCGTCCAGGATCATGCGACCTACGCGACCGGGGAATTCCTGGGCGTAGACGGCGCCAAGAGACGTGCCGTACGAGAACCCGAACCAGTTCAGTTTCTCGTCGCCAACTGCGCTTCGGATGACGTCTATATCGCGCACGGTGTTGTCGGTTCCGACGAAGCGCGCGAGTTGCGGATCGCTGGTCAGGCAGCCATCGGAGATCTCCGATGCACGCTGCCACAACGTTCGCCGTTCCTTTGCGGTGTCCGGCGTGGGATCGGTGCGATACCAACGCGTGGTCTGCTTGCCTGTCAAGCAGGTGACGGGTGCGGATTCGCCGACGCCGCGCGGGTCGAAGCCGACGATGTCGAACGCGCCGCGAACGTTGGCGTCGAACACGGTGGCGAGGTACTCGGCGAAGTCCATCCCTCCGGCTCCCGGACCACCTGGGTTGACGATCAAGCTGCCCCTGGCCTTGCCGGTGGAAGGCACGCGCAGTAGAGCCAATTCCAGGGCGCGGCCGCCGGGATTGCGGTAGTCCATCGGTACCTTGACGGACGCGCACTGCACCCGCGGGCTGCGATCGGCGCAAGGTCCCCAGGTTGCGTCCTGGGCGTAGAACGACGCGAGAGCCGGGTCTGTTTCAGCGGCGGCCGCGGTGCCGATCGGCGCAACGAGCAGGCTTGCTGGCAGTACGAGGGTCGCGAGCAGCGCGGGGAGCGCCAAGCGGGGGCTGGTGCGGCCGAGTCGGCCCAGGGAATGGCTCACGTAGGGACGGTACGTCATGCCGAGCAGGCCAGGAAGTGTCCCTGACAGGGATCCATGGCAGGCTAGAGCGTCTACACCGAAGGGATGTGAGCCCGTGCCCGTGGGTTCAATAGCAGGCAGCGCCGTGTTCTCCTACACGAATACGGCGGTCCTCTCGGTTGCCGCAGTGGATGCTCCACGGATCATCACTTCGGATCAGATCGACGAATGGCTCGCGCCGGCGTACCAGAAGTCCGGAATGCGACCGGGCATGCTCGAGCAACTTGCGGGCATCACCGAGCGTCGCTGGTGGCCCGAGGACGTCACCTTCGCAGACGCAGCTGCCATGGCGGGCGCGAAGGCTCTTGCCGAAGCCGGTGTGGATCCAGCGCATGTTGGGTTGCTTATCGACACGTCGGTATGCCGTGAACGTCTAGAGCCCTCGGCATCGGTCGACGTCCACCGTCAACTTGAACTCTCGACCGCGTGCGTGAACTTCGATTTGAGCAACGCCTGTCTTGGCTTCATGAGCGGTATGCAGTTGGCGGCGACCATGATCGATGCCGGGCAAATCGAATACGCGCTCATCGTCGATGGCGAGGGCAGCCGCTACCCCCAAGAGCGAACTATCGAGCGTCTGAATGCCACGAACCCAACTCGCGAGGACATTACGGAGAACTTCGCCACCTTCACCCTCGGGTCGGGTGGCGCGGCAATGGTCCTCGGCAAGGCTTCCGCGCATCCGGAAGGCCATCGCTTCCGCGGGGGAGTTTCCCGGGCTGCCACCGAGCACAACCAACTCTGCGTTGGGGATCTCGAGGGAATGCGCACCGACAGTCGAGCTCTCCTGGAAGGCGCCGTGGAACTGGCGATCGCCACCTGGTCCGATGCCGGGGAGCACTTCGACTGGTCCGATCTCGACTTATACGTCATCCACCAGGTGTCCAAGGTCCACACGGAAGCAATCGCGAAGGCGCTACACATCGATCCGAAGCGGGTCCCGCAGACCTTCCCTTCGCGGGGGAATATCGGACCTGCGTCGATCCCCTTCACCCTGGCGTTGTCCTCGGAGGATCTGGTTCCGGGTAATCGGATTGCCTGCATGGGCATCGGTTCGGGGTTGAACTCCGGCGTCATCGAAATCGAGTGGTGATCGGCGCACCGGCACGAACGCCACCGCCACTGCCTGGCCTGCGACCGGAGTGGTCGCGCATCCTCCTCCTCGATCACGACGACGAAACGCTTGGCGTCCACGTCCTTGACCACGGACCCGTCCACGCCGAGACCACGGTGATCTGCGTGCACGGCAACCCAACGTGGTCCTATCTATGGCGCGAGGTGATCGAGCAAGCCCCCGCCGATGTTCGGGTGGTGGCGATCGACCAGATCGGCATGGGCTTTTCCACGCGCACTGGGCGAATGCGTCGACTTGCTCAACGCATCGAGGATCTCGGATCGATTATCGATGCTTTACAGATCGCAGGTCGCATCGTGCTCATGGCCCATGACTGGGGTGGTCCGGTTGCGTTGGGGTGGGCCAGCGCGGATCGAACCAACTCCGAGCGCCTCGCCGGCATTGTCCTGACCAACACCGCGGTGCACCAGCCCGAGCACCGGGGCACCCCGAGTCTCATCGCGGCGGCCCGTACCCGCGGAGTGCGGGACCTGGTGTGCGCGAGGAGCACTGTTTTCCTGCGTGGCACCACGGCTATCTCTCGAGCCGATCGATCCACCGCCCGCGCCTTCCGTGCTCCCTACCCAGATGCCGATTCTCGACGGGCGATATCCGATTTCGTGGCCGATCTTCCGCTGGAAGAGGACCACCCCTCAATGTCGACCCTGCGCGAAGTGGCCCGTGGGCTCGACCACTTGGCTGACGTGCCCACACTGCTGGTGTGGGGAATGCGCGATCCGGTCTTCTCTCCGCGCTATTTGGATGACCTGCGCCACCGAATGCCGCACGCCCAGGTGCAGCAATTCGCCGATGCCGGTCACTTGGTGCTCGAGGATCGTCCGGATGCGATCGCCGACATCTGGGCGTGGATCGTCGGGCTGAAGGATGATTCGCCGGTGCTCGAATTGGCGCACGGTTCGAGCCCTGCGGGCGAAGGTGAGTCCCCGGATTCGGTCTTGCAGGGTTTGGCCGCCGGCCCCGGGACTGCGATCGTCGCGCCCGAGGGCGGCGAGTGGCGATCGGTTTCGTGGTCGATGCTGGGTAGCCGGGTGCGTGGGCTCGCGGCAGGTTTGCGGCGCGATGGCGTCGGACCCGGGGATCGCGTTGCCGTCCTCGTTCCTCCGGGTCCCGATCTCCTCGCGGTTGTCTATGCGCTGTGGCGTTTGGGCGCAACGGTTGTCGTGATCGACGCCGCGCACAAGCCTGCAGCCATGATTCGAGCTCTGCGCGGGGCCCGTGTGGACCACGTCATCGCCATTCGGCGCGCGGCCCCGATCGTCGCCGCTTTGCGTGTTCCGGGCCGCGTGATCTGGCGTGATCGCATCGCGCCATTGCTGGTCGACGGCAGTGACGAGGAAGCGGTGCTCCGTGATGGTGACGACGATGCGGTCATCGTCTTCACGTCCGGCGCCACGGGTGTTGCTAAACCAGTCGCATACTCCTGGGACAAACTGGCAGCAACAGCACAGGTGTTGCGAAGTGCTTACGACTTAGGTTCCGATGACGTCTTGGTCGCAGCCTTCGCTCCATGGGCGGTGATGGGTCCGCTGGTCGGCATCTCATCGGTGATCCCGCGGATGGATGCCTCGCGACCGGGATCCCTGACAGCCTCGGCACTGTCGGATGCGCTCGAGCAAGCCGGCGGCACGGTGATGTGGGCTTCGCCGGCTGCGATCCGCTCGGTGCTGGCAAGCGCCCCTGACAATGGGATGGAACGAGAGCGGTTGCAGCGCGCTGGGGGATCGTTGCGGCTGCTGCTGCTCGCCGGTGCGCCGGTATCGCCTGCGTTGGTTCGCGAGGTAGCTCGGTGTTGGCCGAACGCCGACGTTCGAACGCCGTACGGCATGACCGAAGTGCTGCCAGCCACTGATGTAACCGCGGGGCAGATCGCCGAAGCCGAAGAAACTGGCGGGGTGCTAGTAGGCCTTCCGCTCCCGGGGGTCGACGTAGCGATCGCGCCGTTGGATCCGCTCGGTGTTCCTTCTGCTGAACTGGGATCGGATGCAGGTGTACTTGGGGAAGTAACACTGCGCGCCCGTCACGCGAAATCCCGATACGACGGACGCGCCTTCGCGGAGCGAATCGCCTCGCGCAACCCCGGCTGGCATCGCACCGGTGATATCGGTCGCCTCGATGATCAGGGTCGATTGCGGATCGAGGGCCGCTTGGTGCACGTCATCAGCACAGCTGATGGGCCGCTGGGCCCGGTGTCCCTTGAACAGGCCGTCGAGGCTGGACTTGCTGGGCAGCGGTTGCAGGCCGCTGCCGTCGGCATCGGACCGATAGGAACTCAGGTAGTCGCGATAGTGCTTGCCCCCGAAACCGCGAAAGGTCATCGCGCGCGAATTAAGTTGGCTTCGCAGGAGTTGGCGCAACGGGTGCGGGAGAGTGTGCCCGAGGTAGCCGCGGTCCTGTGGCGAGACCGCATGCCGGTGGACATTCGACACGGAGCGAAGGTCGATCGCTCGAAACTCGCCGCGGAGGCGACGCGAGTCCTCGCGGGGCGCAAGTGACTCGCCGAGTGCTGGTGACCGGTGGCCGGGGGCTGCTCGGCAACGCCGTTATCGATGATGTCCTCGCCCGCGGCTGGCAGGTGACCTGCCTTCAGCGAAATCCTTCGGGGAAGGCCGACGGCGAGCGAGTTCGAGAGGTCCTCGGGACTGTGACCGATCGGGGGATGGTTGATGCGGCGCTCGCCGACTGCGACGCTGTTATCCATCTTGCAGCCCGCGTAGGCATCGAGGGAAGTTGGCGAGAGTTCGAGTCCGTCAATGTCGAGGGCACGCAGGTTGTACTCGATGCTGCCGAGCGTGCGTCGGTTTCCGGATTCGTCCAGGTGTCCTCGCCCTCGGTTGCGCATGCTGGCAAGCCGCTCGTGGGTGCCGGCGCCGATCCCGCTGATCCGAGCACTGCACGCGGTCACTATGCGCGGTCCAAGGCGATGGCTGAACGGATCGTCTTGGACCAGTCGGCGGTACCCGTTGTCGCTATTCGGCCGCATCTGGTCTGGGGTCCGGGAGATACCCAATTGATCGGACGGATCGTGCAACGAGCCAGCTCGGGTCGACTGTTCCTGGTCGACGGCGGCACCGCCTTGATCGACACGACCTATATCGACAACGCGGCGAGCGCAATCGGTGCGGCACTCGATCGGATAGTCAAGATAGATGACCAATCCGTCCAGGGACGAGCGTTCGTCGTGAGCAATGGCGAACCGCGGCCGGTACGAGACATCATCAGTGCGATCGTGAGTGCGGCCGGGCTCGACGTGGGTCAGCGCTCGATCCCCTTCGCGCCGGCCTATGTCGTCGGCGGCGTGGTCGAGACGGCACTCGCACCCTTGCTGGCGCGCCGGGGTATCGAACCGCCGGTTACCCGCTTTCTCGTGGAGCAGCTGGCCACGGCGCATTGGTTCGACCAGCGTGGGGTCCGTGAGGCCCTCGAGTGGCACCCGCAGGTGAGCCTGGATGAAGGTATGGAGCGGCTTGCTCGCTGGTTTGCCTCCGGCGTGGCAACCGCGGCGGAGCCCGATGGGCGTCTAGACAGTTCTCATACATAAAGAGCAAGGCCCCTCGAAGTATGAGTTCGAGGGGCCTTGCCATGAAGTACCCGTGGGTCCCGCCCGGTTTCCCGGGGCCATCCGCGTTATGTGCAGTCCGCGGCGCTCGCCGGGCGTTTCCACCCGGCCGGTTCCTCGTGGTTCTTCTCGATCCGCTCCGTTCGGCCACCCCCGCCAGCACTCGGGGACTCCCGGGTCTAGCCCGGTAGGCCGTCGGTTTTCGAACCGACCCGCACCTTGCGGTGCGTTGGTTGAATACAACAGCCTTTTGCAAGCGGACACAAGGTGTTTTCGCAAAATTTTTTTGTCAATGTGGCACCTGTGATGACATTGTTCACCGCTAGTCACACGTTTCACTTCCGTTCGTGCAAAATTCGATGAAGAAGACGAATTCGACTCTGTCCAAGCCCCCGATAGCCTCCGCACGTGAACCGATTCGGCTTCGAGATCACCGCGCGAATGACCGAATCCGATGGCATCGGCCGTGCGGCCGTCATCACCACCCCGCATGGTGAGATCCGTACTCCGGCCTTCATTCCGGTGGGAACCAAAGCCACTGTGAAGACGGTGCTACCCGAGACGATGCGCGAACTCGGCGCTCAGGCTCTCTTGGCCAACGCCTACCACCTCTACCTGCAGCCCGGTGCCGACATCGTGCAGGCTGCCGGGGGGCTTGGGGCGTTCATGAACTGGCCCGGGCCAACCTTCACCGATAGCGGTGGATTCCAAGTCCTGTCCCTCGGTGCGGGATTCAAGAAAGTCCTCGCCATGGATGTGGACGGCCGCAACGTGGATGACGTGGTGGCCGAGGGTAAGGATCGACTGGCGCTGGTAGATGACGACGGCGTTACCTTCACCTCGCACCTCGATGGTTCCCGTCACCGATTCACCGCCGAGGTGTCCATGCGTGTCCAGCATTCGCTCGGTGCCGACATCATCTTCGCTTTCGACGAGTGCACCACGTTGATGAACTCTCGGGACTATCAGCAGTTGGCGATGGACCGCACGCTGTCGTGGGCGCATCGATGCATCGTTGAACACCGCGCTTTGACAGCTGCGCATCCTGATCGGTCGTATCAAGCGCTGTTCGGGGTGATCCAAGGTGCGCAGCATGAGGATCTGCGCCGGCAAGCCGCGCGTGACATCGGTGCCTTGGACTTCGATGGCTTCGGAATCGGTGGGGCGATCGAGAAGCACAACATGTCCGCCATCGTTCGGTGGGTATCGGAGGAACTGCCCGAGGGCAAACCCCGACATCTACTGGGTATTGGAGAGCCTCGTGATTTCTTCGCGGCCATCGAGGCCGGTGCCGACACTTTCGATTGCGTCTCGCCGGCGCGAGTAGCGCGCAACGCGGCGCTCTACACATTCGATGGTCGATTCAATGTCAACACATCAGCCAACCGGCGATCCTTCGAACCAGTCGATCGGGATTGCCCGTGTTACACCTGCCGCAACTACACCCGCGCGTACCTTCACCACGCGTTCAAGGCCAAGGAGTCCATCGCCGCGACACTCGCCACGATCCATAACGAGCACTTCATCGTCGCGCTGGTCGATCGCATCCGCGCATCGATCGAGACAGGGGACTACCGGGAGTTCAAGGAGGAATTCCTCGAGCGCTATCCGCAGTGAGGCCTAGGCCGTCAGCGCCAACTCGTAGGTGGGCTCGCGCTTCTTGACGAAGGCGATCACTCGGTAGGTGACGGGAAGCAAGATCACTTCCACTGCAGTCTTGTAGGTGAATCCGACGAGCACGTAGGTGAGGAAGTCGCCGCCGGTGATCACGCCGTAGAACGCGATAGTGCAGAAGACCACGGTGTCGGCGAATTCGCCGACGACCGTCGAGCCGAGCAGTCGGGCCCACAGGCGCTTTTCCTGTGTTCGCTTCTTGATCCACACCAGGACGTATGCGTTGAGCAGTTGACCGACGAGGAAACCCAGGATGCTGGCGAGCACGATGCGGGGCACGAAGCCGAGGACGGACTCGAAAGCGGCCTGGTTCTCCCAGGCTTCGGCCGGTGGCGAGATCTGCACTAGCCAGAACGTCAACGCGGCGAGCGCCGACATCGCGAAGGCCAGGATGATGGCCCGGCGAGCTGCTTTCCAACCGTAGACCTCGGCCAAGACATCGCCCACGATGTAGACAAGGGGGAATAAGAATGCGCCGCCGTCGGTGATGAACGGCCCGAACTCGATGAGCTTGACCGCGCCGATGTTGGAGATCAGCAGGAGAGCGACGAAGACAGCGACGATCCCGGGATACAGGCTCGAGGGCACCTTCGCGAAATGCGGGGTCGGCGCGGACATGCGCCCCCGGCAGGATTCGAACCTGCGGCCTTCGGTACCGGAAACCGGCGCTCTATCCCCTGAGCTACGGGGGCTGAGGGGAGCGTCAGGCTACCAGCGTGAACGTGCGCCATGATGTTCCGGTGCGTGAGCGGGTAAAGCAGGCGATCGCGTTCGGGCAAGCGGTGTTGCTGCGTTACTCCTCCGTTGGAGGCAGCATCGTTGCCGGGGGTCTTTCCTTCTATGTGTTCTTCGCCCTGGCACCCACCGCTTTGGCGATCGGCGCCCTCGCCGGTGCGTTCTTGACGCAAAAGCAGGTCCAGACGGCCATCCAGGAGATCTTCGACCGCAGCCCGGAGACGCTGAAGTCACTCGAGCCGACCACCAAGGCCTTGGTGGAATTGGCCGACCGCGGTAGTTCGAGTGCCTTCACGATCACCACCATCGCTTCGTTCTTCGTGGCCGTGTACGTCGCTTCTCGGGTGGTCTACGGTCTGCGCGCCACGCTGACCCGGATCTTCGGCGCGCCTGATCGGGTGCATGGGTTGATCGATCGCGGCTTCTCCGCGTTCGTGGCTCTCGGGGGAATGGTGACGGCGGTTGGCCTCCTGCTTGTGTTGCAGTTGCTGCCGCGGATCCTTGATGATCTGGGCTTGTCCGATGTGTTGAAACTCGTGGGCGTGCGGGTTGTGAACTGGACGGCGCTAACGCTCGTGGCATTCGTGATCTGCGGTCTCGTTCTGAAATTCCTTCCAGACACTCCCAAGAAGTTGAAGATACGTTCGTGGGGAGTGCTCTTCGCCACGTTATGGATGCTCGGGTCCAGTGCGGTCTTCGGGCTGTACACATCGCTGTCGAACACGGTGGGTGCGGCGATCGTCGCCTTCGGCACGCCGATCATCCTGCTCTTGTGGTTCTACCTGGTGTTCATGGGCATCTTGATTGGCGGTGCCATCGAGGCGCAGATCCACGGCGCGAAGGCGCCACCGCGTCCGGCGCCGATCCAATGGCCCGGCTGGGCCACGGCGGCGATGGCCAAGGTGGGGATAGCGGGCTTCGGGGCGCCCAAAGTTCCGGATTAGCGAGTTAGGAGGAGAACCAGCGCGGGGGACCGGCGATGAGCGATGCAACGAAGGCGCCGAAGGCAGCACCGACGCCCGCGGAGAAGGACCCCACGAAGGGCATCAGCAGTCCGCCGAACCATCCGGCCACGCCGAGGACAGCTCCAGAGCCAACAGCGAACGCCAGACGTCCGCCGGCGCCACCGCTTGAGGAGTCGTCCTCCTTCGCCAGATCCTTCGACTTCGTCGGCTCCGGGCTACGGCTGCCAGAGGTGGAGGCATTCGGGTTGTTCATTGCGTTGACCTCGCGCAGCAGGCGCTCGATGTCGTCGTCGGCCATACCCCCAGTGTGCATCAGGTGCGAAAAGTTCAAGGGCCCCACCCGAAGGTGAGGCCCTTGAGAAGTCGACGGGAGGGACTTAGGAAGTCCGGACCTTGTCGGCCTGCGGACCCTTGGGGCCCTGCACGATGTCGAATTCGACGACCTGATTCTCCTCGAGGGAGCGGTAGCCGTCTGATTCGATCGCTGAGTAGTGGACGAAGACATCCGGTCCGCCATCTGCTTGCGCGATGAAGCCGTAGCCCTTTTCAGAGTTGAACCACTTCACGGTTCCTTGAGCCATGTTGCACATTCTCCTTGCACGAAGTTTCGCGCCGGACACCTCGCCCGGAGCGGGCTAGCCGTTCAAACCTTCGTCCGGAATCTGTGCTCATGCTCAGAAACTGATGCGTCACCTGGCTGGCGGCGCCTTATGAACGGTGGTGCTGATCGGTACTTGCCTGCCTTGAGCATAACCACAAGTGCCGTCGCTACGCTCGCGCGGTGACCATCGAGGAACTTCGGACCGCTGTTGCCCGGTCACTCGAGCAGATCCTTACGGGCACGGATGCCGACATACCGGACGCGGAAAGCATCGTGATCGAGCGGCCGAAATCCCGTGACCACGGGGATTACGCGACGAATGCCGCGCTGGTTCTCGCGAAGCAGGTGGGGCGAAACCCGCGCGAATTGGCCGCGCAGATCGCTGAGCATCTGCGCGACGCGCCGGGCATCGCCGAGGTTGCCATTGCCGGCCCGGGATTCGTCAACATCACCCTCGAAGCGGCGGCGCAGGGTGAGGTGGCCCGCACGGTTGTCACCGCTGGTGACAACTATGGACACACCGACACCATGACCGGACAGCGGATCAACGTGGAGTTCATCTCCGCGAACCCGACCGGTCCCTTGCACCTCGGCCACACCCGATGGGCTGCGGTGGGCGACGCCATCGCACGCGTTTTCGCAGCTGCCGGCGGGGAC
>CBFIHB010000046.1:0-12386 GCA_965662415.1 Actinomycetes bacterium | reverse complement strand
CCAATCCCGCGTCGCTTAGGCTTGATCTATGAGACGACGCATGGTTCTGCCGCTCATACTCGGGGCCTGCATGACCATGGCCGTGGGATGTTCGGATTCCACCAACACCACGCGGTTGTGGATCGGCCCGGAGCTCGTCGACTGCGTGGGCGTTGCCCCGATGATGTGCATGCAGGTAGCCAAATCCGAGGATGGCGAGTACGAGTTCTTCTACGACGAGATCGCCGGCTTCAACTATCAGGAGGGCACCACCTACGTGATCGATGTCGAGATCACGGAAGTGGAGGATCCACCGGCGGATGCCTCGAGCCTGGAGTACACCCTGGTGGAGATCATCGAGGAGAACTAGGAACGACTAACGACGACGCTTCTCGCGTACTCGCATCATCAGCCGGATCGGGGACCCAACGAAGCCGAATTCCTCGCGTAGACGGCGTTCGATGAATCGTCGGTAGCCGGCTTCGAGGAATCCGGTGGTGAACAGCGCGAAGGATGGCGGCCCGACACCCACCTGCGTACCGAACAAGATCCGTGGTTGCTTGCCGCCGCGCACGGGGTGCGGGTGGGCGGCGGTGAGATCGGCGAAGAACTTGTTGAGCCGACCGGTGGACACCCGCGTCTCCCAGCCGTTGAGGGACTCCTCCAGGGCCGCCGTGAGTTTCTCCATGTGACGGCCAGTGAGCGCGGAGACATTCACTCGAGGAGCCCAAGCCACCATGTTCAGGTCTCGATCGATCTCCCGATCCAAGTAGCGACGACGGTCTTCATCCACCAGGTCCCACTTGTTGAATGCGATCACTAAGGCTCGTCCCGCTTCAACTGCCATCGCCAAGATGCGGATGTCCTGTTCACTCAGCGGCTCCGAAGCATCGATCAACACGATTGACACCTCGGCTCGCTCAAGCGCAGCTTGCGTGCGCAAGGTCGCGTAGTACTCGTGGCCGGCCGATTGCTTGGCCTTGCGCCGCACGCCGGCGGTGTCGACGAACCACCACCAGGTGCCCTTGATGTCCACGAGTTCATCGACGGGATCGACCGTGGTGCCGGCCACGCTGTCGACCACCACACGTTCACCGCCGGCGAGTTGGTTCAGCAGCGAGGACTTGCCGACATTCGGCCGACCCAGCAGGGCCACTCTGCGAGGCCCACCTTCGCGACCAAGTCCCTTTCCCTTCTCCGGCAGCATCTCGACGATCCGATCGAGCAGATCGCCCGCCCGCCTGCCGTGCAGCGCAGAGGTGGGAAAAGGTTCGCCTAGACCCAAAGCCCACAGGGCGGCTGCTGCGAGTTCGGTGTCGGCATCGTCAGCCTTATTGGCTACGACCATCACGGGCACATCTGCGCGCTGCAGGACTTTGGCGACTTCTTCGTCTGCATCGGTGGCACCGACCGTCGCATCGAGGACGAACAGCACCGCATCAGCCTCGGTCAGCGCTCGCTTGGCCTGCGCGGCGATCTGTCCACCGAGGCCCCGTGCCCGGGTGTCCCATCCGCCGGTGTCCATCACCAGGAAGTGTCGGCCGTTCCACTCGGCCTCGTAATTCACTCGGTCACGGGTGACTCCGGGAACGTCCTCCACCACTGCCTCACGGCGCCCAAGAATCCGGTTCACGAGCGTTGACTTGCCGACATTCGGCCGCCCGATGATCGCGAGCGTCGGTAGTTGCGCGGTCCCTGCGGCTCGCTCCATCGCGGACAGTTCAGCTTCCAGGTCCCCGAATTCCGCGCGTGCCGCGGCTTCGGCGCGCACCGTTACGTCATCGAGGTCTAGTGCCTCTTCGCCCTCGTCGACTTCCCACGAGCCGATGTCGTCATCCAGTTCGAAGTCATCACTGTCGTGCTCGCTCACTGGCCCAACTCCGGTCGCCTCGTGGGTGCGTCGGCAAGAAGTTGGCGCGCCCACTCGTTTGCGGCACGCACCACTGAGCGCGTTGGGCGATCACTGCGCAAGCGATCGGGAAGGTGGCGAAGGGGTCCGATCTGCAAGGTGATGCCGGATCTGCGGGCGGGAGGATCCGTGGGTCGCTTCGTCGACGGCGCGTCGACCACCACCGTTTGCACCGGCGCTCCCGTACGCGCGAGCGCGTACCCAACGTCCACTGATCCGCAGACCGCAACCGCCTCACCGGCTTCCAGGAAAGACGTGGCCTCTCGCAAAGAGCGCACCCCCGGACGATTTTCGGGAACGGCGAGATCGCCAGTAATCGACAGCAGCGGTCCGGGCAGGGCCGCAGGCCCTTGCGCCCACACATGAATGGGGCGGGCGATCCCAGCCTTCAGGACACTGGGAGCCGCAATATTCGACCAATCGCACAGCAGCACCACCGCACCAGTTGTCGGAACGTTGGTGGAATCGTGCGCGGTGATTCGGTACGTGGAACGAATAAGAGGTCCTACGAGATTGCGCGCGTGGGCAGCCCGGGTCAGCCTGCTCACGCCAACTCACCCGTCCCGTCACGTACAAGGTCGACCACGGCGTCGACGACTTGCTCGAAGGTCAGATCCGAGGTGTCGATTTCGATCGCACCGTCGGCTCGGGTGAGTGGCGAGACAACGCGCGAGGAATCCTTTGCATCGCGTTCGCGTAGAGAGGATTCCGTAGCGGCTAACTGCGCTTGATCTACCTGCTGCGTTGTCTCGGCTGCCCGTCGCTGCGCACGGACTGCGGGATCGGCGGTCAAGAAGACTTTGACATCTGCATCCGGAAGTACCACGGAACCGATGTCGCGCCCTTCCACGACGATTCCATGAGTTGAGCGAGCAACTTCCTTGCGCTGCAGGTCCACCAAGAAGCCACGAACTGCCGGGACTGCGCTCACGGCGCTGACATTCGAGGTGACCTCCGGCCCTCGAATGGGCGTGCGAACGTCAGTGCCATCGACGTCGATAGTGGGATCTTTCGGGTCGGTTCCGCTAAGGATGATGGGTGGATCGCCACCTTCTACGTAAGCCGCGACGGCGGCCGGATCGTCGGGGTCAACGCCGGCCTCTAGTACCGCCCAGGTGAGAGCCCGATACATCGCACCGGTGTCCAGGTAGTTCAAAGACAAATGCTTGGCGACCGCGCGACTAACACTGGACTTTCCCGATCCGGCCGGTCCGTCGATGGCGACGATGACGCAATGGTCGCGCTCATCGTCGCTCGTCGAAGGGCCCACGTGGCGCAGCGTACGCGGCCCGCTCACACGCGGACGTCGAATCCTGCGCCGGTCAGGCCCTCGACGAGCACCTGCTCCAAGTCCGGTCGTACGAACAGGTCCACTAGGCCGCTCGGGCGACCGAGGACGTGCTCGATGCGGACATCTTCCAAGTTGACCTCGAGATTACCGGCCGCCACGAAGAGCCTGGCCAACTCCCCTGGCTTGTCCGCGACCATCACCGGCACCACCGAGAATCGAACTGCGGCGGTGCCGTGCTTACCCGGCAACCGCGAGCGCCCTTGCCGACCCCGCTGGAGAAGTTCCGTCAACTGTGCCGCATCGTGGGGCGTGCCGCCGTCACTGCCGTGCACCGCAAGTGATCCTCGGGCCTTGCTCAGTTGCTCCAGGATCGAATCGAGCACTACGCCCACTGATCCAGCATTGGCGGTCAGGATCTGCGTCCACAACTCCGGATCGGAGCCGGCGATGCGCGTGGTGTCGGCCAATCCCTGGCCCGCGATCTGCATGCGCTCGGCTGGTTCATCCACCAAAACCGACGCGAGAGCGGAGGCCACCACCTGGGGCGCGTGCGAGACCACCGCCACCGCGGCATCGTGCTCGGCTGGATTCATCTCCATCACGCTGGCACCGCATGTGTCAACGAGTCGACGCACTCTGGCCAGGTGCTCCTGGCCTTCGTGGCCGGAAGGGGTGAGCACCCACAGTCGATCATCGAGCAGATCAGCCCGTGCGGCGCTGGGCCCTGAACTCTCTCGGCCAGCCATCGGGTGGCCACCGACCAGCCGGTGCGGGTCAGCGCCGGCGGTGATCGCGGTGTCGAGGATGCCGCCCTTGACCGAGGTGGTGTCCGTGACGGTGGCGTCGGGAAATCGCTCGCAGGCCGAGGCCAGTTCACCGGGCGCGGCATCGGGGGAACGGCGACGACCACGAGTGTTGGTTGTTGATCGACGAGCACCGCTCCGGCGCCTTGATACACGGCTTCTTGAAGAGCCGACGCGCTGACGTCCTCCAAAATGACTTCGACGCCGGCTCGCCGCAAGGCCAACGCGATGGAGGTCCCAATCAATCCAGTGCCAACTATGAGCACCGGGCCGTCAACGGCTACCGGCTCGCTCATGGCTGGAGGTCTTGACGTAGCACCTCGGCGCCGCGCAGGTAGACGTGCTCTACGGCTGATCGCTCGAGGTCGGTCTCGACATGCGCCATGATCCGTACGACTCGAGGCAACGCCCCGCGTACGTCCATCTCCTGAGCGCACATCAAGGGAGTGTGAACCAAACCGAAGGCGCGGGCACCAGCAGCCGGGAAGGCACTGGTGAGGTCGGGCGTGCAGGTCAGGAAGACACTGACCACGTCCGCTTCCGTAACCCCGTTGCGCCTGAGCATCTCACCTAACAACTCCCCAACGGCATCGGTCATTTCCTGCGGATCATCGTGCTCAAGACAGGTCGCACCGCGCAGACCGCAAACGCGCATTCCACTCACCTGCCTCGGATCGTCGCTTCATCTCGGCTGGGTGACCGACCGAGGGCACAGAGCGTAGCGATCGCCGTCATAGCTCAACCGCCGTGTAGAGGGAGCCCAGTTCGGCACCGACCACCTCACGGAATGCACCCGGCGGTTGTTGCCCCAACCGGATTGGGCCTACCTGTGTGCGGACCAGGTCGATCACCGGATGGTCGATCGCGTCGAGCATCCGACGGACGATCCGATTACGCCCAGAGTGCAGAACAATCTCGACCATCGTTCGATCGGGTAATTGCTGGATGACCTTCGCCGAATCGCAGGCGATGGGACCGTCGTCGAGTTCGATGCCCTCGGTGAGTCTGCGAAGCGCCTGTTTTCCCATCGATCCGTGGACAGTCGCCCGGTACGTCTTGGCGACCTCGTGGCGGGGATGCGAGAGGCGATTGGCCAGTTCGCCGTCATTGGTGAGCAACAAGAGTCCTTCGGTATCGGCGTCGAGCCTGCCCACGTGGAAGACGCGTTCGGGGATCGCGCCCAGAAGATCACCCACACATGGCCGACCGCGCTCATCGGACATCGTGGTGACGACTCCGCGCGGCTTGTTCAGCGCGAGAACGCGCACGTCGGGTGCTGTAGGGACCCGTTGCCCGTCGACGTGGATGACCGCGTTGCGTGGATCCACCCGGGTACCGAGTTCGGTCACGACCTGACCGTCGACGCTGACCCGGCCTTCGCTGATCATCTCTTCGGCCGCGCGCCTACTGGCCACACCCGCGTGCGAGAGCACCTTCTGCAGTCGGATGGCCGACTCGGGGTTCTCAGCCACCGACGGAATCCAGCACCTCTTCGAGATCGGCCAGATCGGGCAGGTGCTCGGCCAGCGGCGGCAATTCCTCGAGCGAGGCGATGCCGAGCCGTTCGAGGAAGTACGTGGTGGTCCGATAGAGAATCGCCTGGGATTCGTCGTCGTGACCTGCTTCTTCGATCAGCCCACGGGTCAACAGAGTCTTGATGACGCCATCGACGTTCACTCCGCGCACCGCGCTAACCCGGCCCCGCGATACCGGCTGCTGGTAGGCGATCACCGCGAGCGTCTCCAACGAAGCCTGGGTGAGCCGAGCCTGCTGGCCGTCGAGTACCCAGCGCTCGATCAACGGGCTGCAATCCGCACGGGTGTACAAGCGCCACCCCCCGGCAGCCTCCCGCAGATCGAAGCCGCGCCCAGCCTCGGTGTATTCGTGGGATAACTCGAGCACAACCGGCTCGACCTCCTCCACGGGTCGACGGGTCGCCTGCGCCAAGGTGACCGTGCTCATCGGTTCATCGGCGAGCAGGAGTAAGGCCTCGATCGCGGCTCGCAGCGACGGCGCCCCGAGATCCTCGGCGCCGGGGGCGTCTTTCTCTTCGCTCATGACTCCTCCTCGGGTGCGGCAGGTCGATCGCCATCGCCTGCCTCGTTCGAATCGATGTCCTTGTCGACGTCTCGTTCGACATCGAACTCGTCGGTGACTTCGACTTCACCTTCGTCGCTTCCGGTCCAGCGGATCGTCAGATCACCGAGGGGGGCGATCTGATCGAAGACGACAACATGCTCGCGGTAGAGCTCGAGAAGCGCCAGGAAACGGCCCACCACCACGAGAACTGAATCGGCATCGGCGATCAGGGCGCGGAAGGTAGATGTGCGAGACCTGCGCAGCCGCTGCACGATTACCGCAGCCTGCTCGCGCACGCTGACCTTGGGGACATGCAAATGGGAGGTACCTACCTGCGGCTCTTCCTTGGGCATCGTGGCGATCGCCGCCATCGCAGCGAACTGCTCGGGGCCAAGGCCGATCAGCACCTCGGGCAACAACGCGGCGAACTGCGGCTCCAGGGAAACGGTGCGTGGCAAGCGCTTGCTTGCCGTTTCCATCTGCTCGGCCAGCAGCGCTGCGACTTCCTTGTACGCGCGGTACTGCAACAGTCGCGCGAAAAGCAGATCCCGCGCTTCGAGCAAGGCGAGGTCCTCTTCGTCCTCCACCTCGCCGCTGGGCAGTAGTCGAGCGGCTTTCAGGTCGAGCAAGGTGGCGGCCACGACCAAGAAGGAACTTGCCTCGTCGAGATCCCACTCCCCGCCCTTGGCCTTGATGTAGGCGATGAACTCGTCGGTGACGGTGTGCAGCGCCAGCTCGGTGACTTCGAGTTTGTGCTTCGAGATCAAGGACAGCAGCAGGTCGAAGGGACCCTCGAAATCCCCGACCTTGACCGAGAATCCCCCGGTCGGAGCCTCGTGGGAGGCCTCGAGTGGGTTCTCCGCCGCCTGCGCGGAGATGGTCACCGCGCCAGAACTTCCCTCGCCAGCCGGCGATACGCCTGAGCGCCCCCGCTGCTCGAGGCGAAGGTGGTGATGGGTTCGCCGGCCACCGCGGCGTCCGGGAACTTGATCGTGCGGTTGATGACGGTGGTGAACACCTGATCACCGAAGGCCTTCGTGACGGTCTCGAGTACCTCGCGGCTGTGAAGCGTGCGGGGGTCGTACATGGTGGCGAGCACACCCAGAATGCGCAGATTCGGGTTCAACCGTCCCATGACCTTATTGATCGTGTCCGTCAACAGGGCCACACCGCGCAACGCGAAGTACTCGGTCTCCATCGGAATGATCACATCGGTGCTGGCGGTCAGGGCGTTCACCGTGAGCAGACCGAGCGACGGCTGGCAGTCGATCAGGATGATGTCGTACTCGTCCACAACCGAGGCCAACGCCCGCTGCAGCGCGTACTCGCGGCCAACTTCGGAGACCAACTGGATCTCGGCGGCCGATAGGTCGATATTGCTCGGAAGCAGATCCATGCCCGGGACATCGGTTGGGACCATCACATCGCCGATCTCGCACTGCGAGTCCGTGATCAGGTTGTAGACCGTCAACTCCATGTCATTGGGGTTGTAGCCCAGCGCTACCGAGAGTGCACCCTGCGGATCGAAATCGACCAATAGGACCCGGCGACCGTAATCGGCCAGCGCCGCACCCAGGCTCACCGTCGAGGTGGTCTTGCCCACTCCACCCTTTTGGTTGACCATCGAGATGATCCGCGCAGGGCCATGTTCCTCCAGCGCCGGGGGCGCCGGGATATCCGGCAGTTCGGCCGCGGATGCGCCTTCCTCGGGCGCATCGGAGCCTTGCGACTTGCTCATCGAGGTCCCTTCGAGTCGTCCCGGTGAGCCTACTGCGCTCGAGGGTGGCTGGCGGCGTACACCTCGCGCAGCGCGTCGGCCGTGACCAGGGTGTAGATCTGGGTGGTGGTGACTGATGAGTGCCCGAGCACCTCCTGCACCACGCGCACATCGGCCCCGCCCTCCATGAGGTGCGTGGCATAGGAGTGTCGCAGTGTGTGCGGCCCCACGTGACCACCGAGATCCGCGGCCTCGGCTGCCTCGCGCACCACCTGCCAAGCCCCCTGGCGCGAGAGCCTCCGTCCCCGCACCCCCAGGAACAGCGCCGGTCCCGGCCCCCGGGCGGCGGCCCGGCCGCGCGCGCCACCGGAAGCCACGGGCGCCTGGGCTAGCTCCGGCCGGCCGCGCACCAAGTAGGCCTCAAGGGCCGCGATCGCGGCTGCACCGATCGGCAACCGACGTTGCTTGTCGCCCTTGCCGGTGACCGTGACCAGTCCGGCCTCGAGATCGACATCGTCGACATCGAGTGCGATCACCTCCGAAATACGAGTGCCAGTGCCGTAGAGGAACTCCACGAGGGCCCGATCGCGCGAGCCCACTGCTGTGGCCGGATCGCCGCTGGACTCGATGAGCTTCTCGACGCTCGAATAGGGCAACGCCTTGGGCAGCCGCCGAGCGATGGTCGGTGGTGTGACATCGGCAGCCGGGTCGTCGTCGGTCCAGCCCTCTAGCGCAGCGAAGCGATGAAACGAGCGCACGGCCACCACCACCCGCGCGGCGCTCGAGGCGGCTAGTGCCGCCTCCCCGTTCTCGGTCCGGCGCAGCGATCCAGCGAACTCCCCCACCTCGAGCGGGCCGACATCGCCCATCGACTCGATCCCCCGCGACTGGCACCACCGCAGATAGCGAGCCAAATCCCGGCGGTAGGCCGACACGGTATTCGCGGCTAAGCCACGCTCAACGGCCACGTGGTCCAGATAGCCGTCGATCGCTGCGGCCACCGTGGGCTGTTCGCCACTTCGCACGAACCCTCCCGCGGACCTACGAACTAACCATTCGGCAGGCTAGCGGGCTCGCGCACCGAGGCGATTACTCAACGCGCACGCGTCCGGCCTCCTCGAGCCACTCCCGAGGTCGCCATGGGGCGTCGGCCGGACGGAGTTCGGGCGCGGCAGGGCTGTGGTGGGCGAGCAGCGCCAGAATCCCGGCCACCGCCGAGGGGCTCCCGATGCGACCGCCCAGCACGAGGTCACGAGCCTGCTGAAGGGAAACCCAGGCCTGTGGCAGGTGCGCTTCTTCGGCCTCTCCGGTGACCACCCGGCCATCGGGCAGCGCCGAGAGGTCTCGGGCCAGATAGACCCGGATTGCCTCGCTCGATCCGCCGGGTGAGTTGAACAGGTCCACGAGCACGTTCCAGCATCGCGCGCTCACCCCGGCTTCCTCGGCGAGTTCTCGTTGCGCGGTGACGAGCGGGTCCTCGCCGGCCACATCGAGCAGCCCGGCCGGGGGTTCGAACAGATACATCCCCACCGGGTGGCGGTACTGGCGGATCAGCAGCACCTGGTCCTCGTCATCGAGAGCTATCACGGCCACTGCACCGGGATGGATCACCACATCACGCACCGACTCATGGGCCCCGATACGCACGCGATCACGCACGATCGACCACACGCGCCCGTGGAATTCCTCGGTCCGTTCGTCGATCGGCATCGAATCGTCAGGTGCGTCGGCGACTTCGCCGGACCAGGCCTCATCGGGCCGTGGTAGTCCCTCCGGGGGCATCGATTCGGCTAACGCGCTTAGGAGGGGTTAGCCATCGACGCCGAACCCGCATGCTCGCCTTGCCGCACTAACGCTGCCTGCACAAGTCCAGCGAACAGCGGATGCGCCCGGGTGGGTCGTGACCTAAATTCCGGGTGCGCCTGGGTGCCTACGTAGAACGGATGCACATCGGCGGGCAGCTCGACGAATTCGACCAAGCGTCCATCAGGGCTAGTCCCGGAGAACACCAAGCCTGCTTCCTCCAACTGAGGTCGGTACGCATTGGAAACCTCGTAGCGGTGCCGGTGACGCTCATCCACGTAGGGCTCGCCATAGGCCCGTTCCGTTTGACTTCCGGGCAGCAACTTGGCTGGGTACAACCCCAACCTCATGGTCCCGCCCATGTCCCGATCACCTGCGACAACTTCGCGTTGATCAGCCATCGTCGCAACGACGGGATGCGCCGTGGTCTCATCGAACTCCAAGGAATTAGCCCCCTCGAGGTGCGCCACGCTACGTGCGAACTCGATGACCATGCACTGCAGTCCCAGACACAGACCCAGCGTGGGGATTCCGTTCTCTCGAGCGTAGGTCAGTGCGCCGAGCTTGCCCTCGATACCGCGCACTCCGAAGCCACCGGGAACGCAAATGCCATCGAGGCCTTCTAGATTGCGCTTCGCTCCTTCCGGCGTGGCGCAGTCGTCACTGGAAACCCAGCGCAAGTTGACCTTGCAATCGTGGTGGAAACCGCCAGCGCGAATCGCTTCGGTGACCGATAGGTATGCGTCCGGCAGGTCGATGTACTTGCCGACCAACCCGATCGTGACCTCGTTCGACGGATGGTGCACGCGGCGCAGGAGGTCGTCCCAGTTCGTCCAGTCGACATCGCGGAACGGTAGACCCAAGCGTCGAACCACATAAGCGTCCAACCCTTCGCTGTGGATCACCTTCGGGATGTCGTAGATGCTCGGTGCGTCCACAGCGGCTACCACTGCTTCGGCGTCGACGTCGCACATCATGGAGATCTTGCGTTTGATGCTCGCCGGGACCGGCCGATCGGCACGCAACACGATCGCATCGGGCTGGATACCGATATTGCGTAGCGAGGCGACGGAGTGCTGGGTGGGCTTGGTCTTGAGCTCCCCGGACGGTCCGATATACGGCAGTAGCGATACATGAAGGAAGAAGACGTTGTCGCGGCCGACCTCGTGGCGTACTTGGCGTACCGCTTCCAAGAACGGCAGGGATTCGATATCGCCGACTGTGCCACCGACCTCGGTGATGACGACATCCACCTCCGGTCCCGCCATTCGACGGATGCGGGCCTTGATCTCGTTGGTGATGTGCGGGATCACTTGCACGGTGTCGCCGAGATACTCACCACGGCGTTCCTTGGCGATAACGGTCGAATAGACCTGACCCGTTGTCACGTTGGCGGAGCCGTGCAGATCAGTGTCCAAGAAGCGCTCGTAGTGGCCGATGTCCAGATCAGTCTCGGCGCCGTCGTCGGTGACGAACACCTCGCCGTGCTGGAAGGGATTCATCGTTCCAGGATCGACATTTAGATAGGGATCGAGCTTTTGCATCGTCACCCGCAAGCCACGCGCCTTCAGGAGATTGCCCAGCGAAGATGCGGTCAGGCCCTTGCCCAGCGAAGAGGCCACACCCCCGGTCACGAACAGATGCTTGGTGACGGTTGGGGCGCTCCGGGGGATGTCCACGGGTGACCAGACTACCGCGCTTCGCTCAACCCTGACCACCCCGACGACGGCGCGCCGCGATCACACCAACGCGAACCGGTTCACACCCCGGCTTCTTGCCGCGCAACCTCGAGCAACTCCTGGGCATGTGCCGCCCCTGTGGCCGAACCTTCCAGGCCGCTGAGCATGCGTACGAGTTCGGCAACCCGGTCCGGCCCATCCACAGCCACCACGTTGGCCGAAGTAACCGCGCCGTCGGAGCCTTTGGTCACCACCAGGTGTCGATCGGCGAAGGCCGCGACCTGCGGCAAGTGCGTAACCACCAGAACCTGCACGTGCTTGGACAACCGGGCAAGTCGCCGTCCCACTTCCACCGCAACTGCCCCACCCACTCCGGCGTCGACTTCGTCGAAGACCATCGTGGGCACCGGAGCTCCACCAGCCAGCGCCACCTCGAAGGCCAACGCGAGCCGGGAGAGTTCGCCCCCGGAGGCGCCCTTTCCGAGCGGACGCGCGGATGCTCCCGCGTGCGGGATCAAGGACATCTGCACGACATCCCCGCCATGCTCAGCCAGGGATGCCCTATCGGTACTCGATTCAACACCGATCTCCACCTGCGCCTCAGGCATCGCGAGGGCTGCAAGTTCGATTTGCACCGCCTGAGCCAACGTGTCCGCAGCCTCGCAGCGCTGTTGCGATAGCACGCCCGCCGCCGCCTGAGCCTGCCCCGCCAGCTCGGCCTCGAGGACGGTCAACTCCGCAATCCGTTCCTCGCTGTGGTCCGCTGCCGCAATCTGCTGCGCGGAGTCAGCGCGCCATCGCAATACATCTTCGATCGTCGCACCGTAGGACTTTCGTAGGCCGGTTAACCGGGAACGACGCTCTTCGACCCAGGCTTGGCGGGCTGGGTCGGCGTCGAGTCCACGCAGGTAGTCGCCCAATTCAGACTCAACATCACCCACCTCGTTCACCAGGGAGCCAATGCGTGTGGCGAGTTCGGCCAATCGTTCATCCACGTGTGCGATGCCGGCAAGCGCATCCTTGGCCTTCGCGATCGCGGTCAGAGCAGCAGCGGCATCGATATCCTCCCCCGATCCGACCAAGTGCTCGCGTGCAGTCTGCGCCGCATCGCGTAATGAACCGGCAT
>CBFIHB010000045.1:0-12393 GCA_965662415.1 Actinomycetes bacterium | reverse complement strand
GCAGCGCATCGCGGTCCTCAGAGACAGGAGTGGTCTTGTCGATCCACCACACGTTGGTGGGGTCATCCCAAATGTTCTCGATGACCTGCCAGAAGCGGTCGCTGCCGCTGGATTGGATCAACTCGACATCGGCCGCAGCATCGAACATCCGCTCGACCATCTGCGCCCAGATCGCGTTGAAGTAAGCGGCGCCAGCCGACTCGGCGTCTTGCTGGAAATCCCACTCGGCCAAGACGTCACGAGCAGCCTCGGTGCCCTCGGGTGCTGGGAGTTCGAGCAGCCGAGGGACCAGGAATTCGGCGAGCGCGTTGTTGCTGTCCATCTGGATCGCGCGCATCCGCTCCGCGGAGATAGTGGCGCCGCCAGCGGTCGCGGACTCGATCAAATCGACGATGCGCTGCGAGCGAGCACCGTAGGCCCAATCGTCGGTTAGGAAATATGCGTAGTCAGGACCGATAACCGCCTGGTTAGCCGTGACGATCCAACCCTCGGGTGGATCGATCACCGAGGGCAGCGCTTCGAAGGGGATGTAGTCGCTCCAGCCGTATTCGCTGGTCCAGCCGGGTATCGGCCACTTGCCGTCGTAGCCACGTCGGACCGGAATCCGACCGGGCGCCTGGTAGCCGATGCGCCCACTGGTGTCGGCATACAACAGGTTCTGCGCGGGGACTGCTAGCAAGCGGGCAGCCTCGCGGAATTCCTCCCACGAACTCGCAGTGTTGAGTGCGTCGAACGCATCGAAGGTGGGCTGTGGGTCGAGTGCAGTCCAGCGCAACGCGACTTCGTAGGCATCTGCGTCACCGGGGTCGGTTGACAAGGAGCCCGGTGGCGGAACGGGCGCATCCTGCGCCACGACGTCGTAGATCTCGATGTCCTCGATTCCCGAGATGATCGGACCGTCTTGCGTGCTGCGAATCTCGATTTCCACCGGATCGCCGCCGGCTACCTCGATTGTCTCGGTGCGCGTCTCAAGCGGCAGGTACTCGCCGTCGAAAAGGTAGGAATCACCATCGACTTGATGCAGGACGAGATCGGTCACGTCGGGACCAAGGTTGGTAAAGCCCCACGCGACCGTCGAGTTGTGCCCGATGAACACCCCGGGGAGCCCTGCCATGGTCCAGCCTGAGACGTCGTAGTCGCATTCCTCATCGAGGGTTCGACAATGCAGCGCGGACTGGTACCAAAGACTGGGCATCGCCGGCGCCAGATGCGGATCGTTGGCAAGCAGTGGCGCTCCGGTGTCGGTCTTCTCGCCGGCTACCGCCCACGAGTTGGAGCCGATGCCAGGCCCCGATGGTCCGAGCAACTTCTCCAAGGAGGAGACAGCGCTGTTCACCGAGGCCAGCGCCGGGAGCGCAGAGGAGTAGTCGGCTACGGAGGCTGCACGCGGCGCGGACCCGGCTGCGGCAACCGCATCTTGATCGAACCTGCCGTCCACCACAGCACCCATCTCCACGATGGGCCGGTTCACTTCGTAGGGATAGGCGGGGAAGAGTTGTTCGGTTGCCTCCACCCCCATACTCGCGCTCATCACCGCGCGGTAGATCTCGTCTTCCATATTCCCGCGCAGATCCCACGCCAGCGCCTTCAACCACGCCACGGAATCGGCCGGTTGCCACGGTTCGGGCTCATAGTCGGGGTTCTGCAGCGAAAGCACCGCGTATTCCAGGCTCAGTTCGGCTCCCGAACGATCGGCAAGGTACGCGTTCACCCCCTGCGCGTAGGCGTCGAGGATCAGCTTCGATCGTTCGCTGAGTAGTTCGACCTCCCGCTCGGCGATCCTCCGCCAGCCAAGAGTGCGAAGGAACGTGTCCGTTGGGACCTGGCCGGCACCGAACATCTCCGACAGGCGGCCAGCCGTAATGTGCCGCCGCACATCCATCTCCCAGAAACGATCCTGTGCGTGCACGAAGCCCTGTGCGAAGAACAGGTCCTCGAGGGAATCCGCGTAGATATTGGGGATACCTAATTCATCACGCACCACATCCACGTCACCCTGCAAACCGGAGACTTCCAGCTCACCGGATGTCTGAGGGAACGACGCACGAACAAGATGCAGCGCGTAGGCGCCAACTCCGACGAGCGCGAGCACGAGTACCAATCCGATGACCAACACGACTCGGAGCCACGTGCGCACCCGAGCACCGTACTCGTGATCGCCGCCGGATTACCCGACGAGCGCGCGCGTTAGCGTGATAGCCAGCGCGCAGACACCGATGCAGGCGATAGGCATCGTCACTATCGCCAGCCACGCGGCGAAACGGTCTTCCTTCCACGACCGATGCACGAAGTACGCGTAACTCGAATAGGTAGTGAGTGCACCGCAGGCGCCAGTAGCGAGGAGTTCGCGCCATGGACCGTCGAGGAAGACGAACGCGATGCCGATCAGGATCGATCCGGTCACGTTGACGGTCAACAGCCCCCATGGGTAGCGGCGCAGGTGTGAATCGGCGACACCGGCAGTGACACGTCCATCGATCAGATGCCGCAGTGGGGCGCCGACCGCTCCTCCGGCAGCCACCGCGAGGATCACGGCCCAGTTCATCGCTCACCCGCCGCAGATCTGAATGCGAGTGCGAAGAAACGGGATCCAACAGCCACAGCCGCAGCGGCCGCGACGATCGTCACCATCACATAGGCTCCCGCGAGCATCACCCCGGTGGCATCACCGCGGTCCAGCAGGATGAAGGTCTCCTCGGCGAACGCGGAGTAAGTGGTGAACCCGCCGAGGAACCCGGTGATCGTGAAGCCGGCCAGCCAGGCGGCCTGCTTGGCCATCAGCGGGGCTAGGAAACCGATCAGCGCGCAGCCCACCACGTTCGCCGTCAGCGTCCCCCAGGGGAATCCGTTACCGGCGGCGTCCAAGGAGCCCATGAGGGTTCCCACGAACCAGCGGGACAGGGCGCCGAGGGCTCCGCCCACGGCGATCGCTACCCAAACTCGCACGCCGCAAAGCGTACCTAGGCTTTCGCGCGATTTAGCACTCCAAGGATCCGAGTGCTAATCTCCGCACGACAAGGAGGACCCGTGCCCACCTACGAGTACACCTGCTCGGCATGCGACACCAAGCACGACATCGTGCAGAAGATGACCGACCCCACGCTGACCGAGTGCCCCTCGTGCGGCCAGCCGACACTGCGCAAGGTCTTCGGCGGGGTAGGTGTGGTCTTCAAGGGCTCGGGCTTCTACCGGACGGATTCGCGCTCGGGTAATGACAAGGGCGGTTCGGAAACCAAGAAGAAGGACACCTCCTCCGCCTCCGGAAGTTCGGACAAGTCGTCGTCTAGTTCGAATTCCGGATCGTCTTCTAATTCCTCCTCGTCTTCCTCATCTGGTTCATCAGGTTCATCTAGTTCCTCGGGGTCTTCGGGGTCTTCGACTTCGAGTTCGTCGTCGAAAGCGGCTTCTAGTTCCTGACCCGCCTGTGGATAGCCGTTGGCGCTAGGGCGCCCAGGCGACTTACCGTCGCCACGTGGTCGAGGTCATCGAACGGGTCCGGCGGGCCATCGCTCCCGAACAAGTGCGCCGCGGATTGGGTCGGCGCCGTCGCTTGGCATCCGCCGTGCTCGCCGGCATCGGGGTGCTGCTGATCATTACCGTGCTGCGGCCATCGGCCGCGAGCGATCCGATCGACGCGGCAGTTCCCGTAGCGCTGTCACCATCCCAGGTGGCCGTCCCCATCACCGTCCGCCCCGCCTCAGTGGCATCGGCACTCGCCCCCGGAATGGTTATCGATGTGGTCGCACCTGCCGGATCCACGGGACCTGCGCTTGTGGCGCGAAAGGCAACCGTCCTTCGGCTACCGGTCGGAGGTTTCGGGGCCACTGCTGAGGCGGTGGTGGTGGTAGCCGTGCCCGAAGCGACAGGGACGCGATTGGCTTCCTCGGAATCGAGTGGTTTCGGTGTCATCATTCGACCGACGCCGTGATCGCATAAGACGAGGGAGCGCTGCGTGTTCAAGGGATTCAAGGAATTCGCCTACCGCGGGAACGTGATCGATCTCGCGGTGGCGGTTGTAGCTGGCGCTGCGGTCGTAGCACTGGTCGGCGACTTCACCGTTGCGATCATCGAACCGCTCATCGGCCTGGCTCTGGGCGGGGGTGTGGATGTCGGTGTGCTCGTTGTCGACGGTCAAACGTTCGACTTCACGCTGCTGCTCAACTCCTTCATTACATTCGCTATCACGATGCTGGTGATTTATTACGCTCTGGTCGCACCACTTAACCGGATGCGTCGCAAGCAGGAAGAACAGGAACCGGCCGAGCCTGCGGAAGATGTCGTGTTGCTGACGCAGATCCGAGATCTGCTCGATCGACGCTGATCGCGCCGTCCGCCTCACTCGCCGTGATGTGGGGGAACCTGATCACGTAACCACTGATCATGGTCGTTCCCGCGGTCATCGCCAGGATCTATGTCATCCTGCGTCTGCTCCGGCAGGAGATCATCCGGGCCCATGCCTGCACAATAACCCGGCTTGGCCCGACCACCGGATTCGTCGTAGCGTCAGTCCGTGTCCACCTCGACCGAATCGACCTTCGCATCGGTCCTGGAGGAAGAGCAATGGCGGCAACACGCTCGCGAACACAAGGCACGCGCGGGGCAGTGGATCGAGCCGCACTTGGAACGCCGACGCCGAGATATCGCACACCCGGTCATGGACTTCCTCTTCGACTACTACCCGTACTCCCCTGGTCGCTTGAGCACCTGGCATCCGGGGCTTGGTGTCCAACTCCTCGGCAATTGGAATCCGCCATCGTGCGCCGATCACTACGTGCAGGATGACGGACGCTGGATCGTGGATCCCACGCGGGCTTCCAAGAAGCGTCTGGCGCTAGCGCTAGCCATTCTCACGGGAGCCGAATCCCGGCCAGCCCAGTTCTCCTGTTTCGGAATGCACGAGTGGGCGATGGTCTATCGGATCGATCCCGAGCGCATCCGACCCTCCCAGCAACCTTTACGACTATCGATCGATGAAATCAGCGAGACCGTCGACGACGTAGGCCTGCGCTGCACGCACATCGATGCCTTCCGCTTCTTCACCAGTGCAGCGGCACCGAACAATTCCTTGGTACCGACCCGCGCGAATCAACCCGATCTCGAACAGCCTGGATGCCTGCACGCGAACATGGATCTCTTCAAGTACTCGATGTGGTTCCAGCCGTACCTGCCCGGGGAACTTGTACTCGACTGCTTCGCGCTGGCCGCAGAGGTACGCGAAATCGACATGAGGGCCTCGCCTTATGACCTCAGTGATCTCGGCTATCAAGCCATCCAGCTGGAAACACCTGAAGGTCGGCGGCAGTACGCGATGGCACAAAAGCAATCAGCCGACAGCGCAAAACTCTTGCGCCGCCGGCTGATCGAAGAGCTGCTCAGCCTTCAGGATGCGATCACGCGCGCCCCTTGAGCATGAAGTTCCAGTACAAGTTCGGCAGGCCGACCTTCTTGAGCATGTTGTAGTCGGTGAATTCTTTCTTCTGGTCGATCACCGGCAACGAAGGCTTCAGGTTGAAGTCGTAGTCGAACTCGCACAGCAGCATCTTCTTGCGGCTGGTCGTGATCGGGCAGGACGCGTAGCCGTCGTAGCTTCCTGCGCCCACGCTGCCCTTGAGCGAAGCCACCAGGTTCTCCACGAGCACCGGCGCCTGTTTGCGAATTGCCGCACCGGTCTTGGAGTTCGGTGTGGTGGTGCAATCACCGAGTGCGAAGACATCTGGGTAGACGTTGTGCTGCAGCGTGTGCTTGTTGACACCGACGTAGCCCATCGGGTTCTCCGGATCGGCGAGTGGTGAGTTCTTGATCCAGTCCGGTGCGCTCTGCGGGGGAGTCATATGTGCGAAGGAGTATTCGACCGTCTCAGTCTCACCGGTCTCGTTGTTCTTGATGGTGACCGTGTGCTTGTCCGGATCCATCTCAGTGATGACCGAATTCAAACGCACATCGATGCCGTATCCCGCGGCTACCTGGACGAGAACATCGGACCAAACTTTGATCCCGAACATACCCGGGGTGGGCAGCACCATGATCGGGTTGACGTTCCCGAGCACTCCTTGCTCACGCCAGTAGTCGCACGCGAGGTAGGCGATCTTCTGCGGCGCACCCGCGCACTTGATCGGGTTCGGCGGCATGTGGAATATCGCATTACCGCTGCGAGTGCGCTGGACGTTCTGCCAGGTAATGGGCGCGAGGTCGTAGCGGTAGTTGCTGGAAACGCCGTCCTTACCGATCGCTTCGGGCAGACCGGGGATGTCGTTCCAGTCGAGCTGGATTCCCGCGGCCACGACAAGTCGGTCGTATCCGACCGTCTTGCCACCGGCAGTGGTGACAGTGTGTGCCTCGGGATCGACCGAGACGACGGCGTCCTTGATCCAGGTGACCCCAGCTGGGATCACCGAGGCCATCGGGCGTGCGCTGTCCGGGGCCTTCGCCCTACCGCCGCCAACCAGCGTCCACAACGGTTGGTAGTAGTGAGCGTCAGCGGGTTCGATGATCGCCACATCGGCGATCTGGGCCTTCTTGAGCCGGGCGGCGACGCTGATTCCGGCTGTGCCGCCGCCGATGATGACGACTTGGTGGTGTTGCTCGGCCATCTGTTCTCCTCAATACATCCGTGGCCAGTCATTGGTAGGCATTAACTCTGCCAGGTGGGTGGACAAATGTCCGGACATTCGTACAATTGACCCCGTGAGTATCCCGACCACCGTTTCCGGCCCGGTGCGCCCGGACCGCTCAAGCCCCCTGCCCCTATGGGCTCAAGTGAGCACCGACATCCGTCGTCGCGTGGCCGAAGGCGATTTCGCACAAGCGTTCCCGGGGGAGATCGCTCTCACCGAGCAGTACGAGGTATCCCGCCACACCATCCGCGAGGCACTACGGGTACTGCGCTCTGAGGGGCTGTTGCGCAGCGAACGCGGCAGAGGAACCACCATCGAGGACGGTTCGTATTCTCAAAACCTGGGGACCCTCTACTCACTGTTCCGCACCATCGAAGACCAAGGCGTTCAACAGCGCAGCGAGGTTCGCAGACTGGCTACGACCCAGAACCCCTCAGTTGCTGCGAACTTGCAGGTGGTCCCCGACTCCGAACTGGTCGTCATTGAACGCCTGCGCTTCGCCGGGAACGAAGCGCTGGCGGTGGACACCGCTTGGCTGCCGAAGCAGTTAGCCGCACCGCTTCTGGAGGCTGACTTCACCGCCGGCGGTCTATACGACGCCCTAGCCAGTCGATGCGGCATCAGGCCCGATGCCGGCCACGAGCAAGTCTCCGCGCAGACTGCGCCCTCGCATATCGCACAACTTCTCGCGTTACCCGAGAACGTTGCCGTCTTGTACATCGAGAGAACAGCCCTCGCCGGAGACTTCCCCGTCGAATGGCGCGAGACCTACATTCGAGGCGACCGCTTCAGCTTCGAAGCCGAATGGCGCCCCGGCCTTTCCACGATCGTCCCCATCACCGAAGCCACCTAGCACCGGCCACACGAAAGCCGATCGAAAACCCCTCGGGAGAAACAATGGTCATCCTCGCTGCAGCACTCGCGTTGTTCATCGGCGCTGCCGTCGGACTCCTCGGTGGTGGGGGTTCGATTCTCACGACTCCGCTGCTCGTTTACGTCGTCGACTGGCCAGCGAAGCAGGCCATCACTGCGAGCTTGCTCGTTGTTGCTGTGACGTCGCTCTTCGGCCTCATCGCGCACGCACGCGCAGGACGAGTGCGCTGGAAGACGGGTTTGATTTTCGGTGCTGCGGGAATGGTCGGCGCCTTCATCGGCGGACAGGTCGGAGCGCTGCTTCCGGGAGCATTACTACTCGCAGCGTTCTCCGTGATGATGGGTGTCACAGCGGTAGCGATGATCCGAGGACGCAAACAAGTCAAGGGGCACGGTCCGCATAAGGGCCTACCGCTGTTCCGCATCATCCTCGACGGACTCATCGTGGGCCTCGTCACAGGACTCGTGGGAGCCGGTGGCGGCTTCCTTGTCGTGCCGGCACGCGCTCTGCTCGGCGGCCTCCCGATGCCGAATGCCGTAGCTACCAGTCTGCTCGTTGTTGCGATGAAGTCTCTCGCTGGTTTCTTCGGCTATGCCCTGAGTTTCGGTGGGGACTCGCTGATCTCGATCAACACGGCCACCACGACACTCGCCGATGGCACCACGATCTGGCCAGTGACCTTGATCGTCACCGCAATGGCCGTCATCGGCGCACTCGTCGGCAGTCGAATAGTCGGCAAGATTCACCCCGACAAGCTGCGCAAGGCCTTTGGTTGGTTCGTCCTGGTGATGGCGGTCTTCATCCTCAGTCAGCAGATCGGCGGAACGTTGTTCGACTTCGCCAGCCAGGGCACATTGCAGGCGATCGAAGTGATCGCCGGTCTGATTGCGGTCGTCGCCTTCTTCACCTGGATCATCCGGCGGCCGGTGAAGGAGTCGATTGCGGACTTCGACGAACCACAGATCGCGCTGGAAGCCGATGACTCCAGTAGTTCGCCTACCAGCGGGGCAGAGCCTTCCCGGGATTGAGAATGCCACGCGGATCCAAGGCCTCCTTGATCCGCGTATGCAGGTCGATCTGAACGTCGTCGAGCTCCTTGGCCAACGCTTCGCGCTTCAAGGACCCGATGCCGTGCTCCCCGGTAACGGTTCCCTCATTCGACAACGCAACATCGAGAATCTCATCGAAGGCGCGCTGTGCTCGCGCCGAAGCATCGGAATCTCCGCGAGGTGTAACGATCGTGGGATGCAGATTGCCGTCTCCTGCGTGGCCGAAGGTGGCGATGCGCACGTCATTACGTTGCGCAACTTCCTGGATCTGCACCATCGTGTCCGCCAAACGCGTGCGCGGAACCGCTACATCGTCCAAGAGCCAATCACCCGCGGACTCCAAGGCCGGAATCACCATGCGCCGCGCACCCACGAGCATCTCCGATTCTTCTGGGTCCTCCGAGACATACACCTCGCCTGCTCCGCCTGCTTCGCAAATCTCTCCAAGGCGCCGGGCATCATCACCTGCGGAAGGTGAATCGAATTGACCGATGAGCAAGGCGCCCGCCGATGCATCCAGACCCATCGAGCGCCACTCCTCGACTGCGACGATCGAGGTGTTGTCCATCAGTTCCAGCATGCTCGGACGAAGCTCGTTCATGATCGCGCTCACTGCTCGACCCGCATCACCGATATCGGCGAACACCGCAACCACGGTGGCGGGGTCAGGAGGGATGGGGCTGAGCCGCAAGCGTGCCATCGTGACGATGCCCAGCGTGCCCTCACTGCCGACCATCAACCCGGTGAGGTCGTAACCTGAGACTCCTTTGATCGTCTTTCGTCCCATCCGCGTGATGCGTCCGTCGGCAAGGACAACTTCCAAGCCGAGAACCGAGTCCCGTGTGACCCCGTACTTCACGCAACACAGACCTCCGGCGTTGGTGTTGACGTTGCCACCGATCGAGCAGAAGTCCTTTGACGCAGGATCCGGCGCGTACCAAAGTCCGTGCTGGGCAACATGTTCACGAAGTTCGGTGTTGAAGATTCCCGGCTGGGTCTCCACATATCCGTTGCCCCCGTCAACCAGCAGAACATCGCGCATCTTCTCCACGCACACGATCAGCGAGCCATCGATCGCATTGGACCCACCGGACAACCCGGATCCAGCGCCACGTGGCACCACCGGTACGCGGTTCTCGTAGGCGGCCGCCAAGACAGCGGACACTTGCTCCGTGGTCCGTGGAAACACCACACCGAACGGCTCACCAGCCGGGGAGCCGGTGGAGCGATCACGCTGGTAGGTAGGCAGTCTGTCTGGATCGGTGACTACATCGCCGTCGGACAAGGCGGCTTCACATGCCGCTAGAACCGCATCCTCTGGGGTCACGATCCGACGCTACCGCGCGAATTCATTCCCTACCTGCCCACTGATAGACCTTCGGCGCACTACCCTCGTAAACACGACCGGAAGGAGTAGCAATGTCGATGAACGATCAACCGACTGCCAGCGAAAATCCACCTCCTCAACCACCACCGGTGGCAATGCCACCCAAGCCCACGGTCGATCAATTCGGCAACCCGATCAGCCCCAAGTCGCGCTTGGCCTGTGCCTTGCTTGCCTGGTTCGTCGGAATCTTCGGCGTCCACCGCTTCTACGTAGGCAAAGTGGGTACCGGCATCGCGATGATCTTCACCCTCGGTGGGCTAGGCATCTGGGTTTTGGTCGACTTGATCATGATCCTCGTTGGCTCATTCAAGGACAAAGAAGATCGACTCGTCCTCAACTGGCAGTAGTAACGAGCGCTTCACTCTGCGAGGAGCAGAACCGGAAGACGCATCGGTAATCGCGGACCTGACGGCTCAGGCCTACATCGACGGTGGTCACCTGCCGCCCCAGAGTCCTTACGTCGAGACGCTGCGCAACATCGCGCCTCGACTACACGAGACTCTCGTTGTCACTAATGGTGAGGACGTCATCGCTGCGATCGCCGCCCTCCCCCACGGTCACCCGATGGCTGAGGCTACGGAACCAGGAGAGTGGGAGTTCCGCTATTTGGCGGTACGTAAGGACCAGTGGGGTCTTGGACTCGGTTCCCGCCTTGTTGCAGCAGTCGAGAGTCAAGCTCGACATGAACAGGCAGAACGCATGGTTTTGCGCGTTGTAGATGACAACCCACGCGCCATGCGCCTCTACGAGCGCCGCGGCTACACACACCAACCCAGCCGAGACGTGTCCTTCGAATCCAGCACCCTTCCTGGCCGCATGATCAACCTGCTCCTCTACGCCAAGACCCTGTGACGCTCAACCCGTGCCAGTTCAGGAACAAAACTCGAGATTAGAGCCCGCTGTGATCGCCGCTCTGTGCGAGCATCGAATCGTGATCCCGTACTCCCCCGAGCAGATTCCCATCAACATCGGCCTCGAACGTGGTCGCGGCCTGCTGACACAACTCGAAGAGCGACGCAGCGTGCGGATGTTCAGTGACCGCCCGGTGCCCTGGGAGGCAATCGAGACAGCGGTGGCGACAGCCAATACGGCTCCCTCTGGTGCTCACCAGCAGCCGTGGACGTTCGTGGCAACCAATGATCCCGACACCAAGCACCGAATTCGAGTAGCGGCTGAGGCAGAGGAGCGGGAGAACTACGAAGGCGGACGCCTGCCCGATGCCTGGCGAGAAGCGATCGCGCCCCTGGGTACTAACTCAGACAAGTCCTACCTCGATGTGGTGCCGTGGATCGTCGTCGCCTTTGCTCAGAAATCGACACCCATGCCCGATGGAACACTTCGCAAGAACTACTACGTCAACGAGTCAGTAGGCATCGCATGCGGCATGTTCATCACCGCGCTGCACACCATGGGCCTTGCGACCTTGACCCACACGCCAAACCCCATGGGCTTCCTGATGGAGATCTTCCAACGACCCGCAACAGAACGTCCCTACATCCTGTTCCCGATAGGCTATCCAGCGAAAGATTGCCAAGTGCCCGATCTAAAGAGGAAACCACTTAGCGACGCACTCATACACTTTCCCACCGACTCGGGTTCCTAACTCCCCACGGTAGGTTTGCCACTCGCGGCCCCGTAGCTCAGGGGATAGAGCGTCGGTTTCCTAAACCGTGCGTCGCAGGTTCGAATCCTGCCGGGGCCACCCCTACCAGTTTCCAAGATCTGCAGATAGCGTCGCAGAAGTCAAATTATGTGACGTTACCTGCAGGTTTGGGCGCCAACTAAGGGTGAACCATGACTTTCATGTCCGCTGGATGCTTCGTGGCGTGGGTAAGTGCTTGCTCGACATCATCGAGCGAGTAAGACGCACTGACAAGAGCATCAAGGTCGACCTTCCCGGACGCGATCAGTTCGATGGCGCTGGGATAGGTGTTGGCGTAGCGGAAGGTGCCAGTAAGCCAGATTTCCTTGCCCTGGATCGCACCCACTGGCACCTGCACCGTGTCGGTTGGCGCCATTCCTATTAAGACTGCTGTTCCTGAAGGGGCGAGGGCGCGGATGCCCTGGTCGATGGCTGGCCCAGCGCCGCTGCACTCGAGGAGGACATCAGCCTCTGGGAGCCCCTCGGCGGCCGGGTCGAGGGTGGGGAATCCCAACTTCTCGACTTGCGTCCGCCGGTCGTTATTGATGTCAGTCACTGCGACAACGCTCGCTCCTCGGGCTCGCGCCACAAGTGCGCAGATCGCACCGATAGGTCCACACCCCGTGACGAGCACACGCGTTCCGAGCGAGACCTCCGCCTTCTGGCAGGCCCACACACCAACCGATAGTGGCTCGACGAGTGCTGCCGCGTCGAAGGAAATGCCTGCTGGCACCGGGTGTACGAAATCACGCGGCAGGATCACGTACTCACAGAAGGCCCCGTCGATGGGTGGAGTGGCGAAGAACTCGACATCAGGGCAAAGGTTG
>CBFIHB010000044.1:0-12698 GCA_965662415.1 Actinomycetes bacterium | reverse complement strand
TTCTCGCGGACCATCGGCCATTCGAGGCGGCCCTGCTGCATGTAGGCGAAGGCGAAGCGGCCCTTATCGCAGTTCCATTCCTCATTGACCTGCGGATCGTCCCAGGCCAGGCGCCGAGTGATGGTGCTGCGCCGGTAGTCCGTGCGCAGCGAGCAACCGGACGCACAGTGCTCGCACGAAGTGGGTACCGAGACAAGATCGAACGGGCGAGCCCGGAATCGGTAGGTAGCGCTCGTGAGCGCGCCTACCGGGCAGATTTGGATGGTGTTGCCGGAGAAATAGGAGTCGAAAGGTTCGTCATCTGCGGTGCCGACCTGCTGCTGAGCCCCGCGCTCGAGCAGTTCGAGCATCGGATCCCCCGCGATCTGATCGGCGAAGCGGGTGCATCGGGCGCACGAGACGCAGCGCTCGCGGTCCAGCAGGATCTGCGCACTAACGTTGATGGGCTTTTCGAAGGTGCGCTTTTCTTCGGTGAAGCGGGACTCCGGACGCCCCACGCTCATCGCCTGGTTCTGCAGCGGACACTCCCCGCCCTTGTCGCACACCGGGCAATCCAATGGATGGTTGAGGAGTAGGAACTCCATCACACCCTCTTGGGCCTCGCGGGCTACCTCGGAGGCGAATTGGGTCTTGATCTGCATGCCATCACTGACCACCTGCGCGCAGGCCGGTTGGGGTTTGGGGACGCCTTCGATCTCGACTAGGCAGGCGCGGCAAGCGGCGACCGGATCGAGAAGCGGGTGGTCACAAAAGCGCGGGATCTCGATCCCGAGCATCTCCGCGGCGCGAATCGCGAGCGTTCCCTTCGGAACGCCGATCGCCACACTGTCGACGATGACCGTGATCAGTTCGGACGGTACGGCGATGTCCGCACTCGGCTCATTAGTGATGGTCATCGGGCAGCAGCCCCCGCGAACACATAGGAGGCGACCGGATCGAACTGCTCGTCCGCGGAGGTGTGAGTGGCGGCCACGAACTCATCTCGGAAGTACTTCATCGCGGCCGGGTACGGAGTAGCCGCGGCATCACCGAGAGCACAGAAAGAACGCCCAGCGATTTGCGAGCACAAACTGGTGAGCGTTTCCATCTCGCTCTCTTGACCGTGCCCGTGCTCGAACTTCTCCAGCACGCCGGTGATCCAGTAGGTGCCCTCACGGCACGGAGTGCACTTGCCGCACGATTCGTGCTTATAGAACTCCAGCCAACGAGTGACGGCCTTCACCACACTCGTGGTTTGGTCGAACAGCATCGGGGTGCCTGTGCCCAACATCGTGCCTGCCTCAGCCATGGCCTCGTAGGTAAGCGGCAGGTCCAGGTGTTCCGTGGTGAGCATCGGGACGGACGAGCCACCCGGGATCCAGAACTTCACCTCGCTGCCCTCACGCATGCCCCCCGCGTAATCGAGGAGTTCGCGCATGGTGATGCCAAGGGGCGCTTCGTAGATTCCTGGGTTACGCACGTGACCGGAGACCGCGAACACCTTGAAGCCCGGGGACTTCTCGGTGCCGAAGCCGCGGAACCACTCGACTCCGCGGTCCACGATGTAGGGGATGTTGGCGATCGTCTCGACGTTATTGATCACGGTGGGTGATGCGTACAGACCCGCCACCGCAGGGAAAGGGGGCTTCAATCGCGGCTGTCCCCGGTAACCCTCGAGGGAGTCCAGGAGGGCGGTCTCCTCACCGCAGATGTAAGCGCCGGCACCGGAGTGCACCACCACATCGAGATCGAAACCACTGCCTTGGATGTTGGTCCCGATGAGGCCAGCGTCCCTGGCCTGCTTGACCGCGAATTCCACCTTGCGGATTGCGTTGGGCACCTCACCGCGGATGTAGATGAAGGCGTGGTTCGCACGGATCGCGTACGAGGAAATGATCACGCCTTCGACCAACGCATGCGGGTTGGCCATCATGATCGGGATGTCCTTGCAGGCTCCGGGCTCGGATTCATCCGCGTTGACAACGAGGTAATGCGGCTTGCCATCACCCTGCGGAACGAATCCCCATTTCATTCCGGTAGGGAACCCTGCTCCACCGCGGCCACGTAGTCCGGACTCCTTGATCTGCTCGATGATGGCATCGGGGTCCATCTGCAAAGCACGGTCAAGGGCGCGGTAACCGCCCACGGCTCGATAGCCATCGAGGGTGTACAGATCGGGACGGTCCCAGTGCTCGGTGATGACCGGGGTCAACGGTGTGCTCATCAGACGTTTCCTCCCGTCATGCCGCGTTCCTTGGCGATCTTCAAACCGGCGAGCATCTTGTCGTCGACGCTCGGCGCATCGGCTAGGCCATCGTCAGGGAAGGCGAGGGTGTGCTCGGTGGCCTGGAAGTCCCGGATGACCGGCCCGCGGGTGGAGTGAACTTGCTCGCCGCTGCGCAGCCGATCGAGGACCTCCACGGCGCTTCGGGGCGTGACGTCATCCATGTATTCCCAGTCCACGGTCATCACCGGCGCATGTGTGCAGGCTGCCTGGCATTCGATGCGTTCGAGGAAGAATTCGCCATCGTCGCTAGTCTCGTTATGTCCGCCGCCGGTGGCCTCGACCACCGCGTCCCACACGGCGTCGCCGCCGAGAAGCCCGCACAAGGTGTTGGTACAGATTCCGATGTGGTGCTTGCCCACCTTCTCGCGCTTGTACATCGTGTAGAAGGTGGCGACCGCCGTGACTTCTGCCGGCGTGATGCCGAGCACCTCGGCACACGCGTTGATGCCATCCGTAGTGATCTCGTCTTCCTCGCTTTGTGCAAGGTGCAGCATCGGCAGCAGCGCGCTGCGCGCGCTCGGGTAACGACCCGCGATCTCACGCATCTGCTCGCGAGTGCTTTCACTGATCGGCATGACTGTTTCTTCTCTCGTCCGCTAGCGGTCCACGCCGCCCATGACCGGGTCGATACTCGCGACGGCGGCGACGACGTCGGAGACCATGCTTCCCTCGGACATAGCGGCGGTGGCTTGCAGGTTGTTGAATGACGGATCCCGGAAGTGCACGCGATACGGGCGGGTGCCGCCCGCGCTCACCACGTGGGCCCCGAGTTCCCCGCGGGGCGATTCGACGGCCGAGTAGACCTGTCCTGGCGGAACGGTGAAACCTTCGGTAACCAACTTGAAGTGGTGGATGAGGGCTTCCATCGACTGGGCCATAATGAGTTTGATGTGCTCGGGTGAGTTGCCCTGGCCATCGGCGCCGATGGACAACTGCGCCGGCCACGCGATCTTCTTATCCGCGACCATCACCGGACCGGGCTGAAGACGATCGAGACATTGCTCGACGATCTTCAGGGACTCTTGCATCTCCGCGATTCGAATCAGGAAGCGGCCGTAAGCATCGCACGTGGTCTGCGTGGGGACGTCGAATTCGTAGGTCTCGTAGCCGCAGTACGGCTGGGATTTGCGCAGATCGTGCGGCAAGCCGGTGGACCGAAGTACTGGACCGGTGATGCCCAAGGCCATGCAGCCTTGGAGATCGAGGTAGCCGACATCCACGGTTCGGCCCATCCAGATGGCGTTGTCCACCAGCAGATCGGTGGTGTCCTTCATTCTCTTCTTTAGAAGCGGCAGCGTCTCGCGGATGTTTTGCACGGCATCGGCAGGCAGATCCTGCGCGACACCACCCGGGCGGAAGAACGCGCTGTTCATCCGAAGACCGGTGACCATCTCGAAGATGTCCAAGACGAGCTCACGCTCGCGGAAGCCGAAGGTCATCGCGGTGAGCGCGCCGAGTTCCATGCCGCCGGTGGCCAGCGCCACCAGGTGGGAGGAGATCCGGTTGAGTTCCATCATCAGCACGCGGATCACGTTCGCCCGTTCGGGGATCTGCTCTTCGATTCCGAGGAGTTTCTCCACGCCGAGAACGTAAGCCGCTTCGTTGAAGAACGGACTCAGGTAGTCCATTCGGGTGACGAAGGTGACGCCTTGCACCCAGGTGCGGTACTCGAGGTTCTTCTCGATCCCGGTATGCAGATAACCGATGCCGCATCGCACTTCGGTGACGGACTCGCCGTCGAGTTCGAGAATCAACCGAAGAACGCCATGGGTCGAGGGATGCTGGGGGCCCATGTTGACGATCAGGCGTTCCTTCTCGCCCTCGGGCGCGACCTCGATGGTGTCCCAGTCTCCGCCGGAGAGGTTGTAGACGGTTCCCTCGGTGGTTTCGTAGCTCCCGGAGTAGATGTCTTCGCCTGGAGTGGCAGCGGTTGTGTAGGTGACGTCGGTCATTAGTTGTACGCCCTCCGATTGTCCGGAGCCGGAATGGTGGCGCCCTTGTACTCGACCGGTATGCCACCGAGCGGGTAATCCTTGCGCTGGGGGTGGCCCACCCAATCGTCGGGCATCTCGATGCGGGTCAGCCCCGGGTGACCGTCGAAGACGATGCCGAAGAAGTCCCAGGTCTCGCGCTCGTGCCAGTCATTCGACGGATAGACCCACACGATCGAAGGGATGTGCGGATCGGAGTCGGGCGCGGTGACCTCTACCCGTATGCGCCGGTTGTGCGTGACGGACAAGAACGGGTAGCACGCGTGCAATTCACGGCCTTGGTCATCGGGGTAGTGCACGCCGTTGACACCCATGCACATCTCGAATCGCAGGGCTGGCTCGTCGCGCAACATCCGGGCGAATTCCACGATGTGATCACGGCGAACGAAGAACGTGATCTCACCACGGTCCACGACTACCTTCTCGATGGCCGAGTGCACCGGCAGGTTGCGATCGGCCATGGCCAACTCGATCTCGTCGGCTACCTCATCGAACCAACCCCCGTAGGGCCGCGGGGTTGCACCGGGCATCACAACCGGAACGACGAGTCCACCGAATCCGCTGGTGTCGCCCGAACCCTCGACACCGAATGCACCTCGACGCACACCGACTATGTCGATCTCTTCGACACCATCCGGAACCACCGGAACTACCGGAACGTTCTCGCCACTCACCGCAGCAACCCCTTCATTTCCAGAGTGCTGGGGGCAGCGAGTGCGAGTTCCTCGTTCTCGAGGATCTCGTTGGTGGCGTTGACGCCGAGCTTGGTGTCTTGGATCTGATCGTGAATCTTCAAGATCGCATCGATCAGCATCTCCGGACGCGGCGGACAACCAGGGAGGTACATGTCGACCGGAACCACATGGTCCACGCCCTGCACGATGGCGTAGTTGTTGAACATGCCGCCACTGGAGGCGCACACACCCATGGCGAGCACCCACTTGGGATTGGGCATTTGATCGTAGATCTGGCGGAGTACCGGTGCCATCTTCTGGCTCACGCGCCCGGCAACGATCATCAAGTCGGCCTGCCGTGGTGATGCGCGGAAGACCTCCATACCGAAGCGGGCGATGTCATAGCGGGGCCCGCCCGTGGCCATCATCTCGATGGCACAGCACGCGAGGCCGAACGTTGCCGGCCAGAGCGATCCTTTGCGCGCATATCCGGCGACCTTCTCGACAGTCGTTAGCAAGACCCCCGAGGGCAGTTTCTCTTCCAAGCCCATATCAGTCCCACTCCAATCCACCACGACGCCACTCGTAGACGTAGGGAACGGCCAGATTCAGCAAGAACAGCATCATCGCGATCAATCCGAACGCACCCAGCTGGTCGAAAGCAACCGCCCAGGGGTAGAGGAAGACCAGTTCGATGTCGAAGATGATGAACATCATCGCGGTGAGGTAGTACTTGACGGGAAAGCGACCACCACCGATCGGCTGAGGAGTCGGCTCGATCCCACACTCGTAGGCGTCGTACTTCGCCCGGTTGTAACGCTTAGGTCCGGTAAAGGACGCGATCACCACGGAGAACGCGGCGAACCCGAAAGCGAGAGCGCCTAGAACGAAGATCGGCGTATAGACGTTCACTGCGCCGGATACCCCTCGCGTAGTAGGTGCAGGTGCGGTGATGGTGGTGCGATCGTTGGACTTGCGCACTCGTGAAAGCCTTCACGATCGGTCCGAAGCATAGTCGGCCCCGGCGCAGCACGCTAACCCCCGTTACGGAAGGTGACGACCCTCACTCCGGACGGGTGCCGCGGTGCAGGGCGACGATGCCACCGGACAGATTTCGCCAACCCACCTGCTGCCAACCGGCCTCGACCATGTCCTGGGCGAGCCCGGCTTGGTCAGGCCAGGCCCTGATCGATTCAGCGAGGTAGACGTAAGCGTCCGGGTTGGAGGAGGTGCGCTTGGCAACAGCGGGCAAAGCCCCCATGAGGTAGCGCGAGTACACCTCGCGGAATGGTCCGAACGTGGGGTGGGAGAACTCGCAGACAACGATGCGCCCACCCGGGCGGGTGACCCGACGCAATTCCCGAAGACCAGCCATCCGATCGTGGACATTGCGCAGGCCAAAGGAGATCGTGACTGCATCGAATGCGGAATCGGCGAAGGGCAGCGCTAATCCGTCCCCGGCCACGAAGGACATCCGCGGATTGCGCACATGGCCCACCTCGAGCATCCCCAAAGAGAAGTCACAGGCCACCACGAAGGCGCCACCACGCGCGATCGGCTCGCTGGAGGTACCGGTACCCGCAGCGAGGTCGAGCACTCGATCACCGGGCAACGCGCCGATCGCCTTGGCAACCTGAGCGCGCCACCGACGTGTTTGACCGAGGGCCAGGAAATCGTTCGTTCGGTCATAGCGCGCGGCGACCTCGTCGAACATGGCGGCGACGTCGGTGGGCGACTTATCCAGACCAGCACGGGGCATGCGTGCATGTTCCCAGAGGACAACGACGAGGGCGCGCCCTACCCTGACCAAGTGCCGTCTAGCCAGCTAACTACTCCAGGTCCCAATCTCATCGCCATCACCCGGCCTGCCCCGGCAGTGGACGATCTGATCGATGCACTTCCGGCGGTAGGTGGGCTGTGCTGGTCGCGGCGCGGCGAGGGACTCGTCGGTTGGGGCATTGCCGCCCGACTGCAAGTCAGAGGAGTCGAGCGCTTCTCGCGGGCGCAGAGGTGGTGGACGGAGTTCTGCGAGCGCACGGCGATCGACGACTCGGTCAGCGTGCCGGGCACCGGTCCGATCGCCTTCGCTTCGTTCGCGTTCGATTCCGACGAGCCCTCGGAGTTGGTTGTCCCCAAGGTGCTGATCGGTCAGCGCGCAGGGCAGGCCTGGGTGACGACCATTCACGCCGAAGGCAAGCAACCCCCGGAAACCGACTGGTCTCCCGAGCGGCCGCAGGAACCCACGGGGGTTACCTGGGGTGATGGTGCACTCAGCGCCGAAGAATGGGAGAAAGCAGTCGCGCTGGCCGTCGAGCGCATTTCCGGCGGTGAACTCGACAAGGTGGTTCTCGCCCGCGATGTGATCGCACATGTGGACGGACAACTGGACCCGCGCCTGCTGCTTCACCGACTCGCCGCCGCCTATCCGACCTGCTGGACCTTCAACGTAGCCGGACTGCTCGGCGCCACACCGGAGTTGCTCGTTCGTCGCACTGGTGATCTGGTCACCAGTCGCGTGCTGGCAGGAACCGTGCGGCGACGTGGCGATTCGCAAGAGGACCAGGGACTCGCTCGCGCGTTGTTGGCTTCAGACAAGGACCTCGCCGAGCACGACTACGCGGTCAAGTCGGTGGCCAAGTCGCTTGCTGTCCACTGCACCGATATGGACGTGCCAGAGACACCGGGCGTTCTCGAACTGGCGAACGTGCAACACCTGGCCACCGAGGTCACCGGTCGCCTCGCTGACGATGCATCACTGTTGGCATTGGCGGCATCGCTGCATCCGACTGCGGCCGTATGTGGAACCCCTACCGAGCGCGCGCAAGCGATGATCGCCGAACTCGAAGGCATGTCCCGTGGCCGCTATGCCGGGCCGGTGGGCTGGTTCGACGCACGCGGCGAGGGCGAGCTCGGAATTGCGCTGCGCTGCGCAGAGGTGGATACCGAGAACTCCACTGTTCGGGCTTTCGCCGGCTGCGGGATTGTCGCGGGCTCGGATCCTGAGCGCGAACTGGCCGAATCGCGGGCGAAGCTCGTGCCAATCCGAGATGCCCTTACCGGGTCGAGTAACTAACCACGCTCGAGTTGCCGTTGGAATGCGGTCGCGCCCGTGCCTAGATCGGGAGCAGGGCGCGCGACCCATACGTCTGCATCGAGCAGGGCTCGCATCGAATCATTGCCCGAGAGCACATACGCCAGCATTTCCTCGAATCCAAGACGAGGTGCCGCTTCGACGAGGTGCGCGAACAGCAATCGGCCTATTCCGTTCCCGTGCCAAGCATCGTCGACCAATAAGGCAACTTCGGCGACCGTGGTGTCGTGTGGATCGAGGGGAAATGCATTGCCGATCGCGAGCACTACGTCATCTCCGCGCTCATCTACTCCGCTAGTCACGACCAAGGTCAGACCACGATGACCGCCGGAGATCTTGCGCAGGTTCTCCTCTCGCCAGGAATTCTTCGGCGTGAAGTAACGCTGGTACAAGCTCTCAGCCGAGCATCGCGAATGCAGCGCCTCGACTGCCGACGTGTCCTCAGGTCGCGCCAACCGGGTGACGATCTCCGTTCCATCCGCGAGAACATCACGCCAACCGAAACTAGGTGCTCCGCGCGCGACCGTCACAGCATCCATCAACTCCAGTAGCGCAGAGGCCCGCTCGTACTCACCGGCGGTAAATGGCGCGTCTGCGCGACGAACGATGACGTGCTGATCCACGGTCCATTGCAATCGAGCGGCTCTCGGCGAGGAGTCCTCCCCCGCGGATGCATCAACTACTTCCCACGAATCGGCCAACAACAAGTCGGCTGCCGCTTGGGGTGCGTATTCGGGGTTCGCAAGCAAGCGGGTACTGAGTTCGAGTACCCGGGCGGCAACATCATCGGCGTCACTGCCCTCTCCCCGTCCGACCACCACATCTGTCCCCACTGCCGAAAGGGCATCGATCAACATCTGCCGGGTGGCGTCTGCGGAAGAACGCACGATCACGTCCACGAGCTGCCGTCCGGAATCTCGTCCGACCGGGGCGGTGGTCAAACTCACAAGCGAAACATCGAGAAGCGAAAGCATCCTCGTGAGTTGAGCGATTGCCCCCGGCCCTTCTTCTACTGCCAGACGAACCCGCCACACCCGCGCACCCTCACCGTCATGCACCGGCGCATCGACTTGCGACAAGGCCTCGAGCAGCCGCGCAGCCAAGGCAGTCCAGGCGCGCACGTCGTGAGCAGCGGGCAAGAGCGGAGCCAGCACGGCTAGTCCGATCCCCACCGCCAGTACATGCAGCACCGCGGCTTCTCTATCGACGATGTCCTCGATTTCACCACCGAGCCGCAGTTGCTCTACGACAGCACGAGCCGCCTGCCACCTGCGCTCTAATCGCGCACCGACGAGCGCGCGCAAAGGTTCGTCATAGGGCGCAGCCGTCATGGCCTGCAATTCGCGCGAATCCCACGCCCGGGTGGGATCTCCGAGCACATCACGAGCCGCCTCGAGCAATGTGGCCATAGCCGGGGAATCCGGGTCATCCGCTTGCCGGCGCATGGACTCAGCGACAGGAGGTTCAGGCAAGCGCTCGAGAACCTCGCGCAGCAAATCAACTCGGTGTTCGCCAACCGCGTTCACGGACCGCAGTGACACATCTGCTCCGTTGGCGATGTCGTGACGACTGGTGTTGATGGCGCCGTGCTCGGCGAACAGTTCGGCCGCAGCCGCAACGATCCGTTCCCGCCTGGCTGCGTCCATCGGACTAACCGCTGCTTATTGCCTGCGATACGGCGTCGCGGATGGAATCTAGGACCTCTGCTTCGCGCGCACGTTCGCATGTGCGCAGCACCACCACATGGACTCCATCGGACAACCGTTCGGCAACGGACGCCTGCAAGTGATCGAGATCGGTAGCGGTGTGCACATTCGCACCGTAGGAATCGGCAAGTTCTGCGAGTTTGATATCCAACGGAGTACCGAATACCCGCTCGAAATGCGACCTATATGGCGCAGCACCTTGCTCGAGTGTGGAGAAAATGCCCGCGCCGTCATTGTCGAGAACCACGATCACTAGATCTGGTCGCGGTTCACTCGCCGGCACGGCGAGTGCGTTGGAGTCGTACCAGAACGCTTCATCGCCCACCAAAGCGACAGTTGGTCCCGCACCCGCGGATTGGGATGCCACCGCAACACCCCATGCAGTCGAAATGCAACCGTCGATACCGGAGGTGCCACGGTTTCCGGACACTGCGATCCCCGCCAAAGATCGTCCAGCGAAACTGCCGACGAACCGCACGACGGATGAAGCAGCCAAGAACAGTTGACCGTCTTCCGGTACGACAGCCGCCACCGCGCGTGCCGCTTGCATACCCGTAGGTGAACCGGTGTGTGAGCCCAAGACAGTCTCCACCGCCGCGGCGGCTAGCAAATCCGCACGCTCCCAGGCTTGCCACCAGGATGCATCGAACTGCGCTTCCGTTGGCGCAAGTGGCACCGCCGCAAGCACCAGATCTGCCGTGCGTGTGGGGTCACTCCAAGACGGGGTTGGGTCGATCGCGATGTGCATCTCGGCTGACTCGATCAGTGCATTCAGTGCGCGGTATAGCCCAACGCGGCCGATCGTGATGACTAAGTCCGGACGATGGGCGCGAACGAATTCCATATCTCCGCAGACCAGCGGTCCGTGCGCCAATGCGTTGTCAGCGGAGTTCGCGCGCCCGGAAGGCTCGGAGATAACCGGCCAACCGAGGGCATCGGCCAGTTCGTCGATGAGATCGATGGAATCGTCGTCGTCGTGGTCTCCCACCACGATCACCCCGCGTGTTGGCACTGTGGCGTTCTCGTCGAGAAGTGCGAGGGCCTCATCCAACGGAATGCTCATACCCGCGACGAGTCGGGCATCGGCCGTCCACGGTTTCTCATCGACGCGACCGTGCAGTTCGCTCGGTAGCGGAGCAAGCACGGCGCTTCCTACGAGCGGCGCATCGAAGGGCGCGTTCACATGAACCGGGCCTGGATCGATCGAGTCGGTGGCTACCGCAACACACCGGGAAATCGTCGAACGCCAATACGCGTTCTGCTCGTCACCGGGGGCGGCCGCCTCCATGTCGATATCGAGCCGTGTGAAAGAAGAAAAGACCTTTACCTGGTCGATGGTCTGGTTCGCACCAACACCCCGCAATCGCGGGGGTCGGTCGGCAGTGATCGCAATAACAGGTACGCGGGATTCGTGCGCTTCGACTATTGCAGGGAGAAGATTCGCCGCAGCAGTTCCAGAGGTGGTGATCACCGCCGCGGGAACCCCGGTCGCTTTGCCCAGACCGAGCGCAAGGAAGCCTGCGACCCGCTCGTCTACGCGAACGTGCACCCGCACCTCGCCGCGCTCCTCGGCCGCAGCAGCCGCTAGTGCCAACGGAGCAGAACGCGACCCGACCCCCAAGACGATGTCCGATACCCCGCATCGGACGAGTTCGTCGATCATTACCAGCGCCTGGGCTACGGAGGGCTCCACGGGATCAGCCTTCCACCCTGGACTGGGGCGCCGCTCCATCGGTATGCGTGCCATCCGAACTGTCCGAACCATCACAAGTCAAGGCCGCGTGGGCGCGTGAGAGTCGTCGTCGCCACCACTGAACGCGATCGGGGTTCACGCGATCGCTCGCGCGAACGAGGGCGTCCAGATCGGGTGCCCATCGCCGCACTTCGATCATGCCGTCGCGAGGAAGCACAGGGGAAGCGGTGAGGTCCTCGACGAGCAAAGCTCCGGTGCCCAGCCCGCTGGCCAGCGGTAAGTCAGGCAAGGCCGCGGCGGCGGCCAGGCACGTTGTCAGCCCTATCCCGCTATCCAGCGAACCGCTGATCACCACCGGCACCCCGATGCGCTCGGCAATCGCCTTGGTTGCGAATGCTCCTCCGAGCGTCATCGGCTTGCACACGGCATAGTCGACCAACCCATCGAGTCGGATGCCCGCGGGATCATCGGCCAAGCGAATGCCTTCGTCGATCGCCACAGCGACATCAACCTCAGCACGCACGCGCGCGACATCGTCGAGTTCAGCACAAGGTTGCTCTACGTAATCGATGCCGTAGGCCAACAGCCGACGAAGAGCTGAAACCGCCTCATCCACGGACCAGGCTGCATTTGCGTCAAGCCGGATTCCTCCCTCGATTCCGGCACCATCGAGGACATCCCGCACCGCAACCACCCGCGCTTCGTCCTCAGCGAGGTGCCCACCGACTTTCACCTTGACGGTTCGACATCCGTGATCCCAGACAGCTTCGCGGGCAAGCGCACCCGCCTGCATCGAGTCCAGCGCGGGAATGATCGCGTTGACTTCGACGACGTTTCGATTGGCCTGAGGGAACTCGCCCCACGCAGCTTCGATAGCCGCGGCCAACCATCGAGCAGCACGTTGATCGGTGTAGTCGTCGAAGGGCGCGAACTCGCCCCATCCGTTCGGCCCCTTAATGAGCATGCCCTCACGAACGCGTAGACCGCGGAAATCAACACGCATTGGCAGTGCGTAGGCCACCGCGTTCGCCAACAACTCCTCGAGCGTCGGCTCAGGTGTTGTGCTGCTTGCTGTCACGGGCGGCGCGGGAACTGCCCGAAGTCCGGTGTTCGCTTGTCCTTGTACGCGTCCCGACCTTCCTGGGCTTCCTCGGTCATGTAGAACAGCAAAGTCGCATCGCCCGCCAACTGCTGAACCCCCGCCAGGCCGTCATCGGCGGCGTTGTGCGATGCCTTGAGCATCCGAAGCGCAAGTGGGGAGAGTGCGAGCATGTCCT
>CBFIHB010000043.1:0-12758 GCA_965662415.1 Actinomycetes bacterium | reverse complement strand
GAACAAGGTGGCGCCCCCGTTCAAGCAGGCGGAGTTCGACATCCTCTACGGCGAGGGCATCTCGCGAGAGGGCTCACTGATCGACCTCGGGGTCGAGGCAGGCCTGGTCAAGAAGTCCGGTGCTTGGTACACCTACGAAGGCGATCAACTCGGTCAGGGCAAGGAGAACGCTCGCGTGTTCTTGAAGGACAACCCTGATCTGTCCGATGAGGTCGAAAAGCGCCTCAAGGAGGCGTTGGGGATCGGCCCGCGGGTCGATGCTCCGGCCGAAGAGGAATCCATCGACCCTGTCGACTTCACCGTCGCAGTGGATGCTCAGGATGCCAAGGATGTCGCGCCGCCGGCCTGAACCCCCCGCGGATCGATCAGGCGAGGCGGCTGACCCGGAGTCGGTGGTTCGCAACATCTTGCTCCGCAAACTCTCGGCGGCGCCGCGTACCCGATCCGAACTGGAAAAGGACCTTGCTCGGCGCGGGGCCGATCCGGCAGTTGCAGCGACGGTGTTGGATCGGTTCGAGGATGTCGGGCTGATCGATGATGAATCCTTCGCGGCCATGTGGGTCGAGTCGCGACATCGCAGTAAGGCGTTAGCTCGGTCCGTGTTGCGTCAAGAACTTCGGCAGCGCGGTGTGGATGCGGAGACGATCGATTCCGCGGTTGGTCAGATCGATGACGATGACGAGTGGATGCGTGCGCGGGACTTCGCGCGACGCAAAGTACGAGTCAAGCCCGGTGAGGACCCGCGCAAGGCACTGCAGCGGCTCGCGGGTCAACTAGCGCGCAAGGGCTACCCCGGAAACGTGTGTTTCGCTGTGGCCCGAGAGGCTCTAGGAGTCGCGCTCGAGCAGTGGGATGAGAATCGAATCGATGAGCCGGGCGCAGGAATCTTCGTCGATGACCTCGCCGTTGATCAGGAGTCGGTGTAGCACCAAGGCGTCTGGAATCTCGAAGATGAAAGGGTCGATCGGCTTCGTGGGAATCTCACCGCGAGCCATGGCCCGCTGCAGCACGCCAACCAATTCCGCATCCATCGGCTCGGCCATGCGCCGCCGGAACTCGGTTACCAGCTCCGGATCGTGGGTGGTTTCGCTGATCAATTCGCGGAGCACGATCTGCATGGGTCCGCGCAGGATGTTGGTGAAGGAGTGCATCGAGGCGAGTAAGTCATTTCGCAGTGACCCGGTATCCGGGTAGGAGTGGGGCACCGCCTCGGTCATCGTTGTCAAGAAGACGTCAAGACCCAGGGCCCGCACGTTGGGCCAGCGCCGATACAGCGCCGCCTTGCCGGTTCCAGCCCGGCGGGCGATGCGGTCCATGGACGCCCCGCGTAGGCCGTACTCGGTGATCTCCTCGAAGGCTGCGACATGAACGGCGGAAATCAGTTCATCGCCCGTACGACGAGATGTGGGAGGCGCCGATGTCGTTTCCACGGGTGCGGTCATGAACGTAGTCTACGTCACAGTGAACAGTCATGTTCCTCCATTTCCTGATTTGTGAACGCTACTGTTCCCTGTTAGCGTTCGACCGCCTTCGTCTTGAGGAGTTCCATGCCTGGTCTGTCCGCTTGGGCGGTTCGCCGTCCTGTCGCCGCTCTTATCTCTTGGTTCGTTGCCCTCCTGGTCCTCATCGGTCTGGGCGTGGGGCTTGGCGGTAGCTACAACGACGCCTTCGAATTGCCTAATACCGAGTCCAAGGTCGCCACGGACCTGCTGACCGAAGCGGGTACTGACACCAGCAACGTCGAAGGCGGTGCGACCGTCGTGTGGTCCTCGGCGTCGGGCCCGGCCGTGGACCCGGCCACCGCGGCTGTGGTGCTGCCCGCACTCGAGGAGATCGCAGCTCAGCAGTCGGTCACCTGCGTCACCAACCCCTTCGACCCCCAGGGTGCAGGCCTTGGCCGCGAATGCGGCGTCGGCACCGGGATCGACCCGGAGGCGGTTGCTCAGGTGTTGACGCCGGAGGAGCAGCAGATCCTCGCTGGATCGTTCCTACCGATCAGTCCCGATGGGACGGTTGCCTACGCCACCATTTCGTTCGTCACCGATGCTGAGGGTGCGGCCACGGTGTCGGGCGCCGATGCCGAACGTATCTACGAGGCTGTCGATCAGGCGCGCGGCGATGGGTTGACCATCGGTGTGCAAGGCCAGCTGTTGGAGTTCGCGAACCAAGAGCCTCCGGCGGAGGGTGAGATCGTCGGTATCACGGTCGCGATCGTGATCTTGCTGATCGCCTTCGGATCGATCATCGCAGCGGGCTTGCCGATTATCACCGCGCTACTCGGTCTTGTCGGTGGACTGGCGTTCGTGACGTTCGGTGCGAATTTCCTGGACGTTGCGACGTTTGCACCGACGCTGGCCGCGATGATCGGTCTCGGGGTCGGTATCGACTATGCCCTGTTCGTCATCAACCGTTACCGACAGGCGATCTTGGTCGGACACGAGCCGAAGAAGGCAGCAACGGAGGCCGTCGAGACGGCTGGCCGTGCTGTGGTCTTCGCCGGATCGGCTGTCGTCATCGGTCTGCTCGGGTTGCTCGTGCTCGGAATCAACTTCTTCACAGGTCTGTCGATCGGTGCGGCCGTGACTGTGATCATGGTCATGCTGTCCGCAGTGTGGTTCCTGCCGGCGCTGCTGTCGCTGATGGGTACCAAGGCACTCGGGCTGCGACTGCCCTGGGGCAAGAAGCCAGGCAGTGGTAGCCCCGAGGGCCGCGGGTGGGCGCACTACGCACGCGGCTTACAAAAGGTGCCGTGGCTGACCAGTGCGCTGGCATTGGCGTTCGTCGTCATCTTGGCGATCCCGGCGTTGAGCTTGCGCCAGGGATTCGCCGACGATTCCGGTAAGCCCGAGGGCTCCAATGCCCGCATCGCCTACGACCTGCGCGCCGAGGGCTTCGGTCCGGGCTCCAATGGCCCGTTCCTGGTCGTAGCAGACCTCGAGGGTGTCACGGATCCGCAGGCCTACGGCACCATCGTCGCTGGCTTGTCGAACGCGCCTGGTGTAGCAGGAACATCACCTTCGGTCGAAACGCTTCCCGTTCTCGCCAAGCTCGCCCAAGCGCAGGCGCAGACCGGCGAGGTCGCCGAGGCGCAAACAGTTCAAGCCATCGCGGTGTACCCCTCGAGCGCACCGCAGGATGCCGAGACGGCCGATCTGCTGCAGACCTTGCGCGATGACGTCAACCCAGCGCTGGAAGCTGCCACGGGCGCGCAGTTGTACGTGGGTGGAGCGCAAGCGATCACCCAGGACTTCACCACCGTGCTCACCGATGCGCTGCCGATATTCCTCGCTGTGGTGGTCGGCTTGGGATTTATCGCCCTGGTGATCTTGTTCCACTCGCTACTCGTGCCGCTGACCGGCGCCCTTACGTCGCTGTTGAGTCTCGCGGCGGCAATGGGCATCACCGTTGCGGTCTTCCAGTGGGGATGGTTCGCCGATCTGCTCGGAGTGGCCGGGACCGGACCGATCTTCCCGTTCGTTCCGATCATGGTCTTCGCGATCTTGTTCGGCCTATCGATGGACTATCAGGTCTTCTTGGTCTCGCGGATGCAAGAAGAGTGGATGCGAACCAAGGACAACAAGAAGAGCATCCGCCGTGGTCTCGGTGGCTCGGGTCGCGTCGTGGTGATCGCGGCGCTGATCATGTCGAGTGTGTTCCTCGCCTTCGTGCCCAGTCCGGACTCGATCATCAAGTTGTTCGGCGTGGCGCTGGCATCGGCGGTGCTCATCGATGCGTTCGTCGTTCGCTTGATCCTGGTGCCGAGTTTGATGAGCATGTTCGGCACAGCCAACTGGTGGCTACCGGGGTGGCTCGAGCGCATCTTGCCGACGGTGAAGATCGAGCCGGGTGAAGATGAAGTGGCCGACGACGTCGATCCGGAGTCGCAAAAGGAGCCGGTAACCGTCTAGGGGCGAAACGACATGCCCCAGCGTCAGTAGTGATCCAGCCCGTACCGGCGGGCCTGGAATCGGTACAGCGGTGTTGCGACAGCCATTGCCAGCAACGCGAGTGCGACTCCGAGAACGGTCGCGACGAGGCGATTGTTGTCCGTGGTTTGAATCGGCCGACCGATGCTCTCGAGTATCACGATGGCCGGGGTGAGCAAGGTCGCGTAGACGGCGTAGGGCCATCTTTCGACCATGGCCGTGACCGCGAGTACGCCGAAGGCCACGCCGAACACGGTCAGGAGGTCGCCGGATCCCAGCAGTTCGCCCAGTAGGTAGGCGATAAGGAAGCCGCCGACCGTGCCTAGCGTGCGGCTGAAGGCCTTGCGCCAGCCGTCTTGGATGTAGGGCTGGATCACGATGAAGGGGGTCATCATCAGCCAGCCCCCGGTATGTCCCCAGTCGAAAGTCAACGCGATTGCGCTGGTAGCAGCCGTGGTGACAGCCAACACGGATGTGTACCCCCAGGTGCGCGACCACGAGGCTGGATCGGACACCGGCTCGCCGTCACCAATCCGTTTGCGGGGGCGCAGCGGTGAGGAGATCACGGCTACTACGAGTCCGTAGCCGGCCATCGCGGCGCCGAAGGTGAATCCGCTCGCCAGGGGGTCCTGGCGGGGATCTTCGGCAACGATGAAGGCCACGGTGATGGGCAGGGCGATGAATGCCCTGTTCCAATGCCACCGCGCCGAGACCCCGAGGCCGATCGCGGTTGCAACCATCACCAGGACGCCGATGGCGACCACGGCACTGCCGGCTACCGCGATGCCGCTGGCCGCGCCAACGAGGAGGGCAGCCAGCACACCGATGCGCAGTCCGGCTGCCAGCGTGGCGAGCACGAATCCCAATCCGCCCAGGCCGAGCATGCCGGCAGCGGCCGGAGCTTCGGGTAGGACCAGGTTCGGTGCGATCAGAGCGGCTAGGGCCAAGGCGATGATCGCGAATAGGCGCGCCTTGCTGCTCATCAAACGATCGTAGGCCGCGTAGCGAAGGTGGTGTGCGTCCTTAGACTCGACTCCGTGCACAGGACCGACGAGCGAGTTCGTACCTACCAGGTGCGCACATACGGCTGCCAGATGAACGTGCACGATTCCGAGCGGCTGACAGGTCTGCTCGAGGAATCCGGCTTGGTTCCGGCAACCGAAGGCGAACAGGCAGACGTGGTCGTGTTCAACACCTGCGCGGTGCGCGAGAACGCCGATAATCGTCTCTACGGGAACCTGTCCCATCTTGCGCCCGTGAAGCGGGCCAATCCCGACATGCAGATTGCCGTCGGAGGTTGTCTCGCGCAAAAGGATCGCGGGACGATCGTGGCGAAGGCCCCGTGGGTGGATGTGGTGTTCGGAACCCACAACATCGGGTCGTTGCCGGTACTGCTCGAACGCGCCCGCATCGAACGCGAAGCTCAAGTCGAGATCAAAGAGGCACTTGAGGAGTTCCCCTCCGTGCTGCCGACCAAGCGCGATTCCTCGCACTCGGCGTGGGTCTCGATCAGCGTCGGGTGCAACAACACCTGCACGTTCTGCATTGTTCCGTCGCTTCGCGGCAAGGAGAAGGATCGACGTCCAGGGGACATCCTCGCGGAGATCGAAGCACTCGTGGCCGACGGCGTGGTCGAGGTAACGCTGCTGGGGCAAAACGTGAACGCTTATGGCGTGGAGTTCGGTGATCGGGGGGCGTTTGCAGACCTGCTGAGATCGACCGGTTTGATCGACGGTCTGGAACGGGTGCGGTTCACGAGCCCACACCCTCGCGACTTCACCGACGACGTCATCGACGCCATGGCCACGACAGGCAATGTGATGCCGCAACTGCACATGCCCATGCAATCGGGTTCCGATCGCATCCTGCAGGCGATGCGACGTTCCTATCGCAGCGAGCGTTACCTAGGCATCATCGAACGAGTGCGTGAACGCATTCCGCATGCGGCAATCACCACGGACATCATCGTCGGATTCCCCGGTGAGACCGAAGAGGATTTCCAAGACACGATGGACGTCGTTCGTCAGGCACGTTTCGCCAGCGCCTTTACCTTCCAGTACTCCAAGCGACCGGGAACCCCCGCGGCCGAACTGGCCGACCAAATCGATCAGGACGTGGTCCAGGATCGGTACACGCGCCTGGTGGAGCTCGTCAACGAGATCGCCTGGGAGGAGAACCGTGCTCTCGAAGGCTCCGTGGTCGAAGTGCTGGTCGCCCAGGGAGAGGGCCGCAAGGATGACGCCACGGCTCGGATCAGCGGCCGTGCACGGGACAACCGCTTGGTGCACGTGGCTGTGATCGACGGTGAGGCACCCTCACCCGGAGACCTCGTGACCGCTCGAGTCACCTACGCAGCCCCGCACCATCTCGTTGCCGACGACGTCGTGAACATCGAGCGTCGGGGACTCGCCACTGCCGGGAAACCCACGGTCGGACTGGGTATGCCGGGTGTTGGTCGACCCACTGCATGAGTGATGTGATCGCGATCGTCGGCCCGACCGCATCGGGCAAGACGGCGCTGGCGGTCGAGGTCGCGAGGGCGGTGGACGGTGAAGTGGTGGGAACCGACTCGATGCAGGCCTATCGCGGCATGAACATCGGGACGGCAACGCCGACGCGGGCCGAACAGCGAGGCGTTCCCCACCACATGATCGATGTCTGGGACCTCGCTGAGGGCGTCAGTGTCGTGGAGTTCCGAGACCGTGCCCGAGCTGCGATAGATGAGATTTTCGCGCGCGGCAAGGTTCCCGTTGTCGTGGGCGGCAGTGGTCTGTACGTCCGCGCTGTACTCGAGGAGATGGACTTCCCGACGACCGATCCGAACGTGCGGCGGCGTTGGGATGAACGGTTGACGCAGATAGGTGCACCGGCACTGCACGCCGAACTAGCGGCGATCGACCCGGCTGCCGCATCGAGTATCGAGGTCAATAACGGCAGACGGATCGTGCGGGCATTGGAGGTCATCGAACTGACCGGTGAGCCGTTCGCGGCGCGGTTGCCCGCGCCGACCGATCGGTATCCGACGGTGCGCTTCGGCTTGTCCATCGAGCGCGATGTCCTCGATACACGGATCGAGGACCGGGTGGATTCCATGTGGGCAGGTGGGTTCGTGCAAGAAGTGCAGGGGTTGGCCGCCGCCGGACTCGGCAGTGCCCCAACAGCGGCCGCTGCCTTGGGCTATCGCCCGGTTCTGGACTACCTCGCGGGTGAGATAACCGAAGCGCAGGCACGGGAACGGACGATCGAGGACACCCGACGCTTCGCGCGACGCCAGCAGCGATGGTTCGCCCGCGATGACCGGATCCGATGGGTCGATTTCGATGCTCCGGATCTGGCAACACGCATCGCGGGAGCGGTCACCGATGGACAATCCTCGGCTGGGCTCCCTCGGGACGAGCCGCAATAGGCTGATGCAGTGACGCGCGTGGTGGATGTTCCGTTCGTGAAGGGGCATGGAACCGAGAACGACTTCATTGTGCTGCCCGATCCCGATGGCCGACTCGATCTGACGCCGGAGCGGGTCCGCTGGCTGTGCGAGCGCCGCCATGGGCTCGGAGCCGATGGAGTCCTGCGCGTGGTCAAGTGCGCCAACGATCCGGAATTCGCTGGCTACGGCGATGTCGCCGAATACTTCATGGACTACCGCAACGGTGATGGATCGCTGGCGGAGATGTGCGGCAATGGTGCGCGAGTCTTCGTTCGCTACCTGCATGCCACCGGTGCGCTCACATCACGGACGACAGTGATAGCCACCCGGGCTGGATTGGTGAGTGCGGAGATTCGAGGCCCCGAAGCCGAGGAGATCGTGATCGGCATGGGCGCAGCACTCGATGCGGCGCACCCCATTCCGATTTCGGTGTGCGTCGCCGGCGACGACCGCGTGTGGGATGCCGTGCCCGTACACGTCCCGAACCCGCACGCGGTGGTGTTCATGGACGATCTGGACACCCTTGGGTCCCTGGCGGTAGCGCCGCAGGTCCGCCCGGCCGAGGCATTCCCCGAAGGCGTCAACGTCGAATTCGTCGAACGTGTTGGGCCAGAGCACATTCGGATGCGTGTGCACGAGCGAGGAGTGGGGGAGACCCGATCCTGCGGCACAGGTGCCTGTGCAGCCGCGTGGGTCAGCGCAACGTCCTTCGGCGATATCGGCGACACCATCCGCGTGGACGTACCGGGAGGAACGGTCTTCGTGGACATCGAAGCCGAAGGCCGGATGAACCTGCGGGGTCCTGCTGAGTTGGTCGCACGCGGCACACTGCAATGGCCCCGGGGCCTATGACCTCCTTCGAAGATGAGGCACCTGTCACGACGGGTGATGAGGATCTACGCGACCGCACGGCCCTGCGCCGGGTGGCCGGACTGTCCACCGAACTGCAGGACATCTCCGAGGTCGAGTACCGCCAGGTGCGCCTGGAGCGGGTGTTACTGGTTGGGGTGTGGACATCCGGCACCGCCGCGCAGGCCGAGAGGTCCCTTCGCGAACTTGCCCAGCTAGCCGAGACGGCTGGCTCGGTAGTGGTCGAGGGGGTGATCCAGCGCCGTGACGCACCCGATCCGGCCACGTACGTGGGAGCCGGCAAGGCCAAGGAACTGCGCACCTTGGTGGTGTCGTCCGGCGCGGATACCGTGATTTGCGACGGAGAACTCAGCCCCGGTCAACTGCGCACACTCGAGGACATCGTCAAGGTCAAGGTGGTCGATCGCACCTGGCTGATCTTGGACATCTTCGCCCAGCACGCCCGTAGTCGGGAGGGCAAGGCCCAGGTGTCGCTCGCGCAGATGCAGTACCTACTACCCCGGCTCCGTGGATGGGGTGAATCGCTGTCCCGGCAGGCCGGCGGTCGCGCGGGTGGCGCGACCGGTGGTGTGGGAACCCGTGGCCCGGGTGAGACCAAGATCGAAACCGACCGCAGGCGCATCAGATCGCAGATGGCCAAGATCAGATCCCAACTGCGCCGAATGGAAGCCACGCGGATTACCCAGCGTCAGGCTCGCCGACGTTCAGGTATCCCCACGGTGGCGCTCGCCGGATACACCAATGCCGGCAAATCCTCCTTACTCAATGCACTCACCGGCTCGGGTGTGCTCGTCGACGATTCGCTGTTCGCCACGTTGGATCCCACCGTGCGACGCGCCCGCACCCCGCAAGGTCGGGAGTTCACCATCTCCGACACCGTGGGTTTCGTTCGCCACCTGCCGCACCAACTCGTCGAGGCCTTTCGCTCCACCTTGGAGGAGGTGCGCGATGCCGATGTGATCGTGCATGTGGTCGATGGTTCCGATGAGGCTCCGAACGAGCAGATTGCCGCGGTCCGCGAGGTACTTGCGGAGATCGGCGCCGCCGAAGTCCCGGAGATCATCGCCGTGAACAAGGCCGACATCGCCGGAGAACACGTTGCCGACGTACTGCGCGCCGAACCACATGCTGTGCTGGTGTCCGCACGGACCCGCACAGGCATTCCCGAACTTCTGGCCGCCATCGAAGCCGATCTGCCCCATCGGTTGATCGACGTTCACGCGCACGTGCCCTACCACCGAGGTGATCTGCTCTCGCGCGCCTATCGCAGCGGCGAGGTGCTCTCGGTCGAGCATGACGAAACCGGCAGCACGATCAAGGCCCGGGTCCCCGTCACGCTCGCCGAGGAGTTCGAGAGTTTGTCCAACGATGAGCGTTGATCGGGTTACAGCCGATCTGCAGCGGATCGTTGAGGCGATGGGGGGCGCACCACGCGCCGGTCAAGAGGAGATGGCCCGAGAGGTGGCCCACGCGTTCGAGACCGGGAGCCATGCGTTGATCCAGGCCGGGACCGGCACCGGAAAATCCCTGGCTTATCTCGTTCCCGCGGCCGAACGCGCCCGCACGCATGGCCCGGTTGTCGTGGCGACAGCGACGTTGGCACTGCAGCGTCAGTTGATCGAACGCGAACTGCCCCGACTCGCCGACGCAGGGCTCGAAGTCACCTGGGCCGTGTTGAAGGGACGGCACAACTACGTCTGCCGACAACGGCTCGGAGAAATCGACGATCAACAACAGGCGCTGGAACTCGCGAGCGCAAGCCAGCGCGGCACGCTTGAGGAGCAGGCAGCGCAGGTGCATGAATGGGCCGCGCAAACCCGCACAGGCGACCGCGATGACCTGCCGATCGAAGTCGATGCCCGTGTGTGGCGCTCGGTATCGGTGACCTCCGCCGAATGCATCGGTGAATCTCGCTGCGCGTTTGGCAGCGAATGCTTCGCAGCTCTGGGTCGGATGGAAGCCGCCGAGGCGGACATCGTGGTGACCAACCACGCCATGGTCGCGATCGACGCCATCGAGTCGGTCCCGGTGCTACCCGAGTACAGCGCGATGGTGATCGACGAAGCGCATGAACTGATCGATCGCATCACCGGTGCGGTCTCACGGGAACTCGCCGTCACTCCGCTAGAACGATTGGCGGGAGAGTGTGATCGAGTCCTAGATGACGACGGCTCCCTTCGCGATGCGGTCGATGATCTCGGTCGGGCGCTGCTGGAACTGTCGGTGGATAGCGACCAGTCACGGGCCCGAGTGCGCGAATGGCCCGGAGCAATGGTGTTGGCGCTGAGCCGAGTGCGCGATTCATGTCACGCGATCGTCAGCGCACTGTCCGTCGAACTGTCGGCCAACGCAGGGTCCGGCTCCGCACCACTCGATGATGACCAATTGGCCCAACGTCAGCGTCTGCGGGCCGGTATCCAGGAAGTCCACGAAGTGGCCGGACGGCTGTTGGCGCTCGATCCCGCAGATGTCGTGTGGTGGTCGGCCGACGGTGAGCGGATCCCGACCGTGCACGCGGCGCCGTTGGACGTTGCCGCGGAGTTGTCGTCGAAGTTGCTAGATGACCAGCCCGTGGTGCTAACGAGTGCGACCTTGATGGCCGGTGGCTCCTTCGCACCCCTGCTCGCGGGTCTTGGTTTACCCGAGGACACCCGTTGCTTGGACGTCGGATCGGGTTTCGACCATGCGCGACAGGGGATCTTGTACGTAGCCACGTCGGTTCCGCCTCCGGGGCGGGACGGCGTCTCGATGGAGGCACTCGACGAGCTCGGTGACCTGATCGAGGCATCCGGTGGTCGCGCGCTGGCGCTGTTCTCGAGTTGGCGCGGGGTGGAGCGGGCCGCCGATTACCTGCGGGTGCGGTTGGCGCCGGCGTTGCAGGACGGACGAGTCGGCGACTTGCTCGTGCATCGGCGAGGTGAATCTGTGGTGCCTCTCGTCGAGCGCTTTTCCCAGGACGCGACCAGTTGCCTTCTGGGCACTGTCTCGCTGTGGCAAGGGATCGATGTCCCCGGTGATGCGTGCGTCCTGGTGGCGATCGACCGCATTCCATTCCCGCGCCCCGACGATCCGGTTATCGCCGCGCGGCAGGAAGCCGTCGATGCAGCGGGTGGTTCGGGTTTTCGTCAAGTGGCCTTAGCGAAGGCGTCATTGCTGATTGCCCAGGGTGCTGGGCGCTTGATTCGGTCGAGCAGCGACAGGGGAGTGGTCGCGGTCCTTGATCCTCGGATGGCTAGCGCCGGCTACGCAGGATCGTTGCGCGCATCGCTCCCGCCGTTGTGGTTCACCACCGACCGGGATGTGGTGGTCGGCGCGCTGGAACGTTTGGCGGGGGAGCTATCGGCGAGCAGTGAGGTGCGTTAGCGCACCCGGCGCAGCACGCTGACCACTTTGCCGAGGATGCGCGCCTGGTCTCCCAAGATGGGCTCGTAGGCGGGATTGTGCGGCATCAGCCACACGTGTCCATCTCGACGCTTGAAGGTCTTGACGGTGGCTTCATCGTCGAGCAGGGCCGCGACGATATCGCCGTTCTCGCAGGTGGGTTGGCTACGGACGACGACGTAGTCACCGTCGCAGATGGCGGCATCGATCATCGAATCGCCGACGACCGTGAGCATGAACAGTTCGCCGTCCCCCACTAGGTCCTTGGGCAGCGGTAGGACGTCCTCGGTGTGCTGCTCGGCCAGGATCGGTCCGCCGGCTGCGATCCGCCCGACGAGCGGAACACCGACCGTCCCTGCTGGCAGATCGCCGGCCGCGTTAACCCCTGTGGCCGGTGGAGACGACTCACCGGGGCGTGATACGACGAGCGCCCGCGGTCGGTTCGGATCTTTGCGCAGGTAGCCGAGTTCCTCCAGTGCCCTCAATTGGTGAGCCACCGAACTCGAGGAAGTCAGACCGACGCCTTGTCCGATCTCCCGAACGCTCGGCGGGTAACCGCGCTCGGCGGTGGTCTGCTCGATAACCCGCAAGATCGCCTGTTGGCGCGCGGTCAGCCCCGAATCATCGGGCTGGCCGTCGGGTAGTTCGCGCACGGTTGCCATGTCGGCTCCTGTTCTGGCGGTCTGGTTCTGGCGGTCTGGTTCTGGCGGTCTGGTTTTGGCGGTCTGGACTTCGGCTGGCCCCGGGATGTCAGACCCCGACGCCACCCTGCTCACATGCCCGGACGGTACGCACATCGCGACACGAAATCAAACACCTGTTCGATAAATCCATCCTGTGTCGCCGGATCCGTGGTAGAAAACGAACACGCGTTCGATCGAACACCCGTTCGAACCCGACCCGAAAGTGAAGGCTTCCCCATGAGCGTCCTGACCCTCGAAGACCGTGCGGTGCACACCCGCGCTTCCAGCCGCCAGAACCCCAGCCGCCCGAATCGTGCCCCCCAGGCCCCGGTTCGCGAGGCCCCGGTTCGCAAAGCCCGGATCGGCCAGCCACGCTCTGCTCGCCAGCGTGTGGCCCAACCGGATCCGAATCTCCGGCTGACGCCCCGCGGCAGGGTCGCGGCCTTCCTGGCGTCGATACTCGTCCTGGCC
>CBFIHB010000042.1:0-12804 GCA_965662415.1 Actinomycetes bacterium | reverse complement strand
CGTTCCCGTTCGGCATCGCCGATCTGCTGATGTGGCGATTGCTTGGCGGTGCGGGCATCGGCGTGGCCAGCGTCATGGCCCCGATGTACATCGCCGAGATCGCCCCGGCTCAATTGCGCGGGCGTCTAGCCTCAATGCAACAACTCGCGATCGTTCTTGGCATCTTCGCCACAGGCATCTCGAACTACCTCATCCTCGAGGCGGCCGGTGGGGACTCCACCAACGATTGGCTATTCGGCATCGCTGCGTGGCAGTGGATGTTCCTGGTGATGCTCATCCCCGCGATCGTCTACGGGGCCTTGGCGCTGCGGTTGCCTGAGTCCCCGCGGTACCTGGTCGAGATCGGCGAATACGAGCAGGCACGAGCCGTGCTCGATCAGGTCTATACCGATGGCACCACACAGATCCTCGACGACATCAAGGCCTCACTGGACAACGAGCATCGCCCCTCCATCAAGGACCTGCGCGGCAAGCGTTTCGGGCTGCTACCGATCGTGTGGGTCGGCATCATCCTCAGCGCTCTGCAGCAATTCGTCGGTATCAACGCTGTCTTCTACTACTCCAACACCATCTGGGAAGCGGTCGGTTTCTCTGAGGATCAGGCCTTCCAGACATCACTGATCACGACCGGAGTCAACGTCGCGTTCACGCTGGTGGCAATCGCGCTGGTCGACAAAGTGGGGCGCAAGCCCCTTCTGCTCGTCGGGTCCATAGGCATGGTCGCGATGCTCGCGGTCCTCACCTACGTGTTCGGCACCGCACCGATCGGACCGGATGGCAACCCCGTGCTCGCCGACGGCCCGGACGTTGTCGCGCTGCTCGCGTTCAACGCCTACGTCGCCTTCTTCGCGGCCACCTGGGGTCCGGTGGTGTGGGTGCTACTCGGCGAGATGTTCCCCAACCGCATCCGTGCTGCCGCTCTCGCGCTGGCCACCGCAGCGCAGTGGCTTGCGAACTGGATCGTCTCCACCGCATTCCCGCCACTGGCCAACATCAGTCTGGGCTTGGCCTACTCGATCTTCACGATCATGGCCGCGCTATCAATTCCTTTCGTGTGGCGTCATATCCGCGAAACCAAGGGCGTGGAATTGGAAAAGGTCAACGCTCTCGAACCATCGCCGTAGTTTCGTAACCACTGCCGCTCAACCACGTTTGCAGTATGAGGCGTGCAGCGTGCGCAGTACCTATCTCCCCTTCGGCAATCTCATCCCAGGCCGCGAACAGCAAACCGATGTACGACGCCACCAACCAGCGGGCGGGCTGATCGGTGCGCAGCAATCCCAAGGACTGGACCTTGTGCACGTAGATGGCAAGCGGGGTGACCGCTCGTTCCCAGTGCATATCCAGTTCGTTTCCAAGTCCGGGCACAATGCGAAGGAATGTGGTGCGCGGGCCCAGCGGCATCAGACCAGCAGTCACTTCGGACATGACGGCGCCCAAATCGCCAACGTCATCGTCCGGGACGCCTGCCATCACGTCCCCGATTCGTTCCAATGCGTCTTTCGCGAGGGCCTCAAGGAGATCATCGCGCGTGGGGTAGCGATGGAAGATGGTGGTGCGACTGATCCCCGCCGCCGTCGCGATTGACTGCAAGGTGGCATCCGGTCGCTTGGACAGCACCTCGGCGGCGGTATCGAGGATCCGCTCGGTTTTGATCACCACGTTCACAAATTAACACCCGTGTTCATTTCTTGCGTAGGTTTTCCGCATGGCCCCCACGACCACGAGGGAAGCACTACCCGATCGACTGCGGGGCATCGCGCTACTTGGGATCGTGGTGGTCAACGCGTCCTTCTTGGCCATCAGCGCCGATGGATTCACTCAGGCCTCGGTGGACGGTGTCGCGAACAGACTGACCGCGCTGCTGGTCAACACCTTCGCGCAAGGCAAGTTCTATCTGCTCTTCTCCTTCCTATTCGGATACAGCGCCTCATTCATCCTGCGCGATCACTCCAAGCCCAATCGTCACCGCTACCTGCGGCGCATGCTGGCGTTGTTCTTGTTCGGCCTCGCACACGCGGTCTTCTTCTTCGTGGGCGACATCCTCATCACGTATTCGATCTTCGGACTGCTGCTATTTCTCATCTCTCGCAGCTCGGACCGTGTCTTGAAGCGCTGGAGCATCGCGGGAATCGCCGTAGGCGTCTTCTTCATCTTCGTCATCGCCTCCCTGGCGGCCGCTTTCCCGGAGGAAGGATCGGGTCTCGGTGACCTGGAGTGGGCGCTCGCCTCCGGCACCTTCGCTGAGGCTTCGCTGGCTCGGCTCGAAGCCCTTCCCACCGTGCTCTTCTCTGTGTTCTTCCTGCAAGGACCGATGGCCTTCGCCGCATTCGTTCTCGGTTTGCGTGCTTCGCGAGTGCGACTACTTGCCGATCCATCCAGTCGCATTGACCTGTGGCGCAAGCTCGCGCGGTGGGGATGGTCCATCGGCTTGCCACTGCAGGCCGTTGCCGCCGGTATGCAGATCGGAGCGATCGCCGCGGGGACCCCGTACTCACCTGCCGGCGCCATCGGATTGGTACTCGGCTTCACCACCGCCCCGATTCTGACCGCCGGCTACATCGGCAGCATCGCGCTTCTCCTTCATCGACGGCCTTCGTTTCTATCCTTCATGGCACCCGCCGGTCGGATGTCTCTCACGGTCTACATCGGGGAATCGGCGTTAATGTCCTTCGTCTTCGCCGCCTATGGCCTCGACTACTTCGCGCGCTGGGGTGCGTTCCCAGTGGTCCTAACCGGCATCGCATCGTGGGCCCTGCTGTCAGTGTTCGCATGGTTGTGGATGAAGCGATTCAGTCGTGGGCCCCTCGAATCAATGCTCTCCGTGATTACAGGAAGACGAAGGGCAACATGAAGAGTTGTGGGCTCCCCAACACTGTCGCTTGGCCAGTGAGCGCGACGTCTTGTTCGACTACTTGCAGGAGGACGGACTGGCACCATGCAAAGCGCTTTGGGACCTACATCTGAATTTGTAGTCGACAGCTAAGACTGCGCCATATCAACGAAGCGCGAGTAGTGACCCTGGAAGGCAACAGTGATCGTTGCGGTAGGACCGTTGCGGTGTTTGGCGACAATGAAGTCTGCTTCACCTGCTCGCGGTGACTCACGCTCGTAGAAATCTTCGCGATGCAAGAGCACAACCATGTCCGCATCTTGCTCGAGCGAGCCCGATTCGCGAAGGTCTGCAAGCATCGGACGCTTGTCCTGCCGTTGTTCAGGACCGCGGTTCAACTGGCTAATCGCAATGACCGGCACATCGAGTTCCTTCGCCAGCAGCTTTAGCGACCGCGAGAACTCCGATACCTCCTGCTGCCGACTCTCCACTCGCTTGCCGCTAGTCATCAACTGCAGGTAGTCGACTACGACGAGGCGAAGATCATGGCGTTGCTTCAACCGGCGGCACTTCGCCCGAATCTCCATCAGGTTCATGTTCGGTGAATCGTCGATAAACAGCGGAGCTTCGCTGACCACACCCATCTTGCCCGCGAGCTTCGACCAGTCCGCTTCGCTCATGGTTCCTGAACGCATGTGCTGCAGTGGGACCTGTGCTTCGGCTGAGAGCAGGCGCATAACGATCTCGTTGCGGCTCATCTCCAGGGAGAAGATCGCACTCGTCAGCCCGTGTTTGATCGAAGCAGCACGACAAAAGTCCACACCCAGTGTGCTCTTACCGATCGAAGGGCGCGCCGCGATCATGATGAGTTGACCCGGGTGCAAGCCGTTTGTCAGCGAATCAAGATCGGCAAATCCCGTAGGGACTCCGACCATCTCGCCGTCGCGATTGGAGATCGCTTCGATCTCGGTGAGCGCATCGCTCATGATGTCGCTGAGCGGAAGGTAGTCCTCGCTGGTGCGGCGCTCAGTGATGTCGTATACCTCGGCTTGCGCGCGATCGACGGCATCATCGACATCGCCAGTTCCCGCATAGCCCATCGACACGATGCGGGTGCCCGCTTCCACGAGCCGTCGCAAGATCGCCTGCTCGCGCACGATACGGCCGTAGTAGTTCGCGTTGGCGGCCGTTGGCACCAAGGACACGAGGGTGTGCAGGTAGCTCGCGCCACCAACGCGCGAGATCTCACCGGACTTGGTCAGTTCGGACGCCACCGTGACCGCATCGGCCGGCTCGCCGCGGCCATAGAGATCGAGGACCGTGGAGAAGATCGTCTGGTGCGCCGGTCGGTAGAAGTCATCACCACGAACGAGTTCGACGACATCTGCGATGGCGTCCTTACTCAGCAACATCGCACCGAGCACCGACTGCTCGGCCGCAGGATCATTCGGAGGGGTCCGGTCCGGCTGGGCGGGCGCGTCTTCGTGGATCGGAAATTCAGCGACGCTCACCAACGCCTCCCCTCTCCGATCGATAGCCCATGTCTAGCCCAGACCTCTGACATTCCCGACGAAGAAGGGACGCTACGGATCCGTGGCGCGGGTGTCCACGACCCCTGGTGACAGTCCTGTGCACCACCTGGGCACAACCCCCGGATGCGCTGCGGACGGCGTGTGGATGAACTGGGGAAATCGCACCAACAGTGCCCGTTTAGGCCCGCATTCCCTCACGATTCCCATCCCAACCCCGTGGAAAAGAATTTGTTCCTCCGCGAATAGCATGCCGAGGTGCCCTCCACTCCCGAGTACCGCATCACCGCCGTTTGCCTGGGCAATATTTGCCGCTCCCCGATTGCGGAAGCGGTGATCCGGGACCGAGTGGACGCTGCCGGGCTCGGGGACGTCGTCGTTGTCGATTCCGCGGGAACCGGGGACTGGCACCTCGGCCACGGAGCCGACCCACGATCGCTCTCCACACTCGCCGCGAACAGTTATGACCTCGATGGGCACATCTCACGCCAGATCACCGCCGACTGGTTCGATCGCCTCGATCTGGTGCTGGCGATGGATTCCGCGAATTACCACGATCTGCAGGCAATGGCCGCACGCGCGGGTGTCGCGCCGGACTTGCACATGTTCCGCAGTTTCGATCCGGGGCTCGCACACTTGACCGCACCGCATCCGGAGTTGGATGTCCCCGATCCGTACTACGGCGGAGTCGACGGGTTCGGTGATGTACTCGCGATGATCGAGCAGGCGGCCGATGGCCTCATAACGCAACTACCGACCCGATTGGGCCGGTAGTTGACGGTGAACTATTGCGACCGTCGGGCTACGCCGGAGGCGCTCCGTACTGGTTCTCGACATCGCTGCCGGCCTGCGCCCACAGCACGATCATGATGATGATGCCCGCACAGGGGATCAAGACCAACAACTGCAGCCAGCCGCTCTTGCCGGTGTCGTGCATGCGTCGCGCACCCGCCGCGTACAGCGGAATCGCCAGCGCAAGCGTTACAAGGCCGCTGAGCAGGTAGTAGGCCGCAGCATCGGCGCCGAGGATGGCCGCCAGTACGCCTTGGACCACCGCAGCAACGATGAGCACGAAAAGGTAGAACCACCAGAACTCCGACCGGCGTGCCCGGCCACTGAAGTTCGCATAATTGCTAAGGCAATACGACACAGATTGACCGAAACTCACATTTCCTCCTCAAGGTGTTGCTTCGGCGCCCGCTCCTCCTTGCAGGCACTTAATCCTCCCGTGGCCGACATTGGATATCCAGCACATTCGTGAATCGGTCCACAAGATTCCCGTCATTCACTACGGTGTGCGCGTTGAAGGAGGAGAAATGTCCCAACCAATACCCGGAAGCCCCGCACCAGGCGTCGCGCCCCAGAACGGAATGGGAACCGCAGCACTTGTCATGGGGATCTTGCAGTTCTTCTGTCTTGGCACTATCGGGTCGATCCTGGCCGTCATCTTCGGGAAGATCGGGATGAACAGGGCGGACCAAGGTCTCGCCACGAATAGAGGTTCAGCGAAAGCCGGCTTCGTTCTCGGGATCATCGGCCTTGTGCTCTCGGCACTCGTACTGATCGGCTCGATCGCCAGCGGCGTGCTTTCGAGCTAACCGCAGCATCCACAAGTGAAGGGGCGCGGGATGGTTCCCGCGCCCCTTCACTTTGCCTGGTAGGTGGACTACTCGCTGACGACCTCGATCGTCACATTCGCCACCACATCGGGGTGCAGTTCAATCGCAGCCTTGTGCTTGCCGGTCTTCTTGACCGCGGTGGGCAACTTCACTGCTCGCTTCTCCACGAGCGGACCACCGGCTGCCTTGATCGCATTCATGACATCAGCATTAGTCACGGAGCCGAAAAGCTTGCCGCTTTCACCGGCCTTGGCCGGAACCATGATCGTCAGTGCCTCGATCTCAGCCTTGACTTCCTTGGCATGGTCGAGGTTACGGATCTCGCGTGACTTGCGTGCCCGCTTGATCTGGGTGACCTGCTTCTCGCCGCCCTTGGTCCAGCCGATAGCCAGGCCGCGGGGTAGGAGGTAGTTGCGGCCGTAGCCGTCCTTGACCTCGACGATGTCGCCGGCGTTACCGAGCCCGGCCACTTCCTGGGTGAGGATGAGTTTCATCGCGCTACTCCTTACCGAGCCGTCGAGGTGTAGGGAAGCAGCGCCATCTCGCGGGCGTTCTTGACCGCCATGGCGATGTCGCGCTGATGCTGGGTGCAGTTGCCGGTTACTCGGCGAGCGCGGATCTTGCCGCGATCGGAGATGAACTTGCGCAGCAAAGTGACGTCTTTGTAGTCGATGCCTTCGACGCCTTCCTTGCAAAAACCGCAGGCCTTCATCTTCACCTTGCGTAGTTGTGCTTGATCCTTATCGCGCTTGTTGTCGCGTGCCATCTATGTCTCCAGTGATTTCGAGGAAAGTAGGAAGAAGAGTTGTTAAAACGGGGGCTCGTCGAAGTTGTCTCCGCCACCGCCCGTGGTCCACGGATCGTCGGCCGGGGCGCCGCCACCGGCGGAATCACCACCGAAGCCGCCGCTGCCGCCGCCACGCTGAACGCGGTTGATCTTCGCCGTTGCGTAACGCAGAGCGGGGCCTACGTCGTCGACGTCGATCTCGAATGACGTGCGCTTCTCGCCCTCGCGGGTTTCATAGTTGCGCTGCTTCAACCGACCGGTGACGATCACGCGCGATCCCTTGGTCAAGGACTCGGCAACGTTCTCGGCGTACTGCCGCCACACACTGCAGCGCAGGTAGGTCGGATCGGTGTCTTTCCACTCGTTCGTCGCCTTGTCCATGTACCGCGAACTCGCGGCCACGGTGAAGGATGCGACAGCGGCACCGCTGGGGGTGAAGCGCAGCTCAGGATCGTTGGTCAGGTTGCCGACCACCGTGATGTTGATGTCTCCCAGTGCCATGTCAGCCTCCGAGTTTGGCTTCGGCCTTGGCCTTGGCCTTCTTCTCGATCGGGCGCGTGACCTTCGTGCGAACGATCGCCTCGTTGAGGTTCAACTGGCGGTCGAGTTCGGCAACGGATTCCGGCGATGCGGTCAGGTCGAGCACCACGTAGATGCCCTCACCTTTGTGGTTGATCTCGTAAGCCATCCGACGACGACCCCAGATATCCACGTTGTTGACGGTGCCACCGTCGCCGCGGATGACGTTGAGGAACGCCTCCAGGCTGGGCTGGATCGTCTTCTCTTCCAGATCGGGGTCGAGGATGATCATGACCTCGTAATGACGCATGAACTGCCCACCTCCTTTGGACTATGCGGCCCCGGATCTCTTCCGGAGCAGGAGGGCTCTTTGCGTGCAGCCGGTTTCCCAGCAGCCCGGTAAGGGTAGCGACGCTTATCCCCAGCGAGGAAGTCGGGGCTAGCCCGCACGAATCTCGGGTTGCCAGGGTGCAGGAATGACGACCACAACCTCGGCGGACAAGTGGTACCGAAAACGGTACCGTCATTCCATGGCGATGAATCTGCGGCTGCCCGAAGAACTGACTGCCCGGCTGCGTGAGTTATCCGAGGAGACCGGGCGATCCCAGCAAGACCTCGCCCGCGAGGCCCTACAGGAGTACGTACGCGACTACCCCGTGCGTGCCTATCCGAAGGAAGTGCGTCACCTGATCACGCCGGCTCGATACCGACCGGGCGATCCCCGCGTTGTGGAGGGGATTCGAGATGCGTGGGCGGACGTCGATGCCGAAGCAGTGTTGGCCGCGCTCCTGGAAGATCGAGAACAGAGTCGCTAGTGAAGGTCTATCTCGATAGCAGCGAGCTCGTCCACCGCGCGCAGGCCATCCGAGTCGGCGGGGTGTGGAGGCCACCCCTTGAAGGTCTGGAAGGGTACGCGCTGGTGACAAGTGCCATCGCTCGTGTCGAGCTAAACCGCACTCTCCTTAGATCCGAATCGTCTGACGCAGCGCAGCAACTCACTGCGAAAGCTCTGACCGATGTTGACTCCTTGGCACCTTCCCTTGCGATTCTCGAATCAGCGGCAGTCCTTCCGGTTCGTTTTCTGAAGTCCCTGGATGCGATTCACATCGCGAGCGCACTGCTCGTTGCGGCTCACGTTGTCCTCACACGTGACCGCCAAATGCAGCGGGCATGCGAAGAACTAGGCCTCGCTGTCGCTTAGCGCGGGACATCGGGGGAACGGAACGGTAGGGAAAGACACCGACGTAGGGTTCACGCATGCGGATCGTGACGTGGAACGTGAACTCGATCGGTGCTCGGATCGAGCGGGTGGTCGAGTGGCTCGAGACCGCGCAACCGGATGTGGTGGCGTTGCAGGAGTTGAAGTGCACCACCGAGGCATTCCCGGAGATGCCGATCCAGGCGCTCGGCTACGAGGTTGCCGCGCACGGCAACGGCCGCTGGAACGGAGTCGCGATTCTCAGTCGAGTTGGTCTTTCCGATGTGGTGTTGGACTTGACCGACCAACCGGCCTACGACGACGTCATCGAGACCCGCGCCGTCGGCGCTACCTGTAACGGTGTTCGAGTCTGGAGCCTGTACGTACCCAACGGGCGTGAACCAGACCACGCGCACTACGCCTACAAACTCCAGTGGCTCGCGGCGCTGAAGGCCACGGCCGAAGCCGAACTGGCTGCGAACCCCGACCTTCCGTACGCCCTCACGGGCGACTTCAACGTCGCCCCACGCGATGAGGACGTCTGGGACATCTCGCTGTTCGCGGACTCAACGCACGTGACACCAGCTGAGCGTGAAGCCCTCGCGGACGTGCAATCAATCGGCCTTTCCGAAGTAATGCCACGCGCACTCAAGGGTGAGCCGTACACGTTCTGGGACTACCGCAACGGCGCCTTCCACAAAGGCATGGGCATGCGCATCGACCTGATCCTCGGCAACGCCCCCTTCACCGGTGCGGTCACCGACGCCTACGTGGACCGCGAGGCCCGCAAAGGAAAGGGCGCGTCCGATCACGCGCCGGTAGTCGTCGATCTCGACATCTCCTGACACCCTTAGCCCGTGTCCGCCGGCTCGCTCACCGTTCGCACCATCAGCGCCGACGCCCACGCGCGCTGGCTGCGGTCCCGGCCCTCGGTGTCCTTCCTGCAACTGCCGTGCTGGGCGGATGTGAAGGTCGGCTGGCGCGGCGAATCGGTCGGCTGGTTCGACGGTGATCGCATCGTGGGGGTTGCGCTCGTCTTGCATCGCCCGGTCCCGAAGGTGAAACGTCGTTCCCTCGCCTATATCCCCGAAGGCCCGGTAGTGGATTGGGCGTCGTCGTCATGGTCGGTGACCGAGTGGCTCACCCCGCTGCTCGAGCATTGCAAGGCGGTTGGTGCATTCCAGGTGAAGATGGGCCCGCCGGTCGCATCGCGGCGTTGGGAATCGGCGACCGTCAAGCAAGCCCTCGCCGATGCTGAATCCGGAGCGTGGAGCGCACCACGGCAACTTGGCAACGTCACCGCCGATTGGCACTCGACCACCGCGAGCACTCTCGTCGATGCACTTCGTGCGGGCGGCTGGAGCCGACAGGAGAGTTCTGGCGCAGGCTTCGGCGATGTGCAGCCGCGCTACGTCTACTGCGTCCCGCTGGCCGATCGATCCCTCGACGATGTCTTCTCCGGGTTCAACCAACTGTGGCGGCGCAACATCCGAAAGGCAGAGAAGTCCGGGGTGCATGTGCGGCTCGGCACGCGCGAGGACCTTGCCGACTTCCACCGCGTGTATGTCGAGACGGCCGAGCGTGATCGCTTCACCCCGCGCGGTCAGGTGTACTTCGAGCGGATGTGGGATGCACTCAACGCGACCGACGATGGCTATCACGAAATGACACTGCACCTCGCGGAGTACGAGGACCACCTCGCCGCCGCGACGATCATGATCCGCGTGGGCGATCGGGCCTGGTACTCCTACGGCGCATCGACAACTGCGGACCGCGATGTTCGTCCGTCGTATGCGTTGCAGTGGCACATGATCACCCGGGCGCACGAAACTGGCTGCCGCGTCTACGACCTCCGAGGAATCTCCGACACCCTGGACGCGGACAACCACCTCATCGGGCTGGTCCGCTTCAAGGTCGGCAGCGGCGGCTACGCGCAGGAGTACGTGGGCGAATGGGACTACCCGCTTCGACCTCTGTGGGCGAAGGCGTTCGCGGCCTACCAACGCCGAGGTGCTTGATCGTGCGCTCAACGAGAGGACAATCGACGCGATGAGTTTCTCCGTCACGATCGATGGGCAGCGTTGGCGCGACCACCAGCGCGCGGTGATCGATGCGGTGCGGCGGGCGAGCGGTTCGCCGCCGGTGCCGGTAATCAAGGGCAACGGATACGGGCTCGGTGCAGACGTGCTCGGCGCCGAAGCTATGCGTTGGGACGCCGACACCATCGCGGTCGGCACGATCTTCGAAGTGGACGAGGTTGCCGCCGGAACCCGCGGAGACATCGTCGTCCTCGAACCCTTCCAACCCGCCGATCCCGTGGCCGCGGACGCGTGGTGGCGACTGGGTGAGAAGTTGCACGCAGGTCGGGTGATTCGCACGGTCGCCTCGATCGATGCGCTGCGCGTGCTCGCCCCGGGTCCAGGCTCGGTGCGGGTGATCTTGGAAGCACACACCTCGATGCACCGCTTCGGCTTCAGCGAGTCCGAACTACTCGCGGCGCTGGCCGACCCGGAAATCCGTGAGGCCATGGAACGCGGCCGGGTGCTGATCGAAGGCCTGGCTATCCACATGCCTTTGACTCAACCCGCCGACGACGTCCCCCCGCCCGGCGTCCGCGATGGCAGCGCCAAAGCCCGCGAAGTGATGCGCTGGGCTGGGCTATGGCAGACCGAGACCGAGGTCTGGCAGGGACACAACGCACCGGTCAACACGGTCTGGGTGTCCCACCTCGATGACGACGAGCTCACGGTGGTGCGTGCCAGTTTGGGCGAGGCAACTTTGCGGCTGCGGACCGGAACCCGCCTCTGGCTCGGTGATCGCGCCGCGCTGCAACCCACGGGCACGGTGCTGGCAGTGCATCCGCTGCCGACCGGCACGCACGTGGGTTACCGACAGCGCACCGGCCCCAAGGGCGGCACGCTGGTGGTCGTCTCCGGTGGCACCGCACACGGCATTGGGTTGGCGGGGCCGTCGCCCGCGGCGTCGCTTCGACAACGCGTGACCACCGCGGGAATCGGCGCCCTTGATGCCGCCGGCCGAGCGTTGTCTCCGTTCACGTGGGCTGGCAAGCAGCGCTGGTTCGCCGAGCCACCGCATCAGCATGTGTCGATGATCTGGCTCCCGCATGAGTGTGTGGTTCCCAAAGTGGGCGATCGGCTCGCCGCGGACGTCCGGTTCACGACCTCGCGTTTCGACGCGGTGCTCGGCCTGTAGTACTTCGAACTTTCGTGGCAGGTTCGCGAGCGGCGATGGTCACGGCATCGGGCGCGTGATCGAAAGGCCCACCACCAGGATCGTCGTTGTCGTCCTCGATGCCATCGGTGCGGACCGGATCGTGCTGCGGGTTCACCATGTCGCGGATCACCATCACCATGAAATAGACCGTGGCGGCAACGTGCACGAAGGTCGCCACTGCGTACAACTCGACACCGAGGGCTTTGGCGTCCTCGACGTCGTACCCGGCTAGGTGCCACCAGATCGCACCGAAGTAGATAACTTCACCCAATTGCCAGATCAGGAAGTCGCGCCATTTTGGTCGGGCCATCGCCGCGAGTGGCACCAGCCACAGCACATATTGCGGGGAGTAGACCTTGCCTGAAAGCACGAACACTGCGATGACCAGGAATGCGACCTGTGCCAACCGTGGACGACGCTTCGTGGCCAAGGACAGCACGGCAATCGCTACGAAACCGAGCAGGAACGTTCCCGTCGCCACTGTGTTGAGTGCATCCGCTGGAACTGCTGGCACACCCAACACGCTTGCCGCGTACCAGATCGAACCGAAGTCCACGCCGCGATCGGAGTTGAAGGAGTAGAAGTACCACCAGCCTTCGGTGTTGGCGATCGCGAAGGGAATATTCACCAACGCCCAGGTACCAGCCGTTGCACCCAGGAGCACGAAAGATGGACGCCACTTCGCGGTGCGCAAGGCCAGGATCGCGAATGCTCCGAGCAACAGAACCGGGTAGAACTTCGCGGCGATCGCCAAGCCCAGTGCCAGCCCAGCCCATCCGGGCTTGTTGCGCGCCCAGGCCAACATCGCGAGTGCGGTGAGTGCGATCGGGATCAGATCCCAGTTGATCGTTGCGCCGAGGATCATGGTCGGGGCCAACGCGACCATCGCTGCATCCCACGGCCGATATCGAACGGTCAATGCGGTGGCGATTACTGCGACCAGCAGAAAAGCGAATAGGCCCAGGACGTTGAGGTCGAAGAAGCCCACCACGGGCTCGAAGCCGAGCAAGTCCGAAATGGGGGTCGCCAACAGCGATGCGATCCACATGAACACGCCCGTGAGCACCGGGTACTCCAGCGGCTGT
>CBFIHB010000041.1:0-13013 GCA_965662415.1 Actinomycetes bacterium | reverse complement strand
TGGTGTTGTCCGGCGACCTGATCTTGTTGCTGGTCTTTTGGGAGATAACGAGCCTCAGCAGTTTCCTGCTGGTTGCCGGCAGTGGCAAGGGTGGAACCCGGCCCGCCATTCGGGCGTTGGTCATCACCGGCCTAGGAGGCCTCGCGCTATTCGGCGCGGTGGTGCTGCTGGTCGTGCGGACGCAAACGACGAACATCGCCGAGGTCTTCGTGCTCGCACCCGAGCGGTTGACCTCGAACGAGCTCGCCATCGTCGCCTTCTTGATCATCCTCGCGGCGTTCACCAAGTCCGCTCAGGTGCCGTTCCATTTCTGGCTGCCGGGGGCCATGGTCGCCGTCACACCCGTGAGCGCCTACCTGCATGCAGCAACGCTGGTGAAAGCGGGCATCTACCTGCTGCTGCTGATGTCCCCGTTGTTCATCGCCTTCCCCGCGTGGAACATCACGCTGCTCATCTTCGGCTTGGCTACCGCCGTGTTCGGTGCCTTCGAAGCACTTCGACAACGCGACCTCAAGGCGCTGCTGGCCTACTCCACCGTCAGTCAGCTCGGCACGATGGTTGCGCTCGTGGGCGTGGGAACCTCCGCCGCGCTCGGTGCGGCGGCCCTCTTGGTGGCCGCTCACGCGCTGTTCAAGGCAACGCTATTCATGCTCGTGGGCATCGTCGATCGCGAAGCGGGTAGCCGGGATCTGAGCGAGTTGTCGGGATTGTGGCGAGCGATGCCGATCACCGCGGTGCTCACCGGATTGGCCGCGATGTCGATGGCGGGTGTTCCACCGCTGGTGGGATTCATCGCCAAGGAAGAGGCCTTCTACTCCTTCCTCGATGTGTCTAACTCCACGTGGGCCTACGACCAGCAGTGGACCGGTATCGCTGCAGCTTCGATCGCCGTCATCGGCGCTGCGCTCACCTTCGCCTACAGCGCGCGCATCTTCTTCGGTGCGTTCTTCGGGCCGCTGACTCAGCGCAAGCTGTACGAGCCGTCATGGCTGTTCTTGGCACCGGCGGTCGTGCCGGCTGTTGCCGGACTCGTGCTGGGAATCTGGCCCGGATTGCTCAACGACATCATCGATCGAACAACCGTGGACGTCGGCTTCACGATGGTCGGAGCGGACTTGAGCTTGTGGCACGGAGTGAGCATCGCCCTCGGGCTGTCCGCTATCGCCATCACCCTGGGCCTGATACTCCACTTCCGCAGGCGCTGGGTGGTGCGCTTCCTCGGTGAAGAGCCGCCGGTACCCAGCGGACCCATCATCTTCGATCACATCTGGAGCGGCATCGAGCGCTTCGGGGCACGGGTGGGACGCAGCGCACACAGCACGTCGGTCGGTGTCCATCTCCTCGGGGTGGGCGTATTCATCGTCGCGCTGACGGTGATCGGGCTCGCGATCATCCCCGGCGCGCTGGACGGCTTGAATCCGGTGATCCCGGGCGCGATGCAGCCGGCGGACGTCGCGATCCTCGCCCTGCTGATTCCGACCGTTGCATTCCTCGCCCGTTCTCGGACCACGATCACTGCGCTAGTGCTCGCCGGATTCGTCGGATTGATCATCGCGGTGTGGCTGATCTTGCTGGGCGCACCGGATGTCGCACTGACCTTGCTGCTGGTGGAGTTCCTCACCGTGGTTGTCGCGGCCCCGGTACTCGCGCGCCTGCCGCGTCATCGCGATCTCGGCTCACCGGTCAAGGCGGCTATCGCTGCTGTGGTGGTCGGCGCGATCAGCGGCCTCGCGGTCTGGGCGTTCACCGGACGGCGCGGCCCATCGGATCTATCGGTCTATTTCCTCACCGAGGCCGAGGAGGCGACCGGTGGAACCAACGTCGTCAACACGATCCTCGTGGACTTCCGTGGTCTAGACACCCTCGGTGAGATCACCGTGCTGTTCGCCGCCGCCCTCGGGTTGTTGGCGGCGACCGCGGTCACCATCCGCGCGCGTCAGGACGCGGTGAGCGAAGTCCTCGGTCGCGGGGAGCAAGCCGTCTTGCGCGTGGGATCACGCATCGTCATCCCGCTGCTGCTTCTCGCGGCAGCCGTGCTGTTCTGGCGCGGACACGATGAACCCGGTGGCGGGTTCATCGCCGGCCTGGTCGCTGGTGCTGCCGTGGCTGTGGCCACTATCTCCGGGGTCAAGTTGAAGCTTCCGAGTTCGGGTGTGATGTTGGCGGTCGGCCTGGGCACGGCACTGGCGTCGGCGTTCATCGGTCCGCTGACCGGAGGTGCTGCGCTCGCGCCGGTCAAAGTCGATGTCCCCGTCATCGGTTCGCTTACATCGTCGTTGATCTTCGATCTCGGCGTGCTGTTGATCGTGGTCGGACTGGTGCGTGTGGCACTCGAACGTCTCGATGGCATGAATACCGACGACGACGAACTAGACGATGAACTCGAGGACGAGATCGACGGAGACGCTCCGAACCCGAGTGCCACCGGGGTGATGTCATGACCTTGGCGATCGCAGTGGCGCTGTTGACGGGCGTTGGCGTCTTCCTCGTGGTCCGCGGGGGAGCGGTTCGGTTGATCTTGGGCTTCATCCTGCTCGGCCACGCCGCGAACCTGGTGATCATCGCTGCCGGTGGCACCTTCCGGCGAGAGGCGCCGTTGGTCGATGGCGGGGCTGTGGTGGAGACCATGGCCGATCCGTTGCCGCAGGCCTTCGTGCTGACCGCGATCGTCATCACCTTCGGGGTGACGGTGTACCTGCTGAGCTTGGTCGCTCGGACGGCGAAGCAGTCGGCGAAACAAGACCCCGAGCAGGGAGGGCGCGATGACTGACGTCTCCTTCCTGTCCACCTGGGCATTGCCGATCGTGTTCATCGGCCCACTCATCGCAGCTGTTGCCACATTCGTCCTCGGTGCCACGTGGGTCAGCCGGGTGATCGGCCTGCTCGTGCCGGTCGTCGTGTTCGTCGTCGCGGTGCTGTTGATCTTGGCCACGATGGACGGTGAGGTGGTGGTCTCCCAGATCGCCGGATGGCCGGGAGGCGTATCGATCGCCTTCGTCGGTGATCTGTTCAGCGCGTTGATGCTCGCTACCACGGCGGTCTTGGTCTTCACCTCGCTGGTCTTCGCCTATGCAGCGGGGCTGGGTATGGATCGCTGGTTCGTTCCTGCGGTGTCGATCATGACCGCGGGCGTTTACGGCGCCTATGTCACAGCGGATCTGTTCAACCTGTTCGTGATGGTGGAAGTGGCGTTGTTGCCGTCCTACATCCTGATGTCCCGCCAGGGAACGCTTACCGCGTTACGTTCGGCGCGCCTGTACTTGATCGTCAACTTGACCGCATCGACATTGTTTCTTGCGGGCTTGGGGCTGGTCTACGGCGTAACCGGCACGGTGAACATGGCTGCATTGGCCGGGCTGGGTGTGTTGCCCGTGGTGGGCATCGCGACCGGGGTCATCATGATCGCGCTGATGCTCAAGGCGGCGCTGGTTCCCGCGCATAGTTGGCTGCCGGCCACCTATCCGTACACCTCACCTGCGGTGACCGCGCTGTTCTCCGGATTGCTGACGAAGATCGGCGCGTACGCGCTCGTGCGCATCATCTCTATCGTGTACGAGCCTGGGCAGTTGCTCACCGTGATCGTGATCGTGGTGTGCGTGGTGAGCATGGTGGTCGGTGTCTTCGGCGCGCTGGGCGAGGGGACCATCCGCGGCACGCTGACCTTCCAGATGGTCAGCGGCATGGGCTACATCCTCGTGGGCGTGGTGCTCGCAGGAGCCATCGGAATGGCGGCCGTGGTCTTCTACCTCATCCACCACATGATCGTGATGACGTCGTTGTTCCTGACTGGTGGCACCGTCGAACACGAAGAGGGAACCGGCATCGTGCGTCGCCTCGGTGGCTTAGCACGTGCGCACCCGATCGCATCACTTGCCTTCTTGCTCGCGGGACTCTCGCTCGTGGGCCTGCCGCCCTTCTCGGGGTTCTGGGCCAAGCTCGGCGTACTCACCGCGGCCGCCGATGCGGGTGCTGCGATCGTGATCGTCGTCGTTCTCGTGGTGAGTGTGGGAACACTGATCTCGATGCTCAAACTCGGTACCGGCATCTTCTGGGGCACGTCGCGTGGTGAGCGAGAGGACGAGGACATGCCCAGCGATGTCTCGGTGGGACCGGCATCGACACGGGCTGGCGCCACCGGGACCGCTATCGATGTGGCTGCTGCGGTCGAGGCTCCGCCGGTTACCCGCTGGCGTCCCTTGCTCGTTATCCCCGGCTTGGCTCTGGCCCTGGTGAGCCTTGGCATCGGGGTGTTCCCCGAGTGGTTGCTGGAATTGACGCAGACCGCCGGACAGTCGCTGGCTGATCCGTCCGAATATGTCTCCGCGGTCCTAGGTGGCGGGGGAGGTGGGGGAGCGTGAGCCGGTTCTTACAGCGCCTGTGGCGCCTACCTGCGTTGGCTCTCTGGGCAACTGGCGCCATCGCCTCGGCATCTATGCAGGTGGCGCGGGACATCATCAAGCCGTCGGCGGCATTGAAGCCCGGGATCGTGATCGTCCCGGTCTACTTGACCACCGCTACTCAGGTGGCGGTGTGGGTCAGCTTGATCAATCTGACTCCAGGCACGTTGACCGTCGAGATCTCCGACGATCTCGACGAGGCATGGGTCCATAGTCTCTACGCCGGTGACCCGGCTGAACTCAAGAACGAACTGCGCGCCTTGCAAGATCGGGTGAGCCACGCGTTCGTCACGCCCTTGGCGCCTTCGGCGAAGAGAGGGGCAGTGCGATGAACGGGTTCAGCGTGCCCGACACCGTTGTTGATATCGCCTTGGTGTTCGTGGTGATCGGAGTGTTGGCAGGCATCGTCCGCGCGGCGATAGGTCCCTCGCGCGCGGACCGCATCGTGTCGGCGGAGTTGGGCTTCATCGGCGCGGTGAGTGCGATCTTGCTGGTTGCGCTGCGGCTGGACGAACCAGTGCTGTTCGACTTCGCCTTGATCGCCGTGCTGATCGGCTTCCTCACGACGATCGGACTGGCCCGTTTGGTGACTCGTGATGGGCGCAAGACGCGGGAGGACTCGACATGATCGGATCGATCATCGTGAGCATCCTCGTGTTGTTCGGCGCGGGGTTGGTGGCGTTGGCTGGGCTGGGGATCTTGCGGTTACCCGATCCGCTCACGCGTGCCAGTGCGGTGTCCAAGGCTGCGGCGCTCGGCCTGTTGTTGATCATCGCTGCCGCGATCATCGCGGATTGGTCTTTGCGCTCGGTTCTGGTGCTCGTGTTGGTGCTGATCGCCCACCTGGTGACGGTTCCGCTGTCGGGGCTGGCGTTGGCCCGGGCGTCGTACCGATCGGGAACAGCGCGCTCTCCGGTGACCACTGTGGACGAACCCGCCGAGCAGGGGCGGTCGACGGGTTGAACGGATTGGCGTGAAGCTGGTCGATGGTGCAGGGTCGTAGTCGGTTGAGTGTTCCCGATTGTTAGGTGCCTGATATGGCCGATCTACTGCCCGACGACCGAATCGCTGATTTCTGCCTGTTGCATCCGCGCTGGAAGCGCGATGGTGATTGCCTGGTGGCCGATGTGAAGGCGAAGACCTTCCTCGATGGCATCGGCTACGTCACGAAGGTGGCCCAGGCGGCCGAGGATATGGACCACCATCCGGATATCGATATCCGCTGGCGCACGCTGACGTTCCGGCTGTCCACCCACTCCGAGGGCGGTATCACCGACCTGGACACCACGCTGGCCGAGCGCATCGACATGATCGTGGACCTCCTGCCCTAGCTACTGCGGGTAATCACGCGCTTTACCGCCTCTACACCCTTCTACGCGTCTGCCCGAAATCCGAGGACACGCGTGTATGTAGGGGTGGGGGTTGACGGGTGTCAGGGGGTGGGGTTAGCGTTCCCCGTGGTTCGAACAAGTGTTCGAATAATCAGTGTTCACACACGGTTCGAACCACGGGCCCCGGATTCGCGGCTGGGGTCCGCTGCTCGAAGAGAGCCCGCAGGCCGCCGGGGCCGCCTCGACCCCCGCCCCGGCGGCCAGGGCTCTCCGATCGTGAGCAGTTGCGAGCAGTCGTGAGCAGTCGTGAGCAGTTGCGAGTAGTTGTGAGTAGGGGTCGACAAAGGGGTCGAGCACGTCGAGCACGTCGAGCACACCAGCACCGGTAATCGGAGAGGACGAGTAGATGAGTGCGACCCCCAAGGAAGCCGTATCGGTTGACGCATCGCGTAAGCCGTCGGCCACACCCTCGGCACCGTTCGAGTTGATCGAGGGGGCCCGGCGTGCACTCTCGCGGGCAGCGATGGCGCCCACCCCGCACGAGCGCTACGCCGCCGCGCACCTCGCCGCCCTGCGGGCGGCCGCGGCCGTCATCGCCACGGTGGCACCGCGAAACCCCCACAAGGGTTCTCGCGGTCGGGTGCGTAGCGCCTGGGTGGTGTTGCGCGAGAGTTGCCCACCGCTTACCGAATGGGCTGATTTCTTCGCTGCGGGTGCGCATACCCGGGCGGCGGCGGATGCCGGGATTCCTTGTGTCACCCCACGTGCCGCGGATGATCTAGTGCGCGAGGCCGAGCGCTTCTTGTCCCGAGTTTGCGATGTGCTCGAGTTGACCTACCAACCGGCACTCGCATTGCGGCTGCGCGCCGTCGGCTAGCGCGGTGGCGATCCCTTTCGCCCACCTGCAGGTCGCTTCCAGCCATTCGCTGCGTTACGGCACCGCGCTGCCGGAGGCGTTGGTCCAACAGGCCGCCGAGGTGGGCCAGTCGATCATCGGGTTGACCGATCGCGATGGTCTCTACGCCGCGGTCCGTTGGGCGCGCGAGTGCACGCGGTTGGGTATTCAGCCGGTTCTGGGTGTCGATCTCGCAGTCGAGGTCACCGAACCCGACCACGGGCGCCCGCGGGATCGGCGCAGCGACTCTCGCAACTCCCGTGCTACTCGTGCCACTCCTAGCCGCGGTGGTGCGTGGATAGACGAGAGCAGGCCGCGGGTCACTTTCCTGGCGCACGGTGCTACCGGTTGGGCGTCTTTATGTCGATTGGTGTCGGCGGCGCATATCGGCGAGCACACCGAGCGTGGGAATCCGTGGGTGCCGTGGTCTGCGCTGCGGGAGCGCAATGCCGGGCTTATCGCGATCCTCGGTGCGGACTCCGAGGTGGGGCGCCTGCTTGCTGGCGACCGTCCGATACTCGCCGAAGCCGCGGCACGCCCATGGCGGGTGCTCTTCGACCGGTATCTGGCCATCGGAATCGTCTCGCATCGACAGCCGGGGTTTCCGGCCCATCGACGGCACCGGTACTCCACGGCGGCGGCGGCTCGGATGCTGCGCTGGGCACGTGAGCAGCGCTTGCCCGCGGTGCTCACCAACGCGGTCCGCTACCGCCGAGCGCAGGATGCGCCTGTCGCCCAGGTGCTCGATGCTTCACGGCTGCTGGTTCCGATCACCTCCTCGCGGGTGGAGCCGTTGCCTTCGGGGGGCGGTCAGGCGTATGTGAAGTCCACCCAAGAAATGGGCCAGATCGCCGCGGAGATAGCCCAAGCCGCTGTCGCCGGCGGCCGTGAGGAGCACGGCGGGCGTCGGTTGCTCGAAGATACGTGGCACCTAGCGCAGTACTGCGTGCTCGATCCGCAGCGGGACCTGGGATTGGGTGAGGTCTTCGTACCGGAACTAGACGTGCTGCTCGGGCTTGAGGCTGGCGGTCTCGACGATCCAGTGGGCCATGCCGACACCTTGCTGCGCACTCGTTGCAGCGAGGCTATTCCCCAGCTGTATCGCGGCCTGGAACGGCGCGAAGCCGAACATCGGCTCGATCAGGAAATGCGCACCATCGTCGATCTGGGGTTCTCCGGCTACTTCCTCACCGTCGCCGAGGTGACCGACCTCGTGCGCACTCGGGGCATCCGGGTCGCCGCACGCGGTTCGGGCGCCGGGAGCCTGGTCACCCATCTGCTGGGCATCAGCGGGGTCGATCCGATACGCCACGGATTGCTGATGGAGCGGTTTCTTTCACCTTTGCGGCGGGTGCTACCCGATATCGACATCGATGTGGAATCCGCACGCCGCCTAGAGGTCTACGACCTCATCCGCGAGCGTTTCGGCGACGACCGCGTGGCGAGCGTGTCGATGATGGAGACCTACCGGGTGCGCCACGCGATCCGCGATGTCGGTGCGGCATTGGGGTTCGATGCAGCCGAGATCGATTCCTTCGCCAAGGCCTTCCCGCATGTGCGGGCTCGTCAGGCGCGAAGTGCACTCGAGGATCTTCCGGAGTTACGTGACTCCCCGATCGGCAGGATGTCCCGCGAAGGACAACTCGATCACTTCCTGGATCTGGTCGAGGCACTCGATGGGTTGCCGCGCGATATCGCGATGCATCCGTGCGGGGTGGTGCTCTCCGATGCCACCTTGCTCGATCGCACCCCGGTCGAAACTAGTGCTGCCGGATACCGGATGAGCCATTTCGATAAGCACGATGTCGAGCACATGGGTTTGCTCAAACTCGATGTGCTCGGCGTGCGCATGCAATCCGCGATCGCCCATGCACTTACCGAGATCGAGCGCGATACCGGTAATCGCGTCGATGTAGATAGCGATCAACTGGATGATCCGCGCACCTTCGAGTTGATCCGATCCACCAAGACACTGGGGTGCTTCCAGATCGAATCCCCGGGACAGCGCGAACTGCTCGGCAAGTTCGCTCCCACGGAGTTCGCTGATCTGATCATCGATATCTCACTGTTTCGTCCCGGCCCGGTGAAGTCAGACATGGTCACCCCGTTCCTGATGGCTCGGCAGGGCTGGCGGGCGCCGGAGTACCCACACCCCGATCTCGAGCCGATCCTGCGTGAGACCTACGGCGTGGTGGTGTTCCACGAGCAGGTGCTACGCATCATCGCGGTGATGACCGGCTGCTCGTTGGCCGAGGCAGATGAGTGTCGTCGCAGTATGGGGTCGCCCGAAGGCCAAGACGATGTCCGCGCGTGGTTCTACCCGACAGCGCTCAACCGCGGATACGACCTGCCTACCGTCGAGCGGGTCTGGGAAGTGTTGCGTGCCTTCGCGTCCTTCGGTTTCTGCAAAGCGCACGCGGCGGCGTTCGCATTACCCACTTACCAATCGGCGTGGTTGAAGGCGCACCACCCGGCGGCGTTCTACGCCGGCGTCCTCACCCACGATCCGGGGATGTACCCCAAGCGGTTGCTGCTCGACGACGCCCGAGTCCACGGGGTGCCAGTGCGCGGAGTGGATGTTCACGCGTCGGTCGATCACTACCGGGTCGAAGACGGTGGGATACGGATACCGCTGAGCGAGGTAGCCGGTATCACCGCCGGCGAAGTGGAGGCATTACTGCGCGAACGCCCGTTCGTCTCGCTGGCCGATGCCTTCCAGCGCGCGCGGTTGTCCAAGCCGACCGCCGAGAACCTCGTCAGTATCGGGGCGTTCGATTCCTTGCACCCGGCACCGGTCACTCGACGAGATTTACTGTTGCAGGTGGCTGAACTCGATCGACACCACGATCAGCGCCGCGGTCGCCACGGATCGGTGGCCGAGCAGATGTCCTTGGACCTGCTCGGGGCGGCGTCTGGCTCAGCATCTAGTTCGGTGCTGGCTGCGCACGTCCCGGCAACCGGGCTACCCGACATGGGTATCGCGGAGAAGGTGCGTGCAGAGATGTCCTTGCTCGGTCTGGATGTCAGTGCCCACGTGGTGGACTTCTACAAGGACCTACTGCGCGAGATCGGAGCCGTTCCATCCAAGGATCTGCTCGCCCAGCGATCCGGTTCGCAGGTGTGGGTCGCAGGTGTGAAGGTCGCGATCCAAAGCCCCCCGGTACGCAGCGGTCGCCGGGTGATCTTCGTGACGCTGGACGATTCCACCGGTCCCATCGATGCTGCCTTCTTCGACGACGTCCAAGAGCACTACTCCTCGACTCTGTTCGGATCCTGGCTACTCATCGTGCGTGGTCAGCTGCGTCGCGCCGGGCCGCGCGGGGTCTCGATGCGGGCCACGGGTTGCTGGGATCTCGGTCAGATCCGCAGGTTGTGGAAGGACGAGGGCTTCGATGCGGTTCGCGAGGAACTCACCTTCGAGCCGGAATCGCAGATGCTCCAAACCCAGGAAACCGGGCTGCACAAGGTGTTGGTGCACGCCAGCGGCTTTCGGCAATCGCCCTACGCGGACATCGCGCCGGCGGGAACGCCGCTGGATCGACCTGCCGGATCTTCGAACGGCACGGCACCAAGCAAGTTGTGGCACTCCAGTCCGGGCGCCTCCGGCTGGTAATCGGTTCGAAGGGTAAGGATGCAGGCATGAGTCGCAGTCAAGTTCGTCGTCCCCAGGGTCGGGTCCATCTCGGCGACGACGACACCGGCTGCACGATCTTGCATGTGGACATGGATGCGTTCTACGCATCGGTCGAGCTCCTCGAACGCCCCGAACTCATCGGACAGCCGGTCATCATCGGTGCCGGCAGTGGCAATCGAGGAGTGGTGCTTTCGGCCACGTATGAAGCCCGTGCCCTCGGGGTGCACTCGGCAATGCCGATGTCGCGGGCGCGACGCCTTGCACCGCAAGCGGTGGTGATCCCGCCGCACCACTCCCGCTACGGGGAGATCTCCCGCTCGGTGATGGACATCTTCGATTCGATCACTCCGATCGTGGAGCCGTTGTCCTTGGACGAAGCATTCCTCGATGTCGCTGGTGCGCGCCGCAGGCTCGGTCGCCCCAGCGCCATCGCCTCGCTTATCCGCTCGCGGGTCCGCGAGGAGGTCGGCATCACTTGCTCAGTGGGTGTGGCCTCCACCAAATTCGTCGCCAAACTCGCCTCCACTCGCAGTAAGCCCGATGGACTCCTACTCGTGCCTACCGCCAAGGTGATCGACTTCTTGCATCCGTTACCGGTGGGTTCGCTGTGGGGTGTGGGGGAGAAGACCGAAGAGCACCTCGATCGACTCGGCTTGCGAACCGTGGCAGACCTCGCGAACACACCGTTGACCACGTTGGAGCGCGCACTGGGTCAAGCGATGGGTCGGCACCTGCATGAGCTGTCCTGGGGTCGAGACCCTCGCGCCGTAGTGCCGCATGAGCCGGACAAGAGCATCGGCAATGAGGAGACCTTCGATTCCGACACCGACGATCACGAATGGATTCGCTCGCGCATCGCTGGGCTCGCTGATCAGGTGGCCAGGCGATTGCGTAGCGCGGACCTTGTCGGTCGCACGGTGTCCTTGAAGGTTCGATTCGCGGACTTCACCACCATCACGAGATCGCGAACGCTGGAGGTACCTACCGACGTCGGGGCGGAGATCTACGCCGCTGCCTGGTCCTTATTCGAAGCGCTGGGGCTGCAGCGGGCCCGAGTTCGCTTGGTCGGGGTGCGTATGGAGGGACTGTCCGCCGCCGCCGACACCCCGACCCAGATGCTCTTGGACGCACCCGAGCACGGCCACCGCGATGCCGAGGTGGCCATGGACCGTCTACGGCGACGCTATGGGCCCGATGCAGTCAGACCCGGCCGATCCCTCGGTTGAGCTCCGGCTGCCCCTTCGATAGCAGCCATTTCGTGACCGGGGTGCTCCTTCCCCTTTCCTGGGCGGACGCCTATCCTGGAACCACACCGGACCACCGGGAAGCGAAGAATCCGGCGGTGAGGCAGACTGAGGACACGACCGGACATGATTCGCCGGACCGACGCCAGGAAGGGGGCTGATCGTGCCGCTTTCGGAGCATGAGCAGCGTCTGCTCGAGCAGATGGAAAAGGCCCTCTACGCCGAGGACCCGAAGTTTGCGACCAGTCTGCGCTCGAACTCCACCGCGGCGAGCCGCAGCCGCGCTGCGCTCGGTGTGTTGGGCATCCTCGGTGGACTCGGAGTACTCCTGGTAGGGATGGCGCTGCCGATGGCAGCAGTCGGAGCCGCGGGCTTCGTGGTCATGCTCGCCGGAGCGGTCATGATCTACTTCGCCTTCACCCGAGGGGGAGCACCGACCGAGAACGCCGAAGGCGCTCCCAGTGACGGGGATTCCGGTGAGACGGCAGGTGGTGGCACCGCCGCCCCCTCCAAGGCCAGCAAGCCACGACGTCCCAGTAGTGGGTTCATGGATCGCATGGAAGAGCGCTGGCGCAAGCGCGCGGAGGGCGATCGCTGACATCATTGGTCGATGACCAATGTCGTACCCGCACAGCTAGGCCGCTTCTTCGAGGACTTCGAGGTCGGCACCACCTATCAGCACCCTTTCGGCCGAACGATTTCCGAGGCTGATTCCACCTGGTTCACCCTGCTCACCTGCAACACGAACCAAAACCACTTCAACGCCCATCTCGCCCAAAGCAATCCGATCACCGAGGGCCGGATCATCGTCAACTCCGGCTTGACTGTCGCCCTCGTGCTGGGTCTGTCGGTAATCGACATGAGTCAGAACGCGGTTGCGAACTTGGGGTGGACCGACATCAAGTTGACCCACCCGGTCTACATCGGCGACACCATCTACGCCGAGAGTTTGTGCCTGGAGGCTCGGGAATCCTCGTCCCGGCCGGAGATGGGAATCATCCGAATGAAAACCAGGGGCTTGAACCAAGATGGCGACGAAGTGGTGTCGTGGTTCCGTTCGGTGATGGTGCCCAAGCGCAGCAGCGGCATCGGGCAGGACTACTTCCCGGAAGCCAAGAACGGTTCGCTTAGCGAGTAGCAGCAGGCGCCCGCGGTGCCACCGGCGGCGGGGTGTCGCACGTGCGGTTCGCTGGTCGACCAGCGAACCGATCGGCGATCCAGGACACCGCGGAAGGCCCTGACGTAGTGGCCGCTGCCAGGTGACCGATGCCGCCCATCCACAAGGCGGTGATGGTCGAGCCCGCCGCACACCACTGGTCCTGCAATTTGGCGTTCGGCCAGGCAAGAACGATCTCGTCAGCCATCCCCTGGGCCAAGAACACAGGCATGTCCGCAGGCATCGGCGGTGGGGTCTGCTCGGCGACGAAGCGCTCCCATTCGGGCACCGTCATGGGGTCGACCTCGAAAAACTTCTGGCCGGCTGCGCGTAGCGCCAGCACTTCCAGCAGCAGT
>CBFIHB010000040.1:0-13640 GCA_965662415.1 Actinomycetes bacterium | reverse complement strand
CGGCACCTTCATCCCACCCGAGCATCGACGCGTGGGCATGGTGTTCCAGGACTACCTGCTCTTCCCCCATATGACCGTCCAACAGAACATCGCCTTCGGGCGCAAGTCGCTCAAGATGCCGACCAACAAGTTCAACGACGACGACACCTGGATTCACGCTCTGGACCTCACCGACCTCCTCGACCGAAAGCCCGAGCAAATCTCCGGCGGACAGGCCCAGCGTGTAGCGCTCGCCCGCGCGCTAGCGACCAACCCCAGAGCGCTTCTACTCGACGAACCCCTCGCTGCACTCGATGCAGCAACCAAGCAAGCCGTCCGCGGGGAACTGCGCCAGTTCCTGCAACGCTTCGAGCACGGCTCCCTTCTGGTCACCCACGATCCACTCGACGCACTCGTTCTCGCCGATCGGATCGTGGTCCTCGAAGACGGTCGCGTTACCCAGGTGGGTCCCACCGCCGAGGTGGCAAGCCAGCCGCGCACCGACTACCTAGCCGCACTACTCGGAGTCACGCTGCACCGCGGAGTCGCGGCCGACGGCGTGATCGCGTGCGAGAGCGGTGGCACCCTCATCGCGAGCACATCCGTAACCGGAGACGTCATCACCGTTATTCGCCCGCAGGCAATCTCCTTGCACACGCACAAACCTGAGGGCAGTGCGCGCAACGTGTGGCGAACCACGGTTACCGCGGTCGATGCCCATCATGATCAAATGCGCGTCACCTTGGCCGGACCACCGCAACTGACGGCAGCCGTCACGCCCGCTGCGGTGGCCGAACTCGGTATCGCACCCGGTCAGCAAATCTGGGCGAGCTTGAAGGCGACGGACATCGCCGTTCATCCCGCCTGATCGGCTATCTGGAAGGCTGCCACCGTGGCGCAGCAACTCGAGGAACTCGTACACGAGTCGTGGGTTCCCGACCTCGCCGGACAGCGAGACAACCTCACCGCGATCGGTGAGTTCCTCCGCGCTGAGAACGCGGCCAAGCGCCCGTGGGCGCCGGCGGGCCAGAACATCCTGCGCGCGCTCACCCAGCCGCTGGACGACGTTCGAGTGCTGATCGTCGGCCAAGACCCCTATCCCACTCCTGGCCACGCCGTGGGGCTCTCTTTCTCTGTGGCACCCGACGTCCGACCGATACCCCGTAGCCTCGCCAACATCTACAAGGAACTCACCAGCGATCTGGGAATCGCCCAACCCAGCAACGGCGACCTCACGCCGTGGACCGAACAGGGAGTGCTCCTACTCAACCGGGTTCTCACTGTGCAGCAGGGCCAACCGGGCAGCCATCGCGGCCAAGGTTGGGAAGAGTTCACCGCCGCCGCGATTCGAGCGATCGCCGCGCGCCCCGACGAGCCGGTGGTGGCGATCCTGTGGGGCAAGGACGCACAGACCGCCACCGAACTGCTCGACGACGCACCGGTGATCACCAGCCCGCACCCCAGCCCGATGTCCGCCGATCGCGGATTCTTCGGATCGCGGCCCTTCAGCCAGGCCAACGAAATGCTCGAGGACTTGGGAGCCGATCCAATCGACTGGTCACTTCCGTAGCAGCCAGCCGATGGACGAACACCTAGGCGACCGGCGCTTTGGGCTCCAGGTGGTGGGTACGCACGTACTTATGCAGTTGGAAGTCCGCCACGAAGCTCATGAACGGCACCGTTCCCGCAAGCAGCACGGCGAGCGTCTTAACCACGGAGAGTTTGATCCGGAAGCACAGGTCTACACCGGCGATCAGATAGAACAGGTACAACCACCCGTGCGCGGTCCACAGCCAGCGATAAAGGTCAGGCTTGACCTCGGTATTCGCATAGTCCAGGAATCCGTAACCGACCACCAGCCAGATGGTCAGTGCACCGAGCACCACACCGGTGACCCACGCCATGATCCGGAACCTCAGCAGCGCCCCGGGGAGTTTCTCCATGATCTGAACCTAACTCACGAAAACGTCTAGGACACTTCGGAGGTGAAGGGCGGCTCCGCCCCCGCACGCTGGCAGGTGATTCCCGCGACCTTGATGCCGAATTCAGCAGCCGCAACCACGCAGTGCAGGTGCGACAGTTCAGCCCGACTCCAGCCCTGACGCACCCAATGAGCCAAGAAGCCGCCACTAAAGGAATCACCGGCGCCCACGGTGTCAACCACGGGAACCGACGGCACATCCAGCACCTGCTTGCCGCCCGAGCAGATCACCTCGACCGAGTTCGAACCGTCGGTGAAGAGCACGGTGGCTCCGGTTCGCATGTGGATCTGCTCGGCCGCCGTGGACGGACGTTCACCGGGATACAAGAAAGCAAGATCGTCACCACTGACCTTCACCACATCGGCGCGCGCCAGCACCGCAGCAAGCGTCGATTCGAATACCGACGATCCGGTCATGACTGCGGGCCGACAATTCGGATCCACCATCACGATCCGCGAGTCGGGGGCTGCCTCGACCACGGCTCGTGTTGCATCCGCCAACGGCTCGAGGACCAGCGCCAGCGTGCCAACGTGCAGCACAGAGCAGTCATCGCCCACCGCCGCGATCGCCTCCGCGGGCATGACCAGCGTGGCCGACGTCCCATCGAAGACGAATCGGTAGGACGCAGCCCCTTCGTCATCGATCTCCGCAATGGCCAACGTGGTCGGTGCGTCCATCGGAGTACCCAGGGCATACGCAACACCATCAGACTCGAGCATCCGCGAGATCCGACGTCCGAACGCATCGATGGAAACCCCGCCGAGGAAGGAAACCGGCACATCGAGCCGGGCCAACGTCCGCGCCGTATTCAGCGGCGCTCCACCAATGGCAGCAGCGTTCACTTCACCCTCGGCACTGACGATGATGTCGATGAGGGCTTCGCCCATGACGGTGATCACGGAGAGAACCTAGCGATTAGCGGATCCCCACGATGCGGTTGCCAGATCCCCACACACGTTTCGCAACCTCAAACGGCCTTCTTGGCATCCAGGTAGAGCCAGCGGGCGTAGACCACGATCGCGAAGGCGGCGAAGATCCACCACTGGATGGCATAGAAGAAGTTCTGTAGGGGGAACGGCACATTCCCTACCTGGACTGTCGGCGGAACGGGGGTGGGGTCGCCCGTGGCGGAGAGTTCGTCGCCCTCGGTTTGCAACATGACGTACCCGTCGATGAGCGGGGCTCGCCACTCCCCCGCCAACGCCGTCGCGTCGATGGTCACGATCTGTTCGGCGTTCGCGCCTTCGTAGAACTCCTCGTTCGGGTGCAGCACGCCATCGATGCGTAGGGGCCGCTGATCGGCGGGCACAGCAGACGCGTTGCTGGGAAGGAAGCCGCGAAGAACAGCGATGCTGTCACCGGAATCGAGTTGGAACCTGGTGATGATCCAGGTGCCCACCTCGCCATCGAGTTCGCGGTTAGCTAAAGCGAGTTCGTCTGCAGTGAAGTTTCCGTTGAGAATGACTGATCTGCCGATGTCTGCGTTGTTCCACGTTCCGTCGTTGTCGATCAGTTCTTCTAGTTGAATCGGTTCGGATGCTGCCGATCGCTCGGCGGCGAGAATGTCTTGGGTTCGGTCCCATTGCCATTGCCCAAGGAAGATGCAGCCGATGATGAAGGCGATGAGGGCGGCGAGCGCAATTAGCCAACGCGGCATGATGGCGGTGCGCCAGATCTGATCGGCGCTCGGGCGCACCTTCGATTCAGGTGCGCTGCTCATCCTCGTCGCGTTCTTCCTCACCACGGACCACGGCTTCCTCGGTGAACTTCTCGTCCTCAGCGATGCGCTCGTCCTGCGGACCCTCTGGGAGGTCGGTGCTGATCTTCTTGATCTGACGGTTCATTGACTTCCACAAGAAGAAGACGGCGATTCCCAAGATGAGCACGATGATGCCGACGATCTGCAGACCGCCATCGATTACCTGGCTGACGTTGCTGTTCATAACCCGCCTTCAGTTCCTGAGTCCAGCGAAGAGATCGTCTTCGGGAGTTGGCGCTTTGATAGCCGACCACGCGAGTTCGAAGTCCTCGGTTGGCCACAGTTCCTGCTGCATCTCCAGTGGTACTGCGAACCACATGCCATTCGGATCGATCTGGGTGGCGTGGGCAAGCAAGGCTTGATCGCGGATATCGAAGTAGTCCGCGGCATGGACGCGGGTGGTGACCCGTCGGAAGTTGTCGTCGCGATCTTCCCAGCGGGAGATCCATTCCTCATAGGGCGATTCGAGGCCGGCGGCCAGCATCGCATCGTGCAACGCCTGCACCCGGGCCTTGGAGAACTGGTGGTTGAAGTAGATCTTCGAGACCTGATGCGGTTCCCCTAGGTCGTGATGCTGTCCAGCATCGGCTGCTTCTTTCACCGCTGCCATGGTGATCTCGTGGGTGCGGATGTGATCAGGATGCGGATAGCCACCGTTTTCGTCGTAGGTGGTGATGACCTGCGGGCGGAACTCGCGGATATGGCGCACGAGAGCGGGGGTGAGTTCCTCGAGCGGTCGGGCGGCGAAGGAGTTAGGCGGCAGCGGCGGCTTGGGGTCTCCTTCGGGGAAGCCGGAGTCCTCGAAACCGAGCCAGGCGTGGCGGACTCCGAGGATTTCGGCGGCTTTGGCCATCTCGCGCTCGCGCACCGCGTGGATGCCCTCGGCGTCGACTGCCTCCTGCATGGCCGCATTCAGGATGTCGCCTCGCTCTCCCCCCGTGCAGGTGACGACCATCACCTCGATGCCTTCATCCACGTACTTCGCGGTCGTGGCCGCGCCTTTGCTGGACTCATCATCCGGGTGGGCATGAACGGCCATAAGGCGAAGTGGCGAGGTCGGTTGATCGGGCACGGGCTTAGTCTCGCACCTGTGTCCTCACCCTTCTCGCCAGACCAACTCTCCCCGGAGATGCGGGCGCGCTACGGGATGGATCGCAAGCGACGCTCGCCGTTGGTAGTAGCGATCGTGGTGATCGTCGTCTTCCTGGGAGCGGTGGCGTTCGCCGGGGTGATGATGGTGCGCGATGACATCCGCCACGAGTTGGTGGTGTGGACTGTGGTGGGTCCCGATCGGGCTGACGCGACCTTCACGGTCGAGCGCGATGGAACCGACGAGGTGGTGTGCATTCTTCGCGCGCAGGACTCCAAACGCATAGATGTGGGCTACGCGCAGATCGATATCCCGCCGGGCGAGGACGCCGTGACCGTGGACTACTCCCTGCGCACGGTGGCGCCGGCGTTCACCGTGGAGGTGCTGGCGTGCGAGCGGCCCGGCGAATTGCGGGTGCCGGGCCCGCAGTTCCCGCCTGGGATCGCGGTGCCAGAGCAGCCGTGGACGCCTTCGAACTAGCCGAATGTGGTTTCGAGTCGGTCCAACAGCGCCACGAATTCGCGTGGGCTCAGCGCACGAAAGCCGTCGGTCTGATGGGAAGCAAGGAGTTTGTCACCGGTGACCAGGGCGAAGGCTTCCGATGAAACCGTGAGGTGCACTAGATAACCGTCACCATCGTCCGATGGCAGTGCCGCATCCGTAAGGACGTCACTGGAGCCTTCCGCTGTAATCCCAATGAGTCGGTCAAACTCGCGGGCTTCTTCGATCGAGAACCAAGCGCGAAACTTAGGTCGCGAGGTCACTCGAAGAAACTCCAACCGAAGTTCCGGCGATGTGACTATCTGGAATTGGCCTCCAAACCAGCGAGTCAACAGCTGGGCGGGTGCCCCGTCCTGGGAAATCAAGGCAGCGATGAGAACGCCCGGATCGACCACTACTCGCAGCACTACGAGTTGGCTCGCTCTGCCCGAACTTCCGCTACCGCGAGGTCGAGTGCGTCTTCTGGATCAATTTCTGGACCCTGGGACCAGATTCGCTCGAGCAGATCCATGCCTAGGTATTGGCGAAGTGCGCGTTCCATTACCTCGGAGTCCTTGAGGTCTTTGCGGGCGGCAAAGACCCGCGCCGAACGCAGTACCTCTTCATCCAGGTAAATAGTCGTTTTCGCTTTTCCCATTTTTCCATTATACGGCACAGATCGATTTGCCAGTGCGCTTACAGTTGAGGGTTATGACTGATGTGACGTGGTTGACCCAGGAGGCACACGACCGGTTGGTGGCCGAACTCGCCGACCGGGAGGGTCCTACGCGGGTGGAGATCACCAAGCGAATCGAAGCCGCCCGCGAAGAGGGCGACTTGAAGGAGAACGGTGGCTACCACGCGGCCAAGGAGGAGCAGGGCAAGAACGAGGCCCGGGTCCGTCAACTGAAGCAGTTGCTCGAGAACGCCCAGATCGGTGCCCCGGATGCCGCCGAGGATGAAGTCGCCCCCGGAAAGGTCGTCACGATCCGATTCGTCGAATTCGACGATGAAGAGACGTTCTTGTTCGGTTCTCGCGAGGAAGCAGCCCACGCGTCCATCGAGGTTTACTCACCCACGTCACCGCTGGGTTCTGCTGTCGAGGGCAAGAAAGTCGGCGAGAGCGCGACCTACGAACTTGCCAACGGTAAGACCATGAGCGTGGAGATCCTGAAGGTCGAGACCTACACCGGCTAGCTCTACTTGCTGGCAGCGGTGCGGTACTTGCGCACCGCGAGCGGGGCAAAGATTGCGATCACCACCACGCATGAGATCACGGTGTATAGCGCCGCGTTGTTGAGCGTCCAAAAGTCGGTCGGTGCACCCGTGGGGTTGCCGAACAATTCGCGCGTCGCCTGGACCAGGCTGGATATCGGGTTGAAAGCTGCAAACCACTGCAACCAGCCGGGAAGCGCGTTGAGCGGAACGAACGCGTTGGACAAGAAGGTCAGCGGGAAGATCCAGATCAAGCCAGCGGTGTTCGCTGTCTCGGTGTTGGGAACCGATAGTCCGACGAACGCTCCCACCCAGGTGACGGTGTAGGCGAAAAGGAGCAATAGCAAGTAGGCGAGGATCGCGTTCCAGATGCCGTCGTTGATGCGCCAGCCGACGATGTAACCGGTGATGCTCAACACCGTTAGCACCAGGATCTGGCGAAGCGCATTGGCCATCGTGTTGCCGAGCAACACCGCCGGCTGGGACATCGGCAGCGCGCGGTAGCGATCGATGATGCCTCGCTGCATGGCTTCTGCGAGACCGACGGTGCTCGATGCTGCGGCAAACGCCACCGTTTGCCCGAAGATGCCGGGCATCAGGTACTGGCGGTATAGCGATGCATCGGCTTCGGTTCCCGGTTCGGCCCCGGGGATGGGGATCGCACCGCCGAACACATACGCGAACAGCAGCACGAAGATGACCGGTTGGATTAACTGGAAGAACAGGGCCTCAGGTACGCGGAAGGACGCCGCAATCGTGGCGCGGGCGATGATCACCGCGTCGTGCACGGTCCACCCAAGCAGGGGCCGCTGGGCCTGGATCGCCGGGGCGCTCATCTCCTACCTCCTCGACGGCTTCGCTCGGCTGGTTCCGGGCGCTCGGGGGCTTGATCCTCTTCCGCGCTGTGACCGGTGAGGGAGAGGAAGACATCATCCAAGGTCGGGCGGCGCAGACCGATATCAGCGACACCGACCCCAGCCGAGTCAAGAGCGCGCACCGCTTCGATCAGGACCGGGGAGCCGCCGGCCACCGGTGCCGAATAGTGCGTGCCATCGATGGTCGCCTCGCCGGAGACCAGCGGGGCTAGGGCGGTGATGGCACTCGCGGCTTGGCCTTCGTCCTGGACGACAATTTCCAGACGGTCCCCGCCGATCTGATCCTTGAGTTGTCCGGAGGTTCCGTGGGCGATGACCCGACCGTGGTCGATCACCACGATGTCGTCGGCAAGTTGATCGGCTTCATCGAGGTACTGAGTAGTCAGCAGCACCGTGGTGCCCTCGGCCACGAGTTCGGTGATCACATTCCACAAGCCGATCCGCGAACGTGGGTCCAAGCCGGTGGTGGGCTCATCGAGGAACAAGATGCCGGGCTTAGCGATCAGGCTCGCGGCTAGATCCAGACGCCGACGCATGCCGCCGGAGTAGGTCTTGGCAGGTCGGTTCGCGGCGTCGGTGAGATCGAACTTCTCGAGCAGTTCGTCCGATCGCGTCTTCACGTAATTCGCGTCGAGGTGGTAAAGGCCGCCGAACATTCGCAAGTTCTCGCGGCCCGTCAGGAATTCATCGACCGCCGCGTACTGGCCGGTGAGGCCGATCGAGCGGCGGACGTCGTCTGCCTGCTTGCGGACATCGAAGCCGGCCACTTTCGCGCTACCTGACGTTGCCTTCAGCAGCGTTGCCAGGATTCGAACGGTGGTGGTCTTGCCCGATCCGTTCGGGCCGAGCAGTCCCACAACACTGCCTCGGGGAACAACGAGATCGATGCCATTCAACGCTTTGACATCGCCGAATTCCTTCACCAGGCCATGGGCCTCGACGGCGTTATCGGTCACAAACGCGAACAGTACGCCGACATGATCGACCTACTCAGGGCCGGGGCTAGCCGTCGAGCACCTCGACTTGATAGCCCGCCTCGGTCAGCGCCGCGAGGATGCGGTCGCGCTGCTCGGCGCTGCGGGTCTCCATCTGAATATCGATGCGCACATCGCCGATCGACACCCGCGGATCGGTGCGGTCGTGGAAGACATCCACCACATTGGCCTTGTGCTGCTTGAGGACTTCGAGCAGGCCGGCTAGCGAGCCAGGGAAATCGGGGGTGTGCACACTGATCGACAGGTAACGACCCGCAGCGGCCATACCGTGACGGATGATCCGTAACAGCACGAGTGAATCGACATTCCCGCCGGAGATCGTGATGGCCACGGGTGGTTCGAAATCGTGCGGGGCGTTCATTACCGCCGCAGTGGCGGCGGCGCCGGAGGGCTCGACCACGAGCTTGGCCCGCTCGAGCAACATCAGGACCGCCCGGGAGAGTTCGTCCTCGGTCACGGTGCGGAACTCATCGACGAATTCCTGCACGAGTTCGAACGGCACATCACCGGGGCGGGCGATGGCGATGCCGTCGGCCATCGTGTTCATCTGCTCGCGGGTGATCGGCTTGCCCTCGGCAAGGCTCTGTGGGTAGGTGGCAGCGCCCTCGGCCTGGACTCCGATCACCTTGACGTCCGGCTTGAGCTGCTTGACGGCGAACGCGACTCCGGCGAGCAAACCACCGCCACCGGTGCACACCACCACCGTTTTGAGATCGGGAATCTTCTCGACGATCTCCAGACCCAAGGTGGCCTGTCCGGCGACGATGTGCTCGTGATCGAAGGGATGAATCAACGTGGCGCCGGTTTCTTCGCCGAAATGACGTGCTTCGACAAGTGCTTCGTCCACGGTTGCACCGTGGAAGCGCACCTCTGCTCCGTATCCCTTGGTCGCCTCGATCTTGGGAATAGATGCATCGACCGGCATGAAGACGGTGACGTCAACACCGAGCAATTGCCCGGCCAGAGCAACGCCCTGAGCGTGGTTCCCGGCGCTGGCTGCCACCACTCCCTTGGCACGCTCGGTGTCCGTCAGTTGCGCGATGCGGTTATAGGCGCCGCGGATCTTGAACGATCCGGCGCGCTGCAGGTTCTCCGGCACGAGGTAGACCGGGCCACCCACCTGGTCGGTCAGCCAGCGCGCTCCCTGCACCGGGAGATCGCGCACCACTCCTCGTGCGCGCTCGGCTGCCTGACGGACATCCGCGATTTCCACGGGAGCATCCTGACAGTCAATCGCGTAATTCGCGACGACCTCCGGGCAACTCCTGCGCGGCGGATAGTCGCGCGTTCGATGCCGCCTGACGGCCTGCGCCCGCCGCAGAACCTGAGCGTCCCGAGGCTGCCCCGCGATAGCCGCCCCATCGACCCCGCGCATCCGAGGTACGGCGGTGGAAGGAACGCACCTCCTTCTCGCTGTCCCGAAGGGCAATCTCGACCGACGAGTGTGCTTGTCCGCCCCGATCCTGCTCGCTCTGTGCCTGCCGCACCGCCGCATCCTTGGCTTGTTGCAGGCGTTCGTCGATGCGTGCCACGTAGGCGCGGTAGAACGCGGCTCGAGCCGTCTGCTTGGTGAAGTTCTTGGTGACCAGCAGACCTGTGGTGCGCGAGCGAACGCGGTACGTCTCGGCTTTCCACTCGCCGGTTTCCAGGTAGCCCTGCGCGCTGGTTGCCATCTGCACCGATAGAGACGCGAACAAAGTGTGCGTGACCTCCAGGTCCTGCGGCATGCCGTAGGCCACCACGTAGGTCGAATCGGAAGCGACGTCGACCATCGTGAAGTTGCTGTGCGCAACCACCACGAATAAGGACACCAGGTGGGTGTTTGCCCGCTTGCCTTTCTCCCCGATGGTGACGGTTCGCGTGATCGGATCCGGTGGGCGTTCGTCCTCGACTCGATGCGCCCGAGCGGTGGCCAAATCGATGCTTGCCATAGTTGCCAAGGACTGGGCCTTCATCAAGAACGCTTCGGCCTCGTGCTGGTTGTCTGTGCGCTCGGCCTTCATCAACAGAGCGCTGATGCGCTCGACGGTGACACTCATGGCGCACCCTCTATCGGGGCCCCGCCGGCTGCGTATCCCGTGCGTAGTAACAACTCAGCTTCGTGTCCGAGTCGGATTCGCACGAGGGTGAGCATGGTCGCTGTGAACCGGCCGTCATGCGAGACGTTCGCGTCGGTGATCACGCAGACATGATGCGCGACTTCATGTAAGACAACGGATTCACGCATCGCCCAGGGTTCGTGTCCCGGGATTGCGATCACCCCACCGGAGTAATGCGCGCGGGTTCCGCCTTTTCGATGTCGAACGCTTGCGGGTTCGACTTCGATGTCGCTACACACGCTTTCGACGTACGTGCGTACTTCCTGGATGCGCCCGAAGCGCAGTTGCGCGGGGATATCGATTCTGGAGCCGAAGAAGTCCACCGGACCACCGCGATCGAGCGAAGCCGACCACTGATCCTCCGCCCGATAGACAGCCGCGCGATATCGATCGATCACGTCGCGTTCGGCCAACGCGGAGTGTCGTCGGCAGCGGGCCGCACCATGGCGCCTGCGGCGATCGCGGCGAACATCGAAGCGCCAAGTGCCCCGGCTTCGTTCACCTCGCTGACTGTGAAATCGCCGATTGCTGCCCGCTTCGCCTGCAGCACCATCGCATCGTGCACCCAGCCGCCTGCCAGGACAGTTCCCGAGCGCGGAGCACTCGCGGCCTCCATGAAGTCGAGCAGTTCGGTACCCAGGCCGGTGAGGTGCTCGACACTCGCCCGCCACAAGGCACCGGGGCTAGCGTCGTCATCGACCCCGACGATGGACAGGCCGGTATGACCGACCTCGCCGAGGGACAACTCCCCCGAATCGCACCCGAGCGCGCTGGCAGCAAGCGCGGCACGCTGCTCGCGTGTTTCGGCTCCAAGTAGGTGACGGATGCGCTCCAAGGACAGCCCGGTGACCAGCGCACCGAGCACACACACGTGATCGGGGATCACACTCCACAGCACGGCCACATCCCGCTCAGCGAGCCGAACGAGTTCCTCGCGTGGCATCGGTCCGGGGGCGAACCTCAAGAGCGCTTCGGCAGTTCCCATCGAATCGAACAGCGCACCGGTGGTGGCAGCCCCGCACGCGAACGCCGCCGATTGATGGTCCATCCCAGTTGCGGTCAGTACCGCTCCGCGCATCGCGGGCGGGACGTTGGTCGCCTGCCCGCAAGCATCACCAGCGACGGTGACCGGACCGGGTAGCAGGTCGCCCACGAGATCCAAGGTCGCCTGCCAGGGCTTCCGTTCCACGACATCGAAAAGGCCGGTACGCGAGACGAGTGAGATCTCGCTGACACGTTCGCCGCCCAGGCGGTGCACGATCCACTCGGCGATGCTCAGGTAGCAGGTGGCCGAGTCAGCCCCGGGGACGTTCTCCTGAAGCCACAGGATCTTGGCCACCGAGGGCTTGTTGTTCAAGCGCATACCCACATGTCCGTGGAAGGTCTCCCGATCGATCGCTTCCTTGATCGCATCGGAGCGCCCCCGCGGATCGTGGAACGCGATCGCCGGTGCCACGGGGGTCGCGTGCGGTCCGATGAGAACGCCGGCTTCGGCCATGCTGGTTACGCCGATGCCGATGACTCGTGCCGCCTGGGGCCAAGCGGGTGCATGTGTGAGTTGTTCGAGGACGCTGCCAACGACGTCGATGAGCTCATCGGGATCCATCTGCGCTTCGGCCCCTGAGCGCCGCCAGGGGGTGGGCATGGCCGCCTCGGCGATGACCGTGCCGGCCAGATCGACGGCGAGGGCCTTGACCCGGGTCGTCCCGGCATCTATGCCGACCACCAGCTCGCTCATCGTGCTCCCTGCACCTTCGCTTCCCATCTGCGCGGGCCCGTCGGTCCCTCCTCGCGAGGATAGGGTGGACAAGATCGGGGGCGCACGAAGATCGGTCCTCGAACCCCACGGGATGGTCGATCGACCGAACGAGCCTGAGGAGATGTCACCGCTGTGTCCGATGTCCGCTACCGCCTCAACAGACTTTTCAACCCCGCATCCGGGCGCTGCCTCGATGTCGCAATCGACCACGGGTTCTTCGGTGAGCGCCACTTCCTCAATGGCATCGAGGATCTGCCCACCGCCATCACGACCCTGGTCGAAGCTGCCCCAGACGCAATCCAACTCACGCAAGGCCAAGCCCCCACGTTGCAAAACCATCGCGGCAAGAACCGTCCGGCTCTGGTGATGCGCACCGATGTCGCGAATGTGTACGGCGCCCCGCTCCCCGATCACATGTTCTCGCTCATGATCCCCGAACCCGCGAAGCGTGGTGTGCAGCTCGACGCCGCGGTGATCGTGGTCAATCTCCTCGACCTACCCGGCCGTCCTGAAGTCCGCGAAGCATGCGTTCAAAACGTCCTCGACGCCAAGGCCGACTGCGAGAAGTACGGCATGCCCCTGATGGTCGAACCGCTAGTCATGAAGCCGCTGAACGACGACGAAGCCACCGGATACACGGTCAACGGAGATTTGGACAAGATCCTGCCGATCGTCCGCCAGGCCGTGGAACTCGGTGCGGATGTGATTAAGGCCGACCCGACAGATGACCCTGCCGACTACCACCAGGTAGTGCGCATCGCGGGAGACATCCCGGTGCTGGTTCGCGGCGGAGGCCGCGTCCCCGATCGCGAACTGCTCCAACGCACCGAGGCGGTGCTCGCGCAGGGTGCAGCGGGAATCGTGTACGGACGCAACATCGTCCAGCACGACAACCCGGCCGGCATCACCCGAGCCTTGATGGCGATGCTGCACGAGGGCGCATCAGTCGACGAAGCGGAAAAACTCATCGCATGACCGACGTACGCATCGGCACCATCGGCGGTGGGCTGATGGGCCGGGAACTAGCCGCCATCTGCGGACGTTGGCTGCACCTTGTTGACCACCCGGTGCGGCCATCAGTCGTGGCTGTCGCTGATCCGAATCCCACGGCGTTGGCCTGGTTCGAGCAGGTACCCACCATCGAAACACTGACCGATTCATGGCAGGACCTTGTCCAGGATTCTTCGGTGGACGTGCTTTACATCGCGGTGCCGCATGATCTGCACGAGGAGATCTACATCGCTGCCGCGCAAGCCGGCAAGGACTTCTTGGCGGAGAAGCCGTTCGGTATCGATCTGGCCGCTGCCAACCAGATCGCGCGGGCGATCGAAGCTGCCGGGGTCTTCGTGCGGGTCAGTAGCGAGATGCCCTTCTTCCCGGGAGCCCTGCGGGCATACGAGTACGCGC
>CBFIHB010000039.1:13629-13863 GCA_965662415.1 Actinomycetes bacterium | reverse complement strand
CGTTCCAGAATCGGTGGGGAACGCTGGAATCGAACGCTATGGAATCGCCGGGACCGAGCACGGCTTGTCCGAAGCCGACCTGGACATTCAGTTCCCCGGAGACGACCAATCCGTACTCACGACCGGTATGCCGAATGAAATCCTCGGGCGGCTCGCCGGAGGGATTCGGTTCGTAGACCACGCTGAGGAACTCGCACCCCTCTTCGGCCTGCGCGGTGAGACGCTCCCAGCGCG
>CBFIHB010000039.1:0-13619 GCA_965662415.1 Actinomycetes bacterium | reverse complement strand
CCGGACTTCAACTTGATGGTCGGACGTTGCGCTGCCCGCAAGACAACGCCGGAGGTGTCCAGCGCCGTGGACTCATCGAGGCTGCGGCGCGGTTGCTCGGGTGAGAGCGTCCCCTCGCCCGCCTCCGGTACGCCGTCGAAGAGGCTATCCATTTGGATGCCGAGTTCATTGACGACGTTGTAGAGCGCACGGACGCTGAAGGCTGCTAAGCCCCGCTCCACCTGGGAGACATGGCTGGGGGAGACATCGATACGCCGGGCAAGTTCACGAACGCTCAAACCCGCGGCCGTCCGGGCTTCACGGAGCCGCCCGCCAACGACCACCCACTCGCGGTCGCCATTGGGGGTCGGCGAAGGCTCGCTCGCGATGAGCGCTTCACCGGCCTCTACGGACGTCACTGTGTCCTCCTTGCGAACGGTAGGAATGTACTACGCGTCCGGGAGCGAACAGCGCAGCCTCTAGTCGGATGCATACGGCGCTTGGCGCGGCACGAGGGCCCGAGCCTTCAGCACTCTCCTAGTGCAGGACCATCCCGCCGTCGATCATGATCAACTGGCCGGTCATGTAGTCGCTGTCCGAGCTCGCCAAGAACGAGGCGGTTCCGATGACATCTTCGGGGTAGGAGTAGCGCTTCATCTAGATCATGTTCGCGGCGAGGGAATCCATGCTCTCGCCTTCCTTTTCGAACTTACCGATCGCCACGAGGTCTTTATCGAGCTGTTCCCACAATTCCGTGCGCACTACGCCTGGCCCGTACCCATTGACCGTGATGTTGTGGTCGACGAGAGCCTTGGCGGCTCCCTTGATCATCGCGAGCACGGCGTGCTTTCTCGCGCTGTACACAACTACGTCGTCGAAGGCATCGCGCGACAGGATCGAACCGACGTTGATGATCTTGTAGGGGTAATCGCGCTTGCCTTGGGCGATCATCTGGTTGGCGGCCTTTTGCATGCAATTCAGCGTGCCCCAGGCGTTGACGTCCATGATCTTGTCCCAGTTCTCACGGGTGATGTCCTCGAAGAACAGGGGCTTGTTGATTCCGGCGTTGTTCACGATCACGTTGATCTCACCGAAGGCTTCCACCGTTGCGTCCACGGCGGCCTTGGCATCTTCTTCGCTGACCACGTTCAACTGCACGCCAATCGCCTTGCCGTTGCCTGCGGCATTGATCTCGGCCACCACCTGGTCCACACCTTCGGTGTTGAGATCGCCAAGGCAGACGTTCGCGCCTTGTGCTGCGTAGTCCTTGGCTACCGCCGCGCCCATACCCTGCGCTGCGCCGGTGATGAGGACGTTCTTGCCCGCCAAACGAGTGGAATCCATGTATGTGCACCTTTCCGATCCGGACGTGAAGCGCCGAGTCCACCATAGTTCGCGGGCGGCGGCGGTGTTTGGCAGGAGATTACACACAGGTCGCGTGGTTGTGAACACTTTTACTGGAACTCGTCCAGCCGTCCATGACCTCGGTTATCGATGACTACCGCGGAGAGTGTTGCAATATATGGAGATTTTCCAAGTTATTCGGGAATTCACATCACGATTTCGGCACAAGCGTGTGCACTACAACATAACGAATAGGTTACAGCCCTTGTCTTCTACGTTAACTAGTGCACACTCACACAGAACACCAGCAGATCGATCCTGCTGGGTGTCAGTTGCGAGTCTAAGGAGATCACGTGGGCAGTGGAGGAGCACCGCCGCTGATCGAGGCGGATCACATAACCAAGAGGTTCGGCGGCGCACTCGCTGTCGACGATGTCAGTTTGACGGTCGCGACGGGGGAGATTCACGCCGTCGTTGGTGAGAACGGCGCTGGTAAATCGACCCTCATGCGGGTACTTGCCGGCATTTTGGATCCCGATGAAGGTGAAGTCCGGGTAGACGGTCAGGTACTCGCTCGAGGTACTCGCAATGCCATCGATGCGGGTATCGCCCTGGTCCACCAGGAATTGAGCTTGGTCCCGGAGATGACCGTCGCCGAGAACATCTTGCTCGGCGCATTCCCGACCAAGTTCGGATTCACCGAGTACAAGGAGCTCAAGCAGGTCGCCGCGGACGCACTCGAGGAGATCGGGGTCAGCGTCGATCTTGACGAGCGGGTGACTCGCCTCTCGGTCGCCCTGCGCCAGTTCGTTGAAATCGCTCGCGCCGTCGCACGCAAGCCTCGGGTGCTGATCCTCGATGAGCCCACGGCCACCCTCACTCCCGCGGAAACCGACTATCTCCTGGCGATGCTCGAGCGCCTGGCAGCCGGTGGCATGGCCATCGCCTATATCTCTCACCGCATTCCTGAGGTATTCCGCATCTGCAATAACGTCACGATCCTGCGAGATGGCAAGCAGGTGCTGACCGCGCCCATCGCGGATGTCACCCCCGAGCAAGTGGTCGATCAGATGGTTGGCCGCGAACTCAAGCGCGACCTCGCCAGTCACCGTGATGCGGACCCCGGTGAAGTCGTGCTTCGCGCCGAAGGCATTACGGCTCCTGGGGTCAACGGAGTCGATCTCGAGGTACGAGCTGGGGAGATCGTTGGCCTCGGCGGCCTCGTCGGCGCCGGACGTTCGGAGCTAGTGCGGGCGATCATCGGCGCGGACAACCGCACGGCAGGCCAGGTGACGCTGATTCGAAATGGCAAGCCTGCCGTCATCTCCAGCTATCAGTCGGCCGTTCGCAACGGCGTCGCCTATGTGCCCGAAGAGCGGCGCACCGACGGACTCGCGTTGACAATGACCGTCACCGACAACATCCGTCTTCCCAACCGCAAGCAGCTGTCCAAGGCCGGTTTCATGCTTGGGGCGAAGATCAAGGAGTTCGCCCAGCAACTGGCCGACAAGGTGGGTCTGCGCCCGCCGGAGATCCAGCGGGAGGCCGGCCAGTACAGCGGCGGCAACCAGCAGAAGATCGTGGTCGCCAAGTGGCTAGGCCGACGCCCCGACTTCATCGTCCTCGACGAACCCACGCGTGGTGTGGACGTCGGCGCTAAGGCCGAGATCCACCGCCTCGTGAAGGACATGGCCGATCAAGGGACCGCGGTGCTCGTGGTGAGCTCGGACTTGCCCGAACTCCTTGAGCTGTCCGATGTCATCCACGTCATGCGAGACGGGCGAATCACAGGGACGCTCCCGTACGGCGAGGCGAATGAGAAGTCGGTCATGTCCCTGGCTTCCGGTGAAGCGGAGGTGAGTGCGTGATGGCTGACACGACCATCGTCAATGAGGACAAGGTCCAGGTTGCCGTTCTCGAAGAGCGGACATCCGCACGCGTGTTGAATTGGGTTTCCCAGAACGGGATCTTCATCTTCACCGCGGTCCTGATCTTGTTCGGCGTGTTCTTCGTCGACGGATTCGCCTCGCTAGTGAACATCACGAACGTCTTCGATCGCATCGCTCCAATCGGGATCGTCGCGGTCGGCATGACCTTCGTGGTCATCAGCGGCAACTACCTCGATCTGTCCGTTGTGGCCCAGGTGGCAACAGCCGGTGTGATCCTCATCGGGGTCAGCAATGCCTACGGTCTGCCCGTCGCCTTCATCGCAGCGCTCGCAGCAGCATTCCTGTTCGCGATCGTGAACGGAACCGCGGTGGGCGTGTTCAAAGCGAATGCGGTCATCGTCACGCTCTCGACCACCTTCATCGGATTAGGGCTGTTGCGCTTCTTCTCCGGCGGATCGATCTTCTTCGGCCCACCCGATGGTCCGATCCGAGCCTTCGGTCTGGGCAAGATCGGGCCGGTGCCGTATTCGGCCATCGTCTTGATCATCATGACGATCCTGCTGAGCATATTGCTTAACCGGACCAACTTCGGCTTCCTCGTCAAATCCTTCGGTGTGAACGAGCAGGCCACCCGCCTCGGCGGCTCGAACACCGCACTCGTCATCATCGGTGCGTTCCTCGTGACCGCCATCGCCGCGATGATCGGCGGCTTCGTGCTCGCAGCCTTCTCCAACACCGCGGTCTCCAACGACGGCGTCGGGTACGAGTTCGAAGCCTTGGCGGCGATCATCGTCGGAGGCACGAGCGTGTTCGGTGGGCGCGGCAGCATCTACCGAACGTTCCTAGGCGTGATCTTCGTCAGCGTCCTGACCAACATCCTGGTCCTGTTCGGTATCAGCTTCGGCTACCAGCAGGTGGCGTTGGGAGTGCTGATCGTCTTGGCCGTCTCGGTCGACGCGCTCGGGAGAAGGGCGTCGAAGAAATGAGCCAGACGATCACTCTCGGAAGTACGGAGCAGCAGGGATTCCTGCAGCGGATCCGGACGGTTGCCTCCCGGCGCACCGAAGGCCGCGGCCTGGCCCTGCTGGCCGTCATCATCATCGTGGTGGCGATCCTCGAACCGCTCGTGTTCACCGCTTACCAGGTCACGCTAGGTCGCATCGCCCTCGTGGGCATCGTCGCGCTCGGGCTGACCGCCGTGATCCTCATGGGCGAACTCGACCTGAGCGTGGCCAGCACCCTGGCGGTTGCCGGCGTGATCATGGCCAGCATCCCGGATCTGACCCTGGGCATCATCGCGGCGCTGGTCACCGGCCTCGTCGTCGGTGTCATCAATGCGTTCTTCGTCGCCGTGATCGGGATCAACTCCTTCATAGCCACGTTAGGCATGTTGTTCGCCCTCCGAGGGCTGGCATTCGTCATTTCCGACGAAGCGCCGGTCAGCCTTACCGACAAGGACGCAGGCATCGCCTTCGGGCAGCCATTGATCGGCCCGCTGACTCCCCGGATCCTGATCTTCATCCTGGTGTTCATCGCGATCCAGGTGTTCGTGTCTCGGGTCAAGGCCGGTCGTGAGTTCTTCGCTGTCGGCGGCAACCGCCAGGCGGCCCGTGACGCCGGTATCCCGGTCAACCGACGGATCTTCACCGGCTTCATGATCTCCGGCTTCGTTGCAGCCCTCGCCGGCGTGATCAACACATTGGAGCGCACTACGGCGGACCCGACTGCGGGATCCACCGTGCTGCTCGCCAGTTTTGCCGCCGCGATCATCGGTGGCAACTACCTGAAGGGCGGTCGAGGTTCGATCGTCGGAACATTGATCGGTGCTGCGGCACTGGGCATCTTGCAGGTCGCTTTGACACTCTCGGGCGTGCAAGTCCCTGTGCAGCAGATCTTCATCGGCGTCATCTTGCTCGTCGCCGTCACCACCGATCCCAACAGTCTTCGTGCGGTCGCGGGAAGTCTTCGGACTTTGCGCCAAGGCCGTGCGAAATCCCCGGGGGGTTAGCACTTTTCGGGGCCCGTGCCACCGCTGGTGGCTGACCAGATGAAACCAACGAAGAGAGGCAACAGATGCGAAAGTCTCGCGTTACGTTCGCAGCCAGCATTCTTGCTGCTGCGAGCCTTACTCTGGCCGCCTGCGGAGGGTCTGACGACTCCAGCAGCGCGGACTCCGGCGGCGACGACGCCGCAGCAGAAGAAACGGTCGAAGAGACGGTGGAGGAAGAAGCCGGCGATGACGCCGCTGCTGACGACGCCGGCGGCGACCAGACATTCGAGGTCTATGCACTGCTCCCGCAGGGCAACGACCAGCCGTATGGCACCACCTACCTCCCCCCGATGGAGGAGACCGCTGCCGAACTCGGCATCAACCTGACCATCACCAACTCCGAGTACGACGCTGACAAGCAAGCCAGCGAGTGCGAGGTCGCGGTTGCTGCTCAGCCCGACGGCATCATCTTGTGGCCGGCCGTGGCGGATTCGATCCGTCCCTGCCTCGAGGCCGCGAACAACGCTGGTATCCCGGTGTGGATCACCAACGCTGACGTCAACCCTGAGGACACCGACCTCACGTTCGGCTACTCCGGCACTGACAGCTACGGCCAGGGCGCTGCCTCGGCCGAGATGATGTGCGAGTTCGCCGACGGTGCCGAGATCGGCGTCATCCAGGTGAACGGCCTCACCGGCAACTCGGTGGCCACCCTGCGCGGCAACGGCTTCAAGGAGACCGTCGCTGAGCTGTGCCCGAACGTGACCATCCTGGCCGAGCAGCCGGGCAACTGGAACAAGGACGAGTCGCAGATCGCGGCGTCGGAGATGCTGACCTCGGTCGGTCCCGACAACGTCCAGGGCCTCTACGCCGCTGACGACACCATGGTCGCCGGTGCGATCGACGCCGCCCGCGCCCAGGGTCTGGACGTGGAAGGTCTGATCATCACCTCGATCGGCAACACCTTCCTCGGCAACCCGCTGGTCGGTGAAGGCGTCCTCGACGGCACCGTCTTCCAGTCCTCGTCGTGGGACGGCGCGAACGCCGTTCGCGGTATCTACGCGGCGATGACCGGTGAGACCAGCCTTGGTCGGAGCGACGGGACTTCGGTGCTGTACATGCCGAACCCGAAGGTCACCATCGACAACTGGGAAGCCCCGGACGTCGCACCTGAGTGGTAAACCGACGGTAATTCCCTCATCCTTTGGATGAGGTGACCCCCGGGTGGGCGGGCTCCTCCCTGCCCACCCGGCGGGTCATACCGGCAGATGATCCCCGACTCGTTCACGGATTCCAGTTCGTTGCCCAGCACAGCACGTCGTTAGGAGATGACACCCGTCATGGGTTCACCAGTTCAGCCAATGCCCGCCCGCGAATTCGCCCAGACGTCGATCGCGGCTCCTGGAATCATCGGGGTCGATTGGGAGGAACGGGTCGACTTCGCCCGGCTACGCGATTACCGGTTGGCTCGCGCCCGGCAGGCGCTCGATGCCAGTGATCTCGGTGCGCTGTTGGTGTTCGAGTCATCCAACATTCGCTATCTCACATCAACCCACATCGGTACCTGGGGCTACAACAAGACCGAGCGCTGGGCACTCCTTACCCGCACAGGCGAGCCGTGGATCTGGGACTTCGGCTCGGCTGCCAAGAACCACCGCCTGCACTCGCCGTGGCTCAAGCCCGAACAGTCCAACGGCGGCAACAATGGCCTGCAAGGGGCCATCTCACCCACATCCGGTCTGCCCCGGGGTACCGCCCAGCAGATCGCCGAGATCATGCGCGATGAGGGCGTGGCCGGAATGCCACTCGGCGTTGACGTCATCGAGATGCCGATGCTGCGCGAGCTCGAGGCCGCTGGAATCGATGTCCGCGACGGGCAGCAGGTCATGCTCGATGCCCGGGAGATCAAGAACCAAGACGAGATCTTGCTCTTGAGCCAGGCTGCGGCGATGGTCGACGGTGTCTACCAGGACATCTATGAGTTCTTGAAGCCGGGCGTGCGTGAGAGCGATGTCGCGGCCCTAGCCACCGGCCGACTCCTGGAGATGGGCTCAGAGCAGGTCGAGGCGATCAACTCCATCGCAGGTGAGCGGTGCAGTCCGCACCCGCACGTGTTCTCCGATCGACTTATCCGCCCCGGCGATCAGGCCTACTTCGACATCATCCATGCCTTCAACGGCTATCGGACCTGCTATTACCGGACCTTCGCGGTCGGCCGCGCTACGTCCGCGCACCGTGACGCCTACCGCAAGGCTCGCGAATTGATCGACTCGGCGATCGATCTCGTCAAGCCCGGCGTCACTACCGACCGGATCGCACAACTGTGGCCCAAGGCCGAGGAGTTTGGGTTCTCCTCGGAGATGGAGGCCTTCGGTTTGCAGTTCGGTCACGGGCTAGGTCTGGGATTGCACGAGCGCCCGGTTATCAGCCGGTTGAACTCGCTGGAGAATCCAGTCGAGATCAAGCCGGGGATGGTCTTCGCACTGGAGACCTTCTGGCCGGCTGCCGATGGTCACTCGGCGGCGCGGATCGAGGAGGAGCTCGTGGTCACCGAGAACGGCGCCGAACTCCTGACCTTGTTCCCGGCCGAAGAACTCGTCGTCACCAACGCGTACTAGGGGCTGGGCCGCCTTGCTGGTCCGAGGCGCTTCGCTAGTCTTCGAAAACCTCGCGAAAGGAGTCCGTCGGTGAGCGTTGGCCTACCCGAACGCACCCCCACCAGCCTGCTGGTCGGCGGTCAGTGGGTGCAGACCGCAACCCACCTGCAAGTCATCAATCCGGCCACCCTCGGGGCGCTCGCCGAGATCGGCGATGCCACACCCGAGCAGGGCTTGGATGCGGTGGCCGCCGCGCATGATGCCTTCGGCTCATGGAGTGTCTCCTCCGCGCGCTCCCGCGCCGAGATCCTGCGCAAGGCCTTCGACATCATGACTTCCGAAATCGAAGACTGCGCGCGATTGATCGTCTTGGAAAACGGCAAGGCCTGGCGCGATGCGATGGGTGAAGCGACCTACGCTGCCGAGTTCTTCCGGTGGTTCTCCGAGGTCGCCGCGCACGTCCAAGGCGACTTCCGCTACGGCCCCAACGGCGATAAGACGATCATCACCGATTACCGCCCGATGGGTGTCGCGTACCTCATCACGCCGTGGAACTTCCCGGCAGCCATGGCCACCCGCAAGCTCGCTCCGGCACTCGCGGCCGGCTGCACCACCATCTTGAAGCCCGCCGCTGAGACGCCGCTCACCGCGCTGTGGGTCGCGGATGTGCTCGAGCGCGCTGGCGCACCGGCTGGCGTGGTCAACGTCGTCACCACCTCCAAATCCGGCCCAGTTTCCGAAGCGATCTTGTCCGATCCCCGAGTGGCCACGTTGTCCTTCACCGGATCGACCTATGTGGGCAAACTGTTGCTCGAGCAGACGGCCAAGCGCGTGCTGCCGTCATCCATGGAACTCGGCGGCAACGCCCCGTTCCTGGTGCTCGAGGGAGCCGATGTCGATTCCGCGGTCGAAGGCGCCATGGTCGCCAAGATGCGCAATGGCGGTGCCGCCTGCACCGCCGCCAACCGCTTCTACGTGCACGCATCGGTGGCCGATGAGTTCGCCGTCAAGTTCGAAGCCGCGCTGCGCGGCATGAAGATCGGCCCGGGCATCGACCAAAGCAACGATCTCGGCGCCATGGTCTCGGTCAAGGAACGCGACAAGATCCTGGAGATCGTCCAGGAGGCCGAGAAGGAGGGCATCACGGCCACTGCGGTCAGCGAAGCTCCCGGCGAAGGCGCGTTCTTGTCACCGTATGTAACCCGCGATGTGCAGCACGGCTCGTCGCTCACCCGAAACGAGATCTTCGGGCCGGTGGCACCGATCGTCACCTTCGAGGATCAGTCCGAAGCGATCCGCATGGCCAACGACACCGAGTACGGCCTCATCTCCTACGTCTACGCCAAGGACGCCGGCGAGGGCATCAAGGTCGCGCGGCAGATGGAATCGGGCATGGTCGCGATCAACCGCGGTATCGCGTCGGATCCGGCGGCCTCGTTCGGTGGCATGAAGGAATCCGGACTCGGTCGCGAGGGCGGCTTCGACGGCATCCACGAGTTCCTCGAGACCCAGTACTTCGCCGTCGACCTCTAACCCGCGAACTTGCACAAATACGGCGCGAACTTGCGCTGTGGGAGCGCGAACTTGCACTGTGCGAGCGCGAACTTGCGCTGTGAGAGCGCGAACTTGCACAACGACGTCGAAATCGACGCTATTGGTCGATGACGGGATATTTCTCGTAGGGCTGCCCCAGCGCCTCGGGTCCCATGGCGCTGTAGCCGCCATCCACCGCGAAGTCGCTTCCGGTCACGAAGGTGGCACCATCGGAGCAGACGTAGCAAATGGCGTCTGCAATCTCCTCGGGCTCGGCCATTCGTCGGATCGCGTGGAACTCCCCGGCGAAGTTATCGGCGTGCTCGCGGGTTCCGTAGCGTTTCTCGATATTCCTGCTCCAGGTCCAGCCAGGGGAGACGCTGTTGAGACGGATGCCCAGCGGAGCGAGGGCTTGTGACATGTTTCGGCTCAGCCCTATCAGTGCTGCCTTGGTTACTGGGTAAACGATCCGGTTCGGCTGGGACGCCTTCCCTGACACCGACGTTACGAGCACCGCGGCACCGTTGCCGCGTTCTTGCATCAAGGGGACGGCCTTCTCGATGAACATCGCCGCACTCGCGACGTTGACGTTGAGAGACGTCAACCACTGCTCGCGGGTGGTGTCCAGGTAGCCGCACCCGAACGTGGTGTGGGCGCTGACCGCGTAGTCGACTCCGCCGAACTCATCCACCGCGGTGTGCAGTAGAGCATCGAGGTCAGCGTCGGAAGTGACATCGGTCTTGACGAAACGGCCGGCAGCACCGAGGTCTGCGAGCAAATCGTCAGCGTGGTCGGTGTTCAGGTCACCAAGGACGACCTTGCCGCCGTTGGTCGTGAACTGCAGGGCGAGGGCTTCCACGATCAAGGAGGCTCCGCCGGTGGCGACGAGAACCTTGCCTTCGAATTCGGGGTACAGCGCCATGACTAGACCCCGGGGCGCTGGTGCTTGGACTCAGCCTCGTAAGACGCGCGAGCCGCCCGTACCTCGGCGCGGTTGCTCACCTCGGGGACCCCGACCTCCCACCAGGTGCCTCCGCCGACCCATTCGTATTGGGCTACGTCGATGACGAGGACATAGGTCTTGTCCGAAGCTTTCGCTCGCGCATAGGCGGCTGGGATGTCATCGAGGGATTCGACCTTCTCGGCATTGGCGCCGAGAGCTGCTGCGTGGGCGACGAAATCGACCTTCGTCATGGTGGTGTGCTTGGTTGTGCGCAGCAGGTTGTTGAACTCCTCGCCACCCTGGTTGACCTGGAGGCGGTTAATCACCGCGAAACCTTCGTTATCGCAAACGACGTAGATGACCTTGTTGCCGGTCATAACACTCGCGTAGATGTCACTGTTCATCATCAGGTAGGAGCCATCGCCTACCCACGAGACGACGTCGCGATCAGGCAGCGCCATCTTGGCTCCAACGGCACCGGCGATCTCGTAGCCCATGCACGAGAAGCCGAACTCCACATCGAAGGTGTTGATCTCCTTCGTGCGCCATCCAGCGAAGAGCTCGCCAGGCAATCCGCCCGCGGCCGACAGGATGTAATCACTGTCGTCGCACACTTGGTGAAAGCGCTGGATGACTTGGTTGTAGGCCGGGGGATCGCTGACTGCACGACCGAATTCGTCGAGGTGGGCGTTCCATGCGGCCTTCTCACTCTGAGCCCGCTCGAGCCATTCCACTGGCGCGGCGTAGTCCCCGAGAACATCGTCGATCTGCTTGAGTGAGGCGTCCGCATCCCCGATCACCCCGGTCGCGCTTTGCTTCATCGCGTCCCAACGTGCGGCATTGATAGCGACGATCCGTACCTTGGGATCCTTGAACAGCGCCCAGGATCCGGTGGTGAAGTCCTGGAGTTTGGTGCCCACGGCGATGACAACGTCAGCGTCCTCGGCGATGGCATTCGAACAAGCGTCGCCCGCGATACCGAGGGAGCCTGCGTAGTTTGGGTTGGAATCTACGAATGCGCCCTTGCCCGCGAAGGTCTCGGTAACCGGCATGTTGTGCTTGGCCGCGAACTCGGTCAGTGTCTCGATGGCACCCGAATACAGCACACCTCCACCGGAGATGACGATTGGCTTCTTGGCCGATGCGATCACCTCGGCGGCTGCCGCGATCTCGCGCGGATCGGCCTGCGGGCGCCGGATGTAGTGGACCTTCTCCTCGAAGAACTTGGTCGGGTAGTCGTAAGCCTCGGCCTGGACATCTTGCGGCAACGCGATGAAGGCTGGCCCGCAATCTGCAGGATCGAGCATGACTGCCAGCGCCTGTGGTAGCGACTTCACCAATTGCTCGGGCTTGACGATCCGATCCCAGAACCGCGTTACCGGCTTGAAGGTATCCGCCGCTGTGATGGTCGGATCACCGAACTGCTCCACCTGCTGCAACACCGGATCCACGATGCGATGCGCGAAAGTGTCGCCGCTGAGCAATAGGACGGGCAGTCGGTTGGTGATGGCGACCCCGGCTGCAGTCACCATGTTGGTGCTTCCCGGCCCGATCGAGGATGTGGCGACCATGATCTGCTTGCGCCGCATTGCCTTGGCGTAGGCGATCGCCGAGAGCGCCATCGACTGTTCATTGTGGCCGCGGTAGGTGGGGAAGGAGTCCTTCACCTCGGCTAGTGCTTCGGCAAGGGCGGTCACGTTGCCGTGCCCGAAGATGCCGAACGCCGCTGGGAACAGGGGTACCACCTGACCGTCGATCTCTGTCTTCTGGGCGGTCAGCCATCGAACCAGGGCTTGGGCCATGGTCAGGCGGATGGTCTCCATTGGTCCTCCTGGGGGGTTTCCTTTGGGGTCGAAACTGACAGTTTCCTGTGCCATGCTTCGCGTTGGCACGTTCCAACTTAGGGGTTGGAATGGGGTCCGCGCCAGCGGCCCGGGCCTAGAAGCGTCATATTCGAGATCCGTGGGAGGACTGCGATGAGCGACATGCTGAGCCGGGTGGCAGGGGCTCCCATCACCTGGGGAGCCGATGCCTCTCCTGGCTGGGGCTACATGATGGACCCGAGGCGGGTTATGGCCGAGATGCGAGAGGCCGGCTTGAGCGCGACCGAACTGGGCCCCGATGGCTTCCTGCCCAGCGATCCGGAGGAATTGAAGGATTTCGTTGCCGGCTACGACATGTCGATGGTGGGGGCCTTCGTCCCAGCGATCCTTTACCGCGACAAGGACATGGATGCTGATCTCGACTACTTCGGTCGTGCGAGTGATCAGCTCGCTACGGCAGGGGCTTCCACCGTGGTGCTTGGGCCCCGTTCGCATTACGACGGCTATGACACCGAGATCGATATGGATGACGAGCAATGGGAGGTCTTCATCCGGAACGTTCGCCGGTTCCAGGACATCACGGAGGCTCGTGGGCTTAGCACGGCATTGCATCCGCACTGGGGCATGGCCATCTCGCGGCAGAACCAGGTCGACCGACTGTTGAACTCCTGTGACGTGGGGATGTGCGTGGACACCGGCCACCTGTTTCTCTCCGGTGTGGATCCCTTGCAGGTTGTGAAGGATGCGGGTGATCGGGTACTGCATGTTCACATCAAGGATCTGACTAATGCCATGGCTGAGAAGGTCCGCGCAGGAGAAATCCCGTTCCGCCAAGCCACCATCGAAGGGATGTTCGTTCCGGCTGGCAGCGGTGATGTCGATATCGCCGGAGTAGTGAAGTACCTCGAGGGCCGCGGCTACCAGGGTTGGTACGTACTCGAGCAGGACTGCTCGCTCACGGGTGATCCTGAGCCCGGGACCGGTCCGATCGAGGATGCTAAAGCGAGTGTTGAATTCCTGAAGACGGTTGCTAACGAATTGTGAGTACCGAGGTCCAGATCCTCACCTCGCACCGGGCGAAACTCGGTGAGTCCCCGGTGTGGTCGGACCGGGACAACGCCTTGTACTGGGTGGACGTCGATGGTTGCTCCGTTCAGCGAATGGACTGGAGCAACCGGAAAGTCGATTCGTGGGCGATGCCCGGACGTCCGTCTTGTATTGCGCTCACTGACAGGGACGATCGATTCGTCATAGGCGTTGGAGCCGGGTTGATCGAGTATGAATCCTCATCCGGTGAGTGGGAGGAGGTCGTGGCGCTCGAATCCACTGAGGGCGTTCGCATGAATGACGGACGCCCTGACCCAGCGGGTCGCTTGTGGATCGGCTCGATGGATGAGCGCACCGACGACGCTGCCGGTTTCCCGGCTGGCCATTTGTTTCGTGTGGATCTCGACGGGACCGCAACTGCTGTGATCGATCATGTCGCTACATCCAATGGCCTGGCCTTTTCCCCGGACCACT